>JAUNIZ010000308.1 GCA_030523165.1 Prevotellaceae bacterium
CATTTTGGATAATTCAAAAAACAAACTGATATTCTGATATTCTGATATTGTTATCGTTTTATTATCGTTTTCTTGACTGATTTAGGTAGACTTTTTTTTGCGTTTACTGATTCAGTATACAACCATCGATATCAATATCAGAATATCAGTTTAATTTTTTCAACCAACACACTCACATATTTGCAAAAGAAAATCTCTAAAACACATCAATACAAATAGCGCGCCGCGCGCGACGGAAAACAAAGCATAGCTTTCTGCAGACGAAAAATATTCTTTTCGCGCGCGAAAGCATAGAGATGACAATGTACAAACGGCTTGTGCCCTTTCGGTGACGGGAATCACCTTCATAATCTATGTCGGTCAATTACTGTCCCCGAAGGGGGCAAACCTCCTTAACCTGCGGTAAGCGATAGCGTGACCGTAGGATAGAATGAATTGAAGTGCACCCGAAGGGTGGCGAACTTCATGTAACCGTCTGGTCGCAGACCTGCGGAGAAATGAGATAGTGTGTCTGCAGGTCGTAGACCAGCAGTTATGTATGCTTCGCAATCTGAGGGTTACGCTATCGCTCACCCTCAGTTACAGAAGTTCGCCCCTTTCAGGGACGGTAAAAGACAGGCTGTCATTAATTCCGCAAGCCACGCTATCGCTCGCATGCGGTTATAAATGTTCGCCACCTTTGGTGACGTGATTGCTTTGTATATATCCATAAATACACATGTAATATAGTTATAAATTAGCTAAATGCAAGATATCTTATATTCTTAACATACTTTAACTACTTAGCGACTCTTGAAATTTGGAGATATGAAATATTATTCTTAATTTTGCATTGTGAACGATGAATGACTGAGGCCAGAGGCCTATGACTAAAGCAATCTGAAATTCACACAGCGCGCAACTACTGAGAGGCTTTGAATATCCTCAATACTTCAACCGTCTGTTCAAGAAGAAAACGGGCAAGACACATTTGGAATACAGAAGGAGCAATTAGGCAACTGAACATATAGGCATACAAGCATAAAAAAACGTGAAGAGAAGTATCTTCACGCCTTTTATAAATGATAGAAAAAGAGTAAACTTAAACTATACCCTGTGCCATCATGCCCTTTGCTACCTTCAGGAAACCAGCGACGTTGGCACCCTTTACGTAGTTGATATAACCGTCAGGCTCAGTTCCATACTTCACGCAGTTGTCGTGAATGTCGTTCATGATGTCATGAAGCTTAGCGTCAACTTCCTCACGGCTCCAGCTTAGACGTTCAGAGTTCTGGCTCATTTCAAGACCTGATACAGCCACACCTCCAGCGTTGGCAGCCTTGCCAGGAGAGTAGAGAATCTTTGCGTCTTGGAACACCTTGATTGCTTCAGGAGTAGAAGGCATGTTAGCACCCTCGCTCACTGCGAATACGCCGTTTGCAACAAGAGCCTTGGCAGCTTCCTCGTTGATTTCGTTCTGTGTAGCAGAAGGAAGAGCGATGTCTGCCTTCTCGAACCAAGGCTTAGCGCCCTCAACGTATTTCACGCCGTAAGTTTCTGCATATTCACGGATACGGCCACGCTCAACGTTCTTGAGTTCCATGATGTAGTCAAGCTTCTCGCGTGTGATTCCGTCCGGGTCATAGATATAGCCGTCAGAGTCAGAACATGTAACAACCTTTGCTCCAAGTTCGATACACTTCTCGATAGTGTACTGAGCAACGTTACCTGAACCGCTTACGAGGACTGTCTTGCCCTTGATGTCGATGTTGCGTGTCTTGAGCATATTGAGCAGGAAGTAAACGTTGCCGTAGCCTGTAGCCTCAGGGCGAATGAGAGAACCACCGAACTGGATGCCCTTGCCTGTAAGTATGCCGCTCCACTCGTGTGTAAGCTTCTTGTACATGCCGAACATGTAAGCCACTTCACGACCACCTACACCGATGTCGCCAGCAGGAACGTCAACGTCAGGACCGATATGGCGATAGAGCTCAGACATGAAAGCCTGGCAGAAACGCATAACCTCTGCATCGCTCTTGCCGCGAGGAGAGAAGTCAGAACCACCCTTTGCGCCACCCATAGGCAATGTTGTAAGAGAGTTCTTGAAAGTCTGCTCAAACGCAAGGAACTTCAAGATACCGAGGTTAACAGAGTTGTGGAAACGCAAACCTCCCTTGTAAGGGCCAATCACGTTGTTGTGCTGCACACGGTAACCCATGTTTGTCTGCACGTTGCCCTTGTCGTCTACCCAAGAAACGCGGAATTCGATAACGCGGTCTGGTATGCAAAGGCGCTCTATAAGGTTTGCTCTGTCAAATTCAGGATGCTTGTTGTATTCCTCCTCAATAGTACCTAATACCTGACTCACTGCCTGAATGTACTCAGGCTCATTCGGGAATCTCTGCATGAGATTCTCCACTACTTTAGCTGCATTCATAATTTCTATTTCCTTTATTTATATATAAAATCAAAAATGTTTCAATGGTATGCTTTGTTTTAGCGGATGCAAAGATAAACATTTTCGGGAGAAAAACAAATAAAATGAAACAATTTTTATGAGTTTTATTTCTAAATATAATTTTTATTCGCTTTTAATACACTTTTAAGTATTTTTATCTGTCATGTTTGACGGCGTGGCTGTTCTGTCGTGTAGCATACCTGTTATAATGAGGCAATGCTCATTCTTGAAGCCATAAACATTAGTTTATAAACCCTTTCTTTCATGAAGTTTCTTTAAATAAAGTTGTTAAATTATGCTTTTTCTGTCAGATATACGGCTGATTTTATTACTTTTGC
>JAUNIZ010000309.1 GCA_030523165.1 Prevotellaceae bacterium
ACAACATTTTTATAGGTTATATATCACAACTTTACGTTTAATGTATGATTCGTTGCAAGTAATTAAAACGCTTACAGCCAACAAGATACGTAAGTTGTGAACTTTTTGTGAGCCTTTTCGTTAAGCCAAATGAGCAATGATGAACTTGTTCAATAATTGCCATGGCGAGAAAAGGTGCGCGTAAGCGAATTATTTCTTGGCTTAAATCTGCTACTGTAGTCTTAAATTATGTACTTTTACCAACAAAAAAACAAGGTATATAAGCGTAAGATTTACATCGCATATACTGTTAATAAACCGTAAATAGCAATTAGTGTCTGTTGATATTTAATAGTTAAATACGTATAGATAGTAAGCATTCACAAAAATTACATAAAGATAAAGCTATATGAAATCAAGAACATTTATAAGACTAAATTCAGGAATTGCAGTAACAAAGAGAATCTTGTTGGCTATCATCTTTATTGTTTGTTCTTTAATAGAAGTACATTCACAAGTCACTATCTCAGGAAACATCATTGACACTGATAATTCTCCACTTGGTGGAGCTCAGATAATATTGTCCGCAGACAGCAACGCTATTGCTTTTGCATCTGCTGATTCTACAGGACACTTCATGATAAAGAATTTATCCAATGGTACGTATAACGTGGAAGTATCTCTACTTGGCTATGCTCCAATAGAAGATAGCATACTGATTGAAAATAACGCAGAGAAAAACTTTATGCTGAAAGAAGATTCAAAAATGCTTGATTCCGTAGTTATAATATCGGAACGCCCGCGCTTGACAACTGCAAACGGACACATATATTACCTTTCAAAGGCAGCACAGAATTGCGGAAACCCGTTCAAGGCATTGCAGGAAATACCGGAACTGCTAAGCAACAATATAACACAGACCGTATCATCCACTGACGGACAACCACTTATGGTTCTTGTTGACGGCATGCAGGTAAACTCAGGCATAGCACCTATAGACCCTAAGAGAATAGACTATGTAGAGATTAATGATATTGTAAGCGCAAAGTATCTGAAGAAAGGAGTTAAACGAATACTTAATATTCATCTTAAACCACAAAAGACATATTATTCTTTCTATGAATATGGACTGCGAAACGACTATCCTCTGTATTGGGGCGCTACATGGGGTAAGCTTGAGATAGGCAATGACAAGCTTTCCGTATATATGGATGTAAGCCCAGAATATTCACACAATCAAAAATCACACAATGAAGGATGGTCAAAGAATGACAACTATTACAAGACAACCGATACTGACACAAAGCAATGTGGCAAAGCCTTTGAATATACATTGTTAGTAAAATTAAAGGCATCGGCTAAAGACTATCTTGCAGCATACTTTCAAGGAAGGCATAGCTATGACAGGACAAAGATAAACGGTACTGGAACATACGATGATTATACCTATGACGACAATCAGCAGACTGACAACGGCATTGTATCTTCCTATTATTCAAAAAACAGGTCCAATGTTTTTGCCGGCACTTTATACCACAAGCATACATTCAATGAAAAGACGGAGATAGAGTCATATATAAATGGCACATACAACTACAATAACCTAAAAAGCCGTTCTACTGATTTATATCCAAACGCTATTTGGGAAGACATTTCATTGTTTAAGACACGCAAGAAATCATTGTCGCTTGACATAAGCCTTGAACATGAAATAAATGAAAACATGTATTTAGCAATAGGAAGCTCAACAAATTATACGAACGACAAGCTCGAAGATCTATCTGGTGGCAACCCTGTCTATCGCCATGAAGAATATGACGAATATCTATTCTCGACATTGCAAGGAAAAATAAACAAGTTCAATTATATGGTATCAGCAGGCTTTTCAGCTTTCTGGAGAGAAACGGCAGGAGTCAACGACCATTACTATAGACCATACGTTGCATCAAGTTTTACGTTCGATCTCAAAGCCTTAGGCTCATTACGGCTTGGATATATTCTAAATAGTGCATCGCCTAATATATCTATGCTCAACCCATATAATGTACTAAACGATTCGCTTACAAGAGAAGTCGGCAATCCTTATCTTAAGCCACAACAGACACACGGTGCATCATTCATGTATTCTTATATGAAGAAAAAGCTGTATGCAGGCATTTCAGTAAACTATAACTACATAACGGACAGATATGAGAAATATGGATACACCGATGACAAAGGAATCTACATTACAACATACAGGAACCTTGGTCATTATAGCAATCTTTCATTCAATGGCATGCTTCGTTACAGAATCAATAACACGCTCATAGGAACGTCAATAGAACATACAAACAATTATTTTCCTGGGCAAAGTATAAAAAAGAGTTTCTCAATAAACGGATATGTTATGCAGAGTTTCGGGAAGTGGGATATGTATGCATCAGTGAGCTATACAAACTATGACTATGATATTGTAAGCAGGACAAGATACCTTACTCCTGTAAGTACAAGCATACTTATTTCATATAACGTGAACAGAAACCTTACACTAAGCATTGGTACAGAAGCCGTAACGAAAAATCTTACGACAAAGGTTAATACAAAATCAGGAAGTTATGAGTCTTACATATTAAGCAAGAAGGAAATCATGCATCCTTTCTTCTTATTAAGATGGACACTCAGAAAGAATCAGGAAAAAAAGATAAGTCTTGACAATGACATTATGAAAAGTCTGGAACAAGACATTGACCTGAAGAACAGATAATTGGTTAAATATAACCTACAAAAAATTAGGATGCG
>JAUNIZ010000056.1 GCA_030523165.1 Prevotellaceae bacterium
TTGTCGCTTTGCAAGCAAAATCCCACTAAACCCTATAGGTTGCGGATTTGAGGAATACTATTTCAACCGACAGGCGTGCTCATCACGAGTGAGCCTACTAATACCATATTTAATGTAGGAATTACCAATATTCATTTTATCATTCATGTATGTTATCGGTTACAAAGATACATTGTTTATTTAATACATATATTACACATTTTACTGAATAAATAAACAATTTTACGGATAACGCAGTTTGTATTGTTAAATATATCGTTTCCTGCTTGGAAAGCATAGCTTTATGACAAGGAAAACATAGTTTTCTGTAACTATATGCATGTCTATAACGTTCTTTGGTTTATATTGCTGAATGTTTGCAAAATAGTCATTGCATACAAAAAGGCTATTCTTTTAAATGACTAAAAAAGTTTATATAATCTAAAAAACACGCCGTTCTTAGTTACAAATGACTCGAAAAGGAGTCTAATAGAGAAAAGGCAAAAATATTATTTCATTATTACATATATATTATATGAAGAAACAAGCTTTAGTGATGATGGCTCTTGCGCTTGGCGTAGGACATCAGGCTGCCTGGGCACAGTATCCTACAGTGCCTAAAGATGTTCAAGAGGCAGCAAAGGAAATGGAAAAGAAGGCATGGGCACACTCAGACAGTGCTTGGGCTGTAGCTTATCCTATCATCGAAAAAGAGGCTCGCGAGGGCAGGCCTTACATTCCTTGGGCAGCTCGCCCGACAGACCTTCCACAGGCAAAGATACCTTCTTTCCCTGGTGCTGAAGGCGGTGGTATGTATAGCTTTGGTGGTCGTGGCGGTAAGGTTCTTACTGTTACTAATCTTAACGACGATGGTCCTGGCTCATTCCGCTGGGCATGTGAACAAGGCGGTGCGCGTATTATCGTATTCAATGTTTCTGGTATAATCAAGCTCAACTCTCCTGTTATCATTCGTGCTCCATATTTGACTATTGCAGGACAGACAGCTCCTGGCGACGGTGTATGTATCTCTGGTGAAACGGTATGGGTAAACACACATGACGTAGTTGTACGTCACATGCGTTTCCGTAGAGGCGAGACATGGGTTGGACGTCGTGATGACACATTCGGTGGAAACCCTGTTGGAAACATTATGCTTGACCACCTTTCTTGCTCATACGGTCTTGACGAGAACATTTCTTTCTATCGTCACATGTATCAGGCTGGCCCTACATACCCTGAGCAGAAGCTTCCTACGGTTAACGTAACTATCCAGAATACAATCTCTGCAAAGGGTCTCGACACATATAACCATGCTTTCGGCTCTACTCTCGGTGGAGAGAACTGCGCATTTGTTCGTAACCTTTGGGCAAGCAACACAGGTCGTAACCCGTCTATCGGCTGGAATGGTATCTTCAATTTCGTAAACAATGTAGTGTTCAACTGGGTACATCGTTCTGTTGACGGTGGCGACTGGTCTGCTCTCTACAATATTTACAATAACTATTTCAAGCCAGGTCCTGCATCTAAACTTACTGACCCTGTAGGTCACAGATTCCTGAAACCAGAGGCGGGATTGAGCCGTAATGAGAAGAAAACATACGGTCGTGTATATTGCGAAGGCAATATCATGGAAGGCAATGATTCTGTAACAGCAGACAACTGGAAGGGTGTTCAAACAGAAAACCTCGACGGACCAGGCGATTATTATCCATACATGCGTTGGAACGAGCCGTTCCCACATCCTTATTATACAGTGATGTCGGCTAAGGAAGCATACGATTTCGTTCTTGATAATGTAGGTGCTACACTTCCTATCCGTGATGAACTTGACCAGCACATTATTCAGGAAGTTCGTACAGGCGAACCTTATTATGTAAAAGACGCACAGCCTGATACTATTCAGTTCAAGCATCGTCGTTTGCCAAAGGATTCTTGGACAGTAGGTATCATCTCTGACCCGCAGCAGATGGGTGGACTTCCAAAATACAAGAAGTATAAGCCTTACAAGGATAGTGACGGAGACGGTATGCCAGATGATTGGGAAAAGGCAAATGGACTTAACCCTAACGATCCAAGCGATGCTAACCAGGATTGTACAGGAGACGGATATACAAACATCGAAAAGTATATCAATGGTATAAGCACAAAAGAGAAGGTTGATTGGACAGACTTGAAGAACAATCACGATACTCTTGCCGGCAAGAAGCATCTTTAATAAAAATAATTATTTATTGCAATGCGGGCATCAGCCAAATGGCTGGTGTCCGTTTTGTTTTGGTGTATGTTAATGACTGAATAGAGGTAGAAAGAACAGCGGATTAGCTAACATACCGACCTGCTCATTTCACTAATGATGTTTGATGTATAAGGAAATAGTTGACAGCTAATACACATTCTGTATCTTTCAATATCTGTGAAGCGCACATACATATGCATTATAAAAAAAAACAGCCCAAGATGAATGAATCATCTTGGGGCTGCTCTCGTTTTATAAATTATAAAAAAGTGAACTATGTACCTTCGTTGTTAGTTTGTTCTATAGCCAACTCTATTCGTTCTCTAAGCTCCTCCTTTTCAGTAGTTGTCAAAGGAGGGGTATTCATGACATTGGCTTCGAATGTCTTTTCTGTCGGCTTTCTTAGTATATTAGTCATCTTCAACGTCTTTTATATAAAGACGAAGAGATAGTGTTTTTGTACTCTATACAGCAGCAGATTTTGATGCTAAACAGCGTAATTTTAATAGACTGCGATGCATCAGGTTTCTGACAGACTGATAATTGATTCCCATTATCTGGCAAATATCATCATATTTGCGCTGTTCTATATAGTATAGATTGATAATCTGCTGTTGTCTTGGAGAGAGACATTTAACGTATTCAATAATAGTATTGCTTCGGTTCATCTCTTCTTCATGAGATTCAAGCATTTCATAATTATCGCTCTTTTCGTTAAACAGCTTCATGTTGCTGTCGTCTATTTCGCTATCACACAAATGGCTGTTGCGACGGAACTCGTCATTAATCCTATTTCTCAACGAAACATATAAATATGATTCGAGATTTGTCACCGTATCCAGTTCTCCACGCTTAGTGTACAATTTTACAAAGACGTCTTGAATACAGTCTTTAATCATCTCACGGTCTGAGGTGAATTTCGTTCCGAAAGCGAACAGGTTGTCAATTTGCTTGTAGTACAGTTCGGTAAAGTTAATCATAGGTTTTTTCATTGTTTGCTGCAAAGTTAACCATGAAAGAAGGAAAATAATGGTAAAAATTGGTATATAATCACGAAAAACAGGTATTGAAAGCGATTTTCAATACCTGTTATTAGTATTTCATGAAGGTTTATCGTTTTTTCCTAAAACCCTTTATTGCTTCTCCAACCAATAAACTTTATTGCTTGAAGGTTGGCTGATTGTTATTTCTCCTGTACTTTTCTCTATCTTTTTCGCTGTCTCCACGTTGCCGTCTTTTGTATTTATTACGTGAAGTCTGTATTTCCCTTCTGATGCATTTATCGTGAAAGGCTTGTCTGTATGTGAATAAACAACATAACCTATAGCATCGTTTCCGAGAACCTGAACGTCAGAATCGCCTTCACCGCTTATATAGTTCATCTTGGTAACATCGGCAAGGAACTTGTCATTTGCAACGTTTATGTTAGGGCAAGAACCACCAGCCATGAGTATAGCCCATCCATATTGAGGATATTGCTGTGCGAAGAATGTTACGGCTTTCTCTGGATATTTTACCTTATATTCCTTTACTGCTTTGTAAGCTTCTTCAAAACCAGTTTTTCCTACTTTCATCTTGCGCATGAACTGACGTGGAGCCATGTTTTTTCCTGCAGGTGGAGCCCATAGGCTGTCTGTGTTGTAATGCCAATAGCGTATATCAATTATATCTACAACTTTTGACAGTTCAGGGTCTGCAAGTATCGCGTCTTGTGCGTCTTTGGTACAACTTAGGGCTATCATAGGGCGTTTGCCTGTTTCCTGTTCCCATTCAGCTATTGTCTGTAACCAGAACTTTGTGAAATGCAACGGACCAGTGTATTCCTCGCTTATCAGCTGAACCACGTTGTCGTCATCCTTGAAGTTCTCCAGACACTGACGAATATACTGTTTGTGAAGCGGGCGTAATACAGGGTTGTCTATATTATAGAACTGCTCTGCCATAAATATTCTCTTGTCGCCTGTAAATGGAACAGGTTCTGGGAAGTCAGTGCCGTTTATGTTGTTTACAGCTCTCCAAGGGCAGTCTACCCAATGTGCGCCTGCTTCAAGGATATTATGCTGGAAATAGTTTTGATGGAAAAGCAAAAGACCTTTTTCTGCGCCCTTTTCAGCAAATTCCTTTAAGCGATACCAATACCAACGGTTAGGTTTTGTAAGGTCATATTTGCTTAATCCTTCCCAAGCAGTGCCTTCTCCTGAACGTGAGAATGGCTGTTCATAGAATGGTGCCCATACATCACCGTCAGCACGACGTATTCTTTCGTGGTCAGTGCGTCTGAGATCATACCAAAGACCATAGTTATGGTCTAATAGACAATAGTTTTTCTTGTCGAGAAAGTTAACCACTGAATCAATTCTGTCTGTCCATCCAGTACCTTCTCTGCCAGGAACAAAGCGTGTAATGGCAGGTTTTGCGCTTTTTTCCACGAAATTATCCTTTACACGTCCAGACCACCAAGGTATTTGATAACGGTTTCCTGTTATCAGTTTACCGTCATCAGTAATATGTCCGTTTATGATTTCAAACTTATGTTTCTTGCTTTCTTTGTCTGTAACTGATAGTTTGCTGTCTTTTATTGCATCTATGCTTTTAATGCCTTCTGTTGAAATAGAGGCTGTATATGGAACAGAGTCAATCCACATTTCAAGCGTCAGACGCAGCTCTGTAAGCGAAATGCGTGCCATTTCCTGTGCTTTTGCAATCTCAGGGCTGCTTGATGCGTTTGTGTTACGTGGCAACACATATCCTTCGATAGCCTTGTCTCCAAGACGTTTCTCCAGTTGGTCATAGAACAGACTGCGCGGTTGAACATGGTCATTGCTGCTTGTCCACTCCCCGTTTCCAGTCAATGTTCCCCAACAACCGTGTGCGCTGCTGCGGTTATCCTCGTCTGGAGAATAGCACCATATTGTAGAAGCCGTGCATTGCCATATCATGCTGTTTGCCGTATTCCAGCCAGTTCCGAACTGGAATTGTTCAAGATTCTTGAAGCAAATATCATGTCCGTCTATGTTTACTATATCGAAAAGAAGGCCTGCTGCCCATGAACCGATACTGCCGCTAAAGCCTAACGAGTTCTCTCCTTCACATTGTACGAAGGCGTTAGGACCTGCTGCACAGTAGCCAGCTGCAAAGTCATGTATGCCTTGACGTGATACACAACGTTGGATAAGCGTCTGCTGACCTCTCGTAATGAATACTCCACGTCGCCAACCACCTATCTCTGATACAGGCTCAGAAGCTATACAGTCTTCTATAGTTATACGGCTTGTGTTCTTTTGAATATTGACTGCACTGCCTGCGAATGCTTTAAAATCAACGCGTCTTACCCAACAATCGCGTGAAAAATCTATGTTTATCGCATCCCAACAGTGGTCTTCGTCCTTTGGATTCCATGTGTTATGTTCAGACATAAGCGTGAGATTTTCCACGCCACATTCGTTAATCTCTTTCGCATTATAGCTGTTAACCACATAAGCACCACCGTATTTGCTGTCGATAGTGGTGGTTATTGGTGCGTCAATCGTAATCTGATTGCCGTTTATAGCTACGATAGTCCTGTCCCATGTTATGTCAATGTCAGTTGCTTTCCAGCCAGTATAATCCAGATTTCCGCCAAAGTCATTGCATTTAAGGTCTGCTATCCACTCTTTTGTTGAAGGGCGAACAATCTGTATTCTGCTTCCAACGTTGAGATTATCAACTGATTTTAGGGTTAATGAAACAGAACCAGCCTTTACCTTTGTATCAGTTACAGCCGTTGTATCGCCTTTAGTGAATCCCTTTGCACCTTCTATATATAATAAGGAGCCACGGTCTACGCCACGCTTTACTATAATTGTCTTTCCTTTTCCGCTGCCTCTAAGCACCACTCCAGATGCAGTAATCCTCAGCGGCTTGTCTATATAGAATGTTCCTTCGCCAAGAAGAATGGCTCCGCGGATTCCGTTTTTGTCTGCCTTAAGCGATGAAACATAGTTTATAGCACGTTGGATTCTCTCGTAAGAATCACCGTCTTGGCAGCTTACTGTTACAACATTCTTTACGTCAGGTATGCTTTGCTCTGACGCATGATAACCACATGTGGAATAATCCATCGGTATGTAGACTTCCTTCTTTGGCCCTGCAAAGACTTCCGTTGAACAAATGCCCAACAAGAAAAGCATAGCAATGCAGCGGTTAACAAATTTCATTTTCATTTTCAAGATATTATTTTATATAACGACGCACTATCTCTTTTATTGTACTTATTCAATAGGATTATTTAACGTGGATTACTTTGGTATTACAAAGCATAGTTTTCCTTCGTGCAAACCTATGCTTTCCTATGCGTAAAACTATGTTTTGCGTTACGTTAATGACAAAATAAAAATACATGGGGATTTTCTTTTGCAATCATCCCCATGTATTATATATGTATATATGCCAATACTTCTCTTTGGTTTTATAGCGAGAAGTGTTTTATCTGTATATGCGATTACTTTATTATTGTTATCGGATAGCCAGTCTTTTCCCCGTTCAGATAGACGGCGCGTGTTATTACAGGGTCATTCTTAGACTTCCAACTTATGTGTGAATCGAACGATATAGTGTCTTTTGTGCCGTCGTTCCAGTCTATTACGAATGTTTCACCATCATACGAACCTTCTCCGTTAAACTCTCCGAAGCATAACCTGTAAGCTCCATTTGTGTCTTTCTCCGTTTTAAGTCCGTAAAGACGAGGCATAATGGCACGTGTGGACATTGGCGGAACCTCGTTTTTCAACGAATCTTTTTCATAGACATTCCCGTTGTATAACACTTTTATGCCGTTTTCAGAAATATTGTTTGGTGTTTGCGGGTTTATCAGATCATTGCCCGAAGCGTCTTTTACGATGATATTAATCTCGAAAGGATAGAAATCGAATATCATATATCCTTCATCTTCATCGTTGCTGCAACCGATTGCGGCGATACTGAATGTAGCTACCGCAATAAATGTTTTTAAAATGCTTATTGGTTTCATGGCTAATCTGTTTGTTTTGTTCAGTAATGCAAAGTTACAACATATATTTGGATTAAGCAAGAAATGTCTATAAAAAAACAATTTTAACTTATAAATACTCAATGGGTAGGTAATGTAATAAACAAATATTATAATATACCTATATATAATGAATGCTATACGGAAAGATTATAATCGCCTTGTGCAAAGAAATAAATTTTTGTGACAATCTTTTGTTTTTCACGAATTGCAAGCTAAAAATATGACGTAGAAAAATAATATGTTTTGCATAAAAAGTGCAAAAAACAGTAATCGTTTATACTTAATTTTATGTACCTTTGCAGCCGATTTAGGTAGACATATCTTTTAGGATAAAAATACAGAACGTCTTATTACAACTGATTATGGAAGAGAAACAGCAGTCTGATTCGGAAGAGATACTGCGTAGAAAACTTGATTTACTGCTCCGTACAGGAGAGCTTCTTATGGAAAGTGCGGCTGACACAAGCCGAATAATGCGTAATCTTAACCGCACAGCGGCGTATTTGGGATTGCCGGAACAGCATTTGCACATTAGTATAGCCTACAACATGCTTATGGTAAACCTCAGCGATGAAACTCATTCTTTCTCTAAGTTTCAGCGTTGCGACAAACACGGCATCAATATGGATGCCATTTCTGCTATCAGCAAATTGTCGTGGAGGGCTATCAAGAACGATTATTCGCTTGATAAGTATGAGTCGGAACTGGAAAGGATAAAGAACAAGAAGCGCAACTATTCGCCGTGGATGGTTGCTATTGGAGCAGGCTTTGCCTGTGGTGGCTTTTGCATTCAGTTCGGTTGCGACTGGCCTTCGTTCTTCTATGCGTCAATAGCTGCCATTCTTGGCTTTAGGCTTCGTGCATGGCTTAACTCCAAGGGCTCGAACGGATATGCAAACATTGCCTTTGCCGCATTCTTTTCCACGTTGTTGGCATGGTTGTTGGCTTACATGTCAATGCCTATAGTGGAATCTCATTTACCTGCCTTCCTAATTCCCTTTACCCATAGTGACACCCCTTGGCATCCGCTTATGGCGTGTGCGTTGTTTATTGTTCCGGGAGTGCCGTTGATAAATTTTGTCAGTGACATGCTCGACAATCATATAGAGGTTGGACTGACAAGAGCCGTAAATACACTGCTTATGGTTGCAGCAATGTCATTCGGTATTGCGATAGCTATCAAGATATGCAATATAGACAACTTTGTAAGAGACCTTAGCATGACACCGCATCATAGCTATATAGAATATGCCGTTGCTGCGGCTATATCGGCTATGGGCTTCTCCATGATATTCAATGTGCCGAGAAGACTGCTTTGGGTGGTTGCTATAGGCGGTATAATTGCAGTATGTACACGCAATTTCATTAATCTTGGACCTAGCAACGACAACATCGGACTTGACTGGGGACCTATATTAGGCTCGCTTATCGGTTCGTCTCTTATTAGTATTATCTGTGTCAAGGCAGTGCATATATATCATACTCCGCATCATTGCCTGTCTATACCGAGCGTAATACCAATGGTTCCGGGTGTGCTAATGTACCGAATGCTCTTCGCTTTGATAGAGATGCACGGTGTAGTAGGTGAACTTACAGTTGCCATTCACAACGGAATACGTGCTTCTCTGATTATTCTATGCATAGCTATTGGTGTAGCTATACCTAATATCTTCGCCCGTCAATGGATTGCCCCGAATAGAAGGAAAAAACTGAACAGGCTTATTGAAGAGAGACGCCAGCGTGGAAAGTTCATAGACTTGGAGCATCTAAAACCCTAAATATAGTTTCCAATAGAATAAAACGGAAAAGCTGAAAAGATAGACAAGTCAGGGTGTAAGACAAAAATAATCTCTAATAAACCGATTTTTAGGTTTGACAGACAAGTAACATAAAAGCGTCAACCTCGACTGCCATCACGGCTGCCGAGGTTGACATTGAGTGAAAATTAAAAATAAAGGTTTAATATCTTTGATTACATTTATTGTATTCCGAAATCAATCTGTTGCTGATTAACCTCCTCAAGCGTTTTGCGACGTTCTTCGTCTGTCATTGTCTGCTTGTTGGTATTCTCGGTCGTTCTTGCAACAGCGTTTTTTGCCGTAGGGCGGTCTGTGAAGCAAGCGGGTAGGGTAGCAGGCTTGCTCTCAATCGTCAGTGTGTCTGCAGCAGGAGCATAGTTTCCTTCATAAGCAGAGCGTGCTGTGATTGTAATTTTGCCCGGTTTGTCTGTAGCTTGGATAAGTACAGGTGCGCTTCCCCATTCAACTGCTCTCGGATTAGCCATTATCTGTTCTCCGTCACCTATAATACGACCTTCGCCTTCTACCGTGAAAACGATGTTGTCCTTTGCGAGACGCTTTACGTTACCGTTGTCGTCGGTTATCTCAGCCACTACTACAATGAAGTCGCTGCCGTCTGCTGTCAGATCCATTCCAAGAGTATCGGCGTATAGACGTATCTTTGTAGATCGACGTGACGGCATTTTCTTTTCAGTAACGACAACCTTTCCGTCTTTAATGCCTTCTGCTACCAGCGACACTTTCTGCCAGTTGCGCTGTTTGTAGCTGTATTCACGGGCTTTCCAGAAGTCCCAGAAATCCTTGAATATCACAGGTGCGCATGGCTGTCCGTTAGGATTGTGGACAACAGGCAAGGTAACAACCTTGTCTCCTTCAAACATTGTCAAGCGAACACTGTCACAGTTTGAGAATATCGTTACGTCATTGTCAGAGAACTGTGTCATTTCATTGGCAATGAATACCATAGGTTCACTGTCTGTAATCTGTGAACGGAACATCTCGAAAGCATATTTCTTCTGTCTGAAAGCGTCGTATATACCGCCTAGATACGGGTCTGGATGGTAACCGCGCTGGTGGTCGAATGGATGCCATTGGCAACCTCCGATAAACTGGCGTTGGCCGTGATACATCTCACCGTATGTATTGGCAAGTGACAGAGCTGCCATAAGCATTGGTTTCTCACCCCAATAACGTGCAGCACGGTTAAGGCAGTTATGCGCATACCAGTCGTCTACCATTTCACCGAACTCACGTGTAAAGACACATTTGTCTGTTGGAGTGGTTTCCTTGCCTATATCGTCTGGCCATCCGTAAAGGACATCATAGTTTTCCTTTACGCCTGCAGACTGCATGTCGGCAGCAGCGACAGGTTTTCCCGGATAAGGGAATTCTTCGCGTGTTATTTCAAGTGCCTTAATAGAGAAATCTTCAGGATAGCGTGTCTCGTTCAGGATAGGTTCCCACATCAGTACGCAAGGATGGTTACGGTCGCGACGTATTATTTCTCGTGTGTTCTTGTGTACCAGTTCACCGAAATTAGGGTCTTTGTTCCAGTATTGCCAACCTGGAGTAGGCACGATTATAAACAGTCCTAATTCATCGCAGGCATCCATAAACGAAGGATCTTGTGGATAATGTGCCGCACGGATTATCGTCATTCCGGCATCTTTAAGGCGTTTTGCGTCTCTCCATTGCTGGCTGTTAGGCATAGCGTTGCCTACATAAGCGAAATCCTGATGACGGTTGCCGCCGATAAGCTGGTGATAAGGTTTGCCGTTGAGCCAGAATCCGTCTTTTCCACGGAACTCAGCCTTGCGGATACCCATGCGTACAATACCGCCGTCGATACTCTGTTTGCCGTTCTGTATGCTGATTTCCACATTATATAAATATGGATTCTCCGGTGACCATAGTTCAATGTTCTTCAGTTTGGCGCCAAGATAAGCCGTTGTGTTTTGTCCTGCCGCTATCGTGATGCCTTTCTTTAGTGTTGCGACAGTCTTGCCGTTGGCGTCTTTAATGCGAACCATTACCGTAGGTTCCACAGCCTTGTTGCTGCTGTTTCCTACTTCTACGTTTACGAATACGTCAGCCCTGTCTTCAGTTATGTTGTCATAATGCAGGAACACGCCACCGCCGGCAACCTTGTTTCTTTCAATGGCGTCTGTTATGGCTACAGGCGATTTGCCGATGAGCCAAACATCGCGGTACATGCCTCCATGATAGCAGAAGTCGAGGGCGCTCTGCTTCTTTCCCGGAGGATAAGTCTTGTCGTCGCTGTTATCAGTCTTTACTGCTATCACGCACTTGTCGCCGGCTTTTACTCCAAGGCTCGTCAAGTCAATGGTAATAGGCAGGTATCCGCCAAGATGTTCCTTTACCTTTTGGCCGTTTACATATATTACCTGCTTGCCCATTATGGCTTCAAAGTGTACGGAAACGTCCTTGCCGTTCATGTCGGCAGGTACGGTAAAGTGTTTTCTGTACCATGCTATGCCTTGATAGTTGCGTCCTCCGCTTGCCTCAGAAGGCTCAAGCCTTACTGAATGAGGCGCATTTACAACTGTCCATTTGCTGTCATCAAACGTTTTTCCTTCAGCGCCGTTTATGTCGCCGAGATGAAAGTGCCATCCCAGATTAAAGTTATATACTGTTCTTCCGCTGCCTTCCAGTTGGAAAAGTCCGGCAACAGATGTATCAGTGGCTGCCTTTGCAACCACTGATAGTGTTAAAAATGCCAATAGAAAAAATATCTTTCTCATGGTTTGAGGTTTGTATCAATTACTACATGTTTGATTCTCTGGCGTCGCCAAGTATAAATAAGGTGTATCTTTCCGTCTTTTGTCTGTATTATTGACGGGTAAGAATACTGGCTTACAGGGCTGTCTTCTATTGTCAGCCAGTGTTTCCAGTGTTCGCCGTCGTCGGAAAGCATCAGCGACAGAGGCGTGCGGGCACCCTTTCCGTTCTTTATTCCTTTCGGAATAGGACGGTCGTTGCATATCATTGCATGTGTTCCGTCCGTCAAGGTTACGGCGTCAAGACCGCTGTTGTTGTTTGGAGTGTCTATAAGTCTAAGCTTTGACCATGTTTCGCCATTGTCAGAACTGTATGTTATGCCTATATGCTCGCTTCTTGTGCGTGCAACGGCAGCCAGTCTTCCGTCTTTGAGTTTCATGATTGCAGGCTGTATAGCCTTCACGCCTTCATCGGCAGCTACATAGTCGCTGCGTTTCCATGTCTTGCCCATGTCGTCAGAATATTCAAAGTACAGACGCCATCCGTCAGTCTCGATACTTGTAGGTGCAATTATTCTGTCGTTGTTGAGTATTGGCTTGTTCTTTACAGGACCGAGATAGTTTTCCTGCAGAGGTTCACGCTTGCTCCATGTCTTGCCTCCGTCTTTTGAACGTACAATCCAACCAGTCCAGTCAGATACTTTGCTTCCTATCTTGAAGTATATCTGCAGTTCTCCGCCAGGAATCTGATAGACTACAGGGTTCCAGCATGCCTTGCGAAGCGTGTCAGACAATACTCCGTCTGCAACCATCTGTGGCGCTGTCCATTCTGTAGATCCTTTAGGCAGACGGCTAACCCAGATGCAAACGTCAGGATTGCGCTCCTTTGTTCCTCCGAAGTATGTTGCTACGAGGTCGCCCTTGTCTGTTTCAGCGATTGTTGCCGAGTGACATTCAGGGAACGAAGTAGATTTATACAGGAACTCGTCTACAAGAATAGCTTTGTCGCGTACAGGCAGAGTCATTGACAAGTCGTATGAACCAGAACCGAAATGCTTTACTGTACCGTCTGGCATGTATAGGTCGGCTGTTGTATTAGCAGGTATTTCAACGTGCCATTTCAGTATTCCTTTTACTTTCTCCCATCTGCTTACGATGTTTCCGTAGATAGACTTGTAGGAAGCGTTGATGTCGTAAATCTCGTCAACAGAGAAATCAGGTTTCATTATTATGTGTTTGAAGCCAGGAGCATTGTTGTCAGAACTGATACCCGCAATGTCTTCATACAGCCATGACACAAGATCGCCCAAAAGCATTACATGGTTTCCGCTGTTCATGCGTGGGTTGGCGGTGTCGCCGTTCCATAGTTCCCATGTTGTAGTAGCTCCTTTTTCTGTCATATAGCCCCAGCTTGGATATTTCTTGTTTGTGGCTAACAGCCATGCAATGTCGGTACGTCCCATGTCGGTCAGTCCGTGCATAAGCCATTGTACGCCGATTACACCGCAAGAGATAAATCCTTTGTTGAGCGTTATTATGTTTTTGATGATGTTCTTTTCAACTTCGCCCTTTACATAGCTATCATCTATCATGCCGAAAGACAGCGGCAGAATGTTTGAAGTAACGGTGTTGTTGCCGTAGAACGTGCTGTCTGGATATAGCAGCAGTCCCGGCACTTCGCTTGTTTCACGCTTCACGTTGAGGAACTTGTCGTTGAATGCTTTCTTCACGCGTGCCGCTTCTGCAGCGAACTCCGTTGCATCGTCTTTCTTTGACAGCAGGTTTGCAAAACGTTCCATCAGTTTGTTGAGCCTGTAGTAGTAAGCCGTTGCAATGAGTGTTCCGTCGGTCTTGCGTGCAGGGTCCTGGCTATGAATCATCTTCATGTCCTCTGGCGGAACGCACCAGTCGCCGTATTTGTCGCGTGGCATAAGTCCGTCTTTGCCGTACTGATACTTCATGTGTTCCAGCCAGCGCTTTACGTCAGGGTAGTATTTGCGTAATGGCTCGTCGTCACCGTACTGGTTGTAAAGCATTTCCAATGAGAACGGCAGCGCTGCCGGCCATGTGATATTGTCAGAGAAATAGTTCCAGTATGCAGGAGCCACGTCTGGTATACATCCGTCTTCACGTTGAGCTTCGGTTATGTCGCGTGCCCATTTAGCGTAAAGGGCATTGTTGTCAAAGAGGAATGCTTCGCCGAAGCAGCCGCGTGTGCGGTCTCCAAGCCACGGCTGGCGCTCGTCACGCTGAGGGCAATCTACAGGCATTCCCTTGTAATTGCCCAATACTCCCCATAGTGCGTTGTGGTACACCTTATTTAATATAGTGTCAGACGAAACAAATGTTCCTGTCTGTTCCATCTCGTCGCTTATTACCTCGCCGATAAAGTCGTCTGCGCTTGCGCTCTTCAAACCCTGAATCTCGGCATAGCGGAATCCGTGGTATGAGAATACAGGCGACCACCAGCGGTCTTTCTCTTCGCCGTTGGCAATGTAGGCATCTGTAGACAATGCGTTTCGGAAGTTCTCACGATATAGCGAACCGTCTTCTTTCAGCGTTTCAGAGAATATTATCTTAACAGAGTCGCCTGCATTTGTGCCGTTGATTCTTACTTTAAGCCAGCCCGCCATGTTCTGTCCCATGTCTACGATAAAGCTGCTTCCGTGTTTCTTTACGCTGACAGGCTTGAGTGTTTTCACTACTTTCATGTTAGGGCTCATGGCTCCTCGCAGGGTGCCGTAAGGAATTGCCACGCGCTCGGCTGCTGTCCATTTTGAATCGTCATAGCCAACTGTGTTCCAGCCAGTCAGTTCTTTGCGTGCATCGTAAACCTCGCCGTCGTATTCGTTGTTTGAACGCAAAGCTCCGTCAGCATTTAGCTTCCATTTGTTGTTTGAAGATATTACCTTCTTCTTGCCGTCAGCATACTCTATCACAAGGTTAAGCCTTAGTTTCGGATAGCCGAAATTTGTTATCTTGTAAGGCTTCTTGTTCTGTTGCATGGTGTAATATCTGCCGTTGCCGAGAACTACGGCAATCGCGTTGTCTGCCGTTGAAAGCATTGATGTAACGTCAAAGGCATTGTAAAGCACCGTCTTGCGATAGTCTGTAGGAGCTGGCGCAAGCACTTGGTCGCCCACTTTCTTGCCGTTGATGAACGCTTCGTACATGCCGAGTCCGCTTATATAGAGCGTTGCGCGCTTTATTTCGTTTTCAACCTTGAACTCAGTGCGCAGATAGCGTGAACTCAACTGGCTGTGAACGTCTTCTATATCCCAAGGCATAGCCTTGTCAAGTCCTATCCATTGGCCGCTCCAGTCTGATTCATTCAGAAGCCCGACATTCCATGTGGCAATGCTGCTCCAGTCTGATTCGCCTTTCGTGGTGTTCACTTTCACGCGCCAGTAGCAGCGGGTGTCGCTTCTAAGTTCCTTGCCTGCATATCTTATCCATTGCGACTGGTCAGACGTAACGTTAGCATCCCACAGGTCGCCTTCAAGATTCTGTGCCTTCTCTTTCGTGGAAGCCACAATAATATGATAAGATGTCTGCATGACATCCTGCTTGTCTGACGTGATAATCCAGCCAAGACGAGGGGTAGGGGTGTCTATGCTCATCGGGTCAGCCATTCTCTCTGTGCGGAGAGTGTTCACCTCAACGGGGAAAGTGGCTTTCTTTGCCGTCTTCTTCTTAGCGGCAAAGCAGCCAAAGCTGAGGCTTAGGGCAATGGCGAGCAGAAATATTTTACGTGTCATTGCTTTTCTGATATTTGTTTGTCTGTCTTGTTGATATACTCCTTAGATGCGTCTACTGCAATAAGCACGCGGTCGCTGCCACGCAGATAAGCCGTATCGTATGTGAAGTCGGCTACTTTATTGTCGTATTCGCCAAGGTATGTCAATGAACCGTTTGACGGATTGAACCACCAGACGTTCTTCTTAGAACCGCTAATCTTTGTCAAGTCAATGCTCATAGGCTTTCCGCTATAATTGTAGACAAGCATGAAGTCGTTGCCACGCATAGCGATTATGCGGTCATAGCGTTCGCCGTTCTGTCCTGAAATGATGCTTTGGTCGCCTGTTCCCTCTGTGAACGGGAAGCTCAGCATTAGCCATTTCAGATACTTCATCTGGTTGTAGCCAGAGTCGTTCATTGCTTCCCACCAAGGTTTCTCTGCTCCGAATGAAGCCAAGACACCAGGACGGATAAACTGCATTACTGAGTTATGGCCGTAAGTATGGCCGAAACAACCAGCAAACACAGCCCAATATGCATAGCGGCGCACGTCATAGTCTTGCCAGCGTGGTGCAGAGAAGTCGTGCAAGCCTTGTGGAATATCCTCGTATGAAGGTTCTCCGTCGATAACAGGGCGTATAGGCTCTTTCTCAAAGCTCATGTCAACATAGCGCCAGTTGTCCTCTTCTGTGTTGTCCTTGATTGTGTAGTCGCCGTCACCGTTGCGCTGTCCGTAACGACGGTGTCCGCTCTGGAACATGTTGAAGTCCATCCATTCACGGTCGTTGAACCACCATGCCGATGTGGTTCTTCCTCTTGGGTGGAACGTCATTATATGGTTGCTGTCTACCTTGCGGATAGCTCTTGCAAGCGCATCCCATACCTCTGGCGACTTGTCGCCGCGTATGTCACCGCCTATCATCCATATAATATTAGGCTTGTCCTTGTATCTCTCGCCGAGGAATTTGCCTAACGACTGCGCCTTCTTCACATCCATATCCTTTATCATAGAACCCCAGATGCAGTCCATTGCGATATAGATGCCGTTGTTTGCAGCAACGTCTACGATGTAGTCAAGATGCTCCCAATAGCCGTAGACACCTGGTTTAGTAAACTTGCTGAAGTCGAATTCGGCATTGTTTGCCTGCTGACCGTAAACGTTGAATGTCGGTATGGCGTTCAATACCTGTATCTGCTCAACGTTGTAGCCTGCCTGACGTTCCTTTGCAAGGAAGTATTCCACTTCGTCGCGGTTAAGTCTTTCAGGCAATAGCCATGCCGTATTGCCCAGCCAGAAGAACGGTGTGCCGTTCTCATGCACGATATAACGGTTGTTCTCCGAAACCTTCAGACGTCCGTTTTCCCACGGTTTGTAAACTTTACTTGCTGCATTGGCGGTCAATACGCCCAACAGCATTAGTGCGATAATCAGTAGTTTTTGATTCCTCATAATATTTTATTTGCAATTATTTTTATTTGATTTAACCTTTATTTCCTACTCTGTTTTCATTTATTCCAGTAATGGTGTTTCATAGCGTTTTCATGATATATGACTGCTCTGTTATGTCTTTAGCTTTCACTCACAAATCATGAACATTTCCTTAAGTGTTCATGCGGCAATGAATCCATAGCATTACACTCGTTTCACCTATTATTATATATATGACGCAAAAAGGCCGTTTTTGTAACTTATAGATGAAAGGCTAACTGATTAAAATAACGTTCTTTGTCGACTTTTATTACTTGAAATTCAGAGTTTTTAATGTTTTTCTTTGT
>JAUNIZ010000057.1 GCA_030523165.1 Prevotellaceae bacterium
CATTTCGACACTTGTTTTTACTCATTTCGACACTTGTTTGCCTTTACTTTTTCCCTGATACATTGCGTGCAAAATTGTAATTCGCAGTCTTGTTTTTATCAATTTTGGCTTTAATGCGAAAAAAAACACCAAAAATATTCATTTTTCAATGTGTAAGCATATTTGTAATATATATTGCAAAATGATTATTCAACTCTGTCAGCATTTTTAGACAAACTAGAAATAGAGAAACGAGAAAATGTAAATAAAATATCAAGAAATAGGGTGTAAAATTCCTAGGAACCCTTTATACAATTCCTATAAAGGGTTCCTAGGAATCGTATAAACCCTTTATACAACTGAAATTTGGCATTTTTTTTTGCACAATATATTGAATATCTGCATAACGTGCTCATTATAAGTGTTTTATAATTGCACACTAAAAATGCTCATTTTTTCATCTTTATCTCATGAAAAAATATTCTGAGCGAAAAATAAGGGGTCAAGAGAATACAAATAGAAAGCAATATGCGTTAATCAGTAACATATTGTTTTTATAACAAAACTGCAACAAGAAAATTTTACAGATAAACATAAAAATTTTATATAAAAAATTTGGTGGTTTCAAACATAATGCATATATTTGCAAAAAATATTCAATCTTAAATCTTTATAGACGAAACCTTGGATATCATTGAAGAACCAATAAATGAATGAGATTTTATTTAAATATATTTATTCACTAAAAACTGTATTGTTATGCCAGTAAAGTATAAAATGTTCCAGATTAAGAACGAGTCTAGTTCTGCGAACAACAAATGGTACGCAAAACCAGTAGTTTCACAAGTAGTAGGCATTAATCAGATTGCTGAAAAGATTGAGAAAAACTGCTCTATGAAGAAGTCCGACGTAGTAGCGGTGCTTACCGAACTTACTGAAGTATTCACAGAAGAATTGCTTTCAGGCAGCCGTGTGGTATTGGAAGGTATAGGCTCTTTTAAGGTCAAGCTGTCCTCAAAAGTTGCAGATACTCCTGAAGCGTGGACACAGGACAGGAATCTGACCAGCGCTTCTATCCTGTTCATTCCACAGAAGATTGACACAAGGTCGGCAGGCAAACGCACCCGTTCGCCGAAGGCTCTTAAGGAGCTTAAGCTCGAACCATACGAGCAGTATGCATTGCCTACTAAGGAGACTACGTAAGGTATTGTTGTGGCGGATTTATAATCCGCCACAAATTGATTATCAAGATTTTTAATCCACAAAAAAATATTCTTATCAATGTCTGCAGATACACCAGAAATTTGGACACAATCAAAGAATTTGACAAGAGCGACTATCAATTTCATTCCTGAAACAATAGATTCTAAGTCTTCGGGAGTACGCACCCGTTCACCGAAAGCGCTCAAGGATGTTAAGCTTGAACCGTATAAGCAATACGCATTGCCTACTACCGAGACAACTTAAGGTATTGTCCCTGTAGATTACAAATCCGCAGGGACAATAGTATTTTTTATCTTCTGACAACTGGAAGTGATAAAATAAATCATCATTTCCTTCGCTTAATCGAATTTTTACGCTATCTTTGCATATTAGAAACATTGATCTTAACATCAATCATAAAGAAGGAACTTCTAACGAAACTTATTTTATAAAACATGAAACCTACTTTATTATTACTTGCCGCCGGCATGGGTAGCCGTTACGGTGGACTGAAACAGCTAGACGGACTAGGTCCTAACGGCGAAACTATTATGGATTATTCAATTTACGACGCTATCAAAGCCGGATTCGGCAAGATAGTTTTCGTAATCCGTAAAGACTTTGAACAGGACTTCAAGGAGAAGATTCTCAGTAAATACGAAGGACATGTTCCTGCTGAACTATGCTTCCAGAGCCTCGATTCTCTGCCTGAAGGATTCACCTGTCCTGAGGGTCGCGTGAAACCATGGGGTACCAATCACGCTGTGCTGATGGCTAAAGACGTTATCAAGGAACCTTTCTGCGTTATCAATTGCGACGATTTCTACAATCGTGATGCGTTCATGGTGATTGGCAAGTTCCTGTCAGAACTACCTGAAGGAAGCACCAACGATTATGCAATGGTCGGTTTCCGCGTAGGCAATACTCTGTCTGAAAACGGAACCGTGGCACGCGGTATTTGTTCAAAGGACGAAAAGGAAAACCTTACTACAGTAGTTGAGCGCACCGAAATAATGCGTGTTGACGGACCTGTTTGCTACAAGGACGATAACGGCGAGTGGGTTGCAGTTGAAGACAACACACCTGTTTCAATGAACATGTGGGGTTTCACGCCTGACTATTTCGAGCACAGCGAGGCTTATTTCAAGGAGTTCCTTTCTGACAAGAAGAACATGGAGAACCTTAAGGCGGAATTCTTTATACCTTTGATGGTAAACAAGCTTATAAACGAAAAGACTGCTACGGTTAAGGTGCTCGACACTACCAGCAAATGGTTTGGCGTTACCTATGCAGCTGACCGACAGAGCGTAGTTGACAAGATACAGAGCCTTATCGACGAAGGCGTTTATCCTAACAAGCTCTTTTAGTATTAACCATATACAAACAAATAGTGAGGTCGTGTCAAAGACAGGTATCTTCGGCACGTCCTCATAATCTTTATTATGAATATAGACCTTCTCACACCGGCAGAAAAATCATTGCTTATTGATTTAATTGACTCTTCAGAAAAGATACTTCTTTGCTGTCATCGCAATCCGGACGGCGACGCAATGGGTTCTTTGCTGGGATTGGCAGAATATTTGCGCACTTGCGGAAAAGTGCCAATGGCTATCATTCCTGACGCATACCCTGATTTCTTGCAATGGTTGCCTGGCACTGAGCGTGTAATACGCTATGACAGACACAAGAATTTCGTGGATGAGGCTTTTGCTGATGCTGACTTAGTGTTCTGTCTAGACTTCAATACTTCATCGCGTACAGACGATATGGCTGGTGCAATAGATGCGTCTCCGGCACGCAAAGTGCTTATCGACCATCATCTTGACCCGCAGATAAAGACCGATTTGTGCATATCTTACCCTGAGGCGTCAAGCACTTGTGAGCTTGTTTTCAGAGTTATCTGGCAACTCGGCGGCTTCGATAGAATGACGCACAAGACCGCTGTTCCGATTTATTGCGGTATGATGACCGATACAGGCGGCTTCACTTACAACTCTACGCGCCCGGAGATATTCTTTATTATAAGCCAGCTTCTTACAAAGCGAATAAATAAAGACAAGATTTATCGCAACGTCTACAACAACTATAGCGAGTGGAGATTGCGCTTGATGGGGCATGTCCTTTACAACAAGATGGTGGTAATGTCAGAGTATAATGCTTCTTACTTTGTCCTGACGCGCGAGGATTTGAAGAACTTCCACTATATCAAGGGCGATGCGGAAGGCTTTGTCAACATTCCGTTGCAGATAAAAGGCATGAAGCTAAGCATATCTTTGCGTGAAGATACCGAGAAGGACAATACAATATGGGTTAGCCTTCGCTCTGTAGACAACTTCCCTTGCAATCTCATGGCAGAACAATACTTTGGCGGCGGAGGCCATCTTAATGCAGCCGGCGGACGTCTGAATTGTTCTGTAGCGGAAGCAGAGGCAATAGTAAGGAAAGCGATAGAAGAATTCAAAGCATAACGGGAAAAAGCAAAGATACTGCCAAAGGCATTTAATTAATAGATGATTGGCGCAACGGAATATGTATTGTGCATTATCGAATGCTAGATTATCAAAACACCGTTAAAGTAGCATAATTATAAATGCAGATGCCTTATTATTAGAGCATTTTTTGTAATTTTGTCCCTGTTATTATTATTAATGATAAAGAAATGAAGAAATTAGCTTATGCAATTATTGCCCTTATTGCTGTTACAGCAGTGATAAGTTGCGATGATACAGAGACTTACGCTGAACAAAAAGAAAAGGAACGTTCCGCTATCAACGCGTTCATAAGAGATTCTGCAATCACTGTTATTACACAGACCCAATTCGAGGAACAAGGCTGCACAACCAATCTTGACAAAAACGAATACGTTAATTTGTCAAGTTCCGGCGTATATATGCAGATTGTAAGAGAGGGCTGCGGCTCCAAGATAGCCGACGGCGAGACGGAGAATGTACTATGTCGCTTCACAGAGAAGAATATTCTCACGGATTCAATACAGCTGTCTAACCAAGTATTGGCATATTCTTCTATCGTTGAGAAAATGAGTGTCGCTAATTCAAGCGGTACATTCACAGGCTCTTTCACAGAAGGTCTTATGTACACATACTACGGTTCATCAGTTCCAACGGGCTGGCTTGTACCGTTGACATACATTAATATCGGACGCCCGACAACGGCAGACGAAGAGATTGCTAAGGTAAAGCTTATCGTGCCGCACTCTGCCGGTCACCGTTATGCATCATCTGGGGTTTATCCTTGTTACTATATTATAACTTACCAACGAGGTATATAGCAATGACTTTAATTAAATCAATATCAGGCATTCGCGGCACTATCGGAGGCGGAACAGGTGATACCTTGAACCCGCTTGACATAGTTAAGTTTGTAACAGCCTACGCTACTTTCATTCGCAAAAGCGGAAAGTCTGCAAGCGGAAAGATTGTTGTCGGCCGCGATGCACGCATCTCTGGAGAGATGGTAAAGAACATTGTATGCGGAACTCTTATGGGTTACGGTTACGATGTAATCAATATCGGTCTTGCAACGACACCTACTACCGAACTTGCAGTGCGCATGTCGGGTGCAGACGGCGGCATTATCATTACCGCAAGCCACAATCCCCGTCAGTGGAATGCCCTGAAACTGTTGAACAACGAAGGTGAATTCCTTGACAAGGAAGACGGAAATACGGTGCTGGAGATAGCCGAGAAAGAAGATTTTGAATATGCCGATGTTGATAATCTTGGGCATTATATAGAAGATAATACATACAATCAGCGTCATATAGAGTCTGTTCTTGCTCTTAAACTAGTAGATGTCAATGCGATAAAGAATGCCGGTTTCCGTGTTTGTGTTGACTCTATCAACAGCGTAGGAGGCATTATTCTTCCTGATTTGCTTAAGGAATTGGGCGTAGAATACGATTTTATCAACGGTGAAGCAAATGGCGATTTTGCTCATAACCCGGAGCCGCTGGAGAAGAATCTTACGGAGATAATGGATAAAATGAGCAGCGGCAAGTATGATTTGGGTATTGTCGTTGACCCGGATGTTGACCGTCTTGCGTTTATATGTGAGGATGGCGTAATGTTCGGAGAGGAGTACACACTTGTTTCCGTAGCCGATTATGTATTGAGCAATACCCCTGGAAACACTGTAAGCAACCTTAGCAGCACACGTGCATTGCGTGATGTTACAGAGAAACACGGCGGTATATATGCTGCAGCAGCGGTTGGCGAGGTGAATGTAACTACCAAGATGAAGGAAGTTAATGCGGTAATTGGCGGCGAAGGAAACGGTGGAGTAATCTATCCGGAGAGCCATTACGGCAGAGACGCACTGGTCGGTATAGCTTTATTCCTGTCTTCTTTGGCAAAGAAAGGCTGCAAGGCAAGTGAATTGCGTGCTACTTTCCCTAACTATTACATAGCAAAGAACCGCATAGACCTTACCCCGTCAACTGATGTTGACGCTATTCTTGAAAAGGTGAAAGCTATGTACAGCAATGAGAAAGTGAATGATATCGATGGCGTTAAGATAGATTTCCCTGACAAATGGGTACATCTTCGCAAGTCAAACACAGAACCGATTATCCGTGTTTATAGTGAAGCTGCGACTAAGGAAGAGGCAGACGCACTTGGTAAACAGATAGCAAAGATAGTCTACGATATGCAATAACGTTTAAATCGCAATATTGTTTAAAGGCGTTCCTTATATTAGGAGCGCCTTTTTTAGTCAGTAGTAACTCCAATATTAGTGTTCAATAAATCTGCTTTACCTTAAGATTGCAATTCATACACGCAAGCAATAAAATCAGTTATGATGGAATTTGTGAATATTAGATTAATGTATTATCTTTGCATAGATAATGTTTTGAATGATGAAAATCGGTATTATAGTGGCTATGGACAAGGAGTTTATCCAACTCAAGTCCCTGCTGAATGAAACGAAAATAGAGCGTATCCATAACAAAGACTTTGTTAAAGGATTCATTGGAGATAAGGAAATAATATTGCAGAAGTGCGGTATCGGCAAGGTAAACTCGGCAATCGGTACTGTAGAAATGATTAATAACTATTCTCCCGACCTGATTATTTCGTCTGGAGTAGCCGGCGGTGCAGATGTTTCAATGAATGTTTCCGATGTTGTTGTTGGCTCTGAATACTGCTATCATGACGCATATTGCGGTGAGGAATGTGACTTCGGACAGATTGGCGGTATGCCTTCCACATATCATGCTCCAGAAGAATACGTAATGAAAGCAACAGGAATAGAAGGAGAAACAACAATACATAAAGGACTGATAATTAGTGGTGACTGGTTTGTAGATACCAGGGAAAAGATGCGAGAACTGCTTGATAAGTTCCCAAAAGCCAAGGCAGTGGATATGGAAAGCTGTTCTATAGCCCAGACATGCTATACTTATGGAGTGCCGTTCATCAGTTTCCGCATTATCAGTGACATACCGCTAAAAGACGAAAAGGCTGCGCAATACTATGACTTTTGGGCGAGATTGGCGGAGAATTCATTCAATATAACAAAACGATTCCTAGAAAAAATATAGTATAATGAATAAGATTCCAAGTTTCACAATTAATCACGAGAAGCTTCTTCCCGGCATTTATGTATCACGAAAAGACAGTGTTGGAGGCGAGATAGTAACCACATTTGACATAAGAATGAAGGCTCCTAATCGTGAACCGGTATTGCATCAAGGTGCAATTCACACTATAGAGCATCTTGCAGCAACATATCTTCGCAACGACGAAGAATGGAAAGACCGCATTATATATTGGGGACCAATGGGATGTCTTACAGGTAATTATCTCTTAATACGTGGTGATTATGAATCAAAGGATATTGTAGATTTGATGAAACGCACATTCAAGTTCGTTGCAGAATATGACGGTGAAATACCGGGAGCTGCTGCAAAGGATTGCGGAAACTACCTCCTGCATGATTTACCAATGGCACGTTGGGAATCAAGAAAATATCTGTCCGAGACTCTAGAGCATATTTCTGAAGACAATCTTGTATATCCTGAATGATACGGAAGCCATTCTTCTCGCACGAATGTTACGTCATATTGCAGATATATATTATATATAATCAGGTATAGAATTATATATAATAGGGTGTAGAAAGTATCTGTTGTTTCCAAAGATTAGGTAAACAGAACTTTAATATTCAGAGTATTTCGTTCATTCTGATATCGTGTTTGTCTGTAGGAATAGACTTCATTTTCTGAAAATCAAAGCATATACCTATTTTATATATATCAGGTATTTGCTGGAGAAAACGGTCATAATAGCCTTTGCCTCGCCCAAGACGGTTGCATGAAACGTCAAAACTCATGCCAGGAACAACGGCTACGTCAATATCAGAATAGTCTGTAATAAGTTTTCCAATAGGTTCTTTTATGCCGTAAGCGCCTGTCCTAAGATCTTCTTCTCCATTGTATTGGCGTATTTCCATAAGTCCATTGTCAATGACAACGGGAAGAAGAATCTTCTTTCCTTGCCGTGTTAGAATGTTTATAGCCTCATGTGTGTTCACTTCATCAGGTAGTGAATAGTACATTAATATAGTTTTAGCGGCTATTATCTTAGGATGTTTGAGAAGGCAATCAATAATAGAAAGCGACAATTCAGCCAGTTTATCGCTGCTGAATTGTCGCTTTCTTTCACGTATTTCTTTGCGTAATTGGGACTTTTCCATTGCTTCTTTTCCTTTTAATGCTTTATTAAGTACGGATATCCCATGCCTGCCAGAGTCTTAAATCCTTATGCTTTCGCAACAAAATTAAGGTCTTGTCGGTAACCGTAATCTTGCAGTATGGCCTTAAAGTCTTATGCTTTCGCAATAAAATTAAGGTCTCCGTGTGGTATTTTCTGCTCCTTGAAAGCTACCTTGTCATTCTTTTTCTTGCCTTTTGTTTCAGGTGCCTTTGGGAAAGCTGCATTGTTTTCAAACACGTTGATGGCTGCTTTTATAACGTTGTCGTCATTATTTAGATACTGAGTCCATGCGTCTTCATCCATTATGTTATATATAATTCGGCTGTTTATATAGCGCTGGAGCAGTTTATGCGACTTTCTTATCATGAGATTACGGCGCTTTAGTCCGTGTTTGTCAGCGTATGTTGCAAACTTATCTACCGTATTCTGACTAACAAGATAGTCTGACAATTCCATCATCTCAGTGAAGTTGTTAAGCTTAATGCGGTTGTCGTCAGTGTAAGTGAATGCAAACTGAAGTATCAATCCGCTCATTGCTGCTTCCTTGTAATAAGAAGTAATGCCCAAAGTATCTTCGGGAACGAATATATCAGGCGTTATACCACCACCTCCATATACGGTTCTTCCCTTGCTTGTATGGTAAGCAGGACCGGTATGTTTTATGCTGTCTTGTGAGAAAAACTCTCCATGCTGGTATCTTGCAAGGATATCGTCTTCATAATCCTTGTCATCTCCTGCAACGTAAGGTTTCTGTATACATCTTCCAGAAGGCGTATAATAACGTGCAATAGTTAGCCTTATCATAGAGCCGTCAGGGAAACTCATCTGCTGTTGCACAAGTCCCTTGCCGAAAGAACGGCGTCCGATGATGGTCGCGCGGTCATTGTCTTGCATAGCGCCCGCAAATATCTCTGATGCAGATGCCGATGATTCATTGATTAACACTACAAGAGGAATGTTCTGATAGCTGCCTCTTCCGTCGCTCTTGAAGTCTTGTCGAGGCGATTTGCGGCCTTGAGTATATACAATAAGACGGTTCTTTGGAAGGAATTCGTTAGCCATCTGTACCGCAGATTGCAAATAACCTCCAGTATTGTCACGCAAGTCTATTATCAGATTACTGAATCCTTCTTGTGAAAGTTGCGCCAAAGCAATGAGAAGCTCAGGATATGTGTTCTCTCCAAAACTCTTTATCTTGATGTAACCGGTATTGTCGTCAACCATATATACGGCACTTACGCTCTTCTGAGGAATGTCGTCTCTTGTTACGGTAAATACTTTCTCTTTCTTTTGTCCATATCTTATGACACCTATTTTTACCTTTGTTCCCTTAGGACCTTTAAGTCTGTGCATTGCTTCTTCATTGGTAACTTCTTTTCCGACAAAGACTTTTCCGTCAACACTGACAATCTTGTCACCGGCAAGAATACCAGCTCTTTCTGCAGGGCCGTTCTTTATAACGCCTTGTACATGTATTGTGTCTTCTCGAATGACGAACTCAATACCTACACCAGAGAAAGATCCTTTAAGGTCGTCAGTTACTTTCTGAACATCTTTGGCGTTGATATAAACCGAATGAGGATCAAGATCTGCAAGTATCTGCGGTATTGCTCTGTCTACTAAAGAGTCAATATTTACCGTATCTACGTATTGGTCATCTACGATATGCAGAAGATTGTTAAGACGATTACTGCCAGAATTGATTATGTTAAGGCGGTTACCGGAAAAGTGGTTTGCGTAGAATGTACCAATCAATATGCCTATTACAACGCATACAGCCATAAGCAATGGCATCATTCTATTTGATTTATTTGGTCTCATATTCATCCGGGTTTAAGTAAATAACTTCAATATTAGCTCTCTTCAAGAGGTTTATACCGTCTGCCAAACGATATTCTTCTCCGTAGACAACACGTTTTATTCCTGCCTGTATTATCAGTTTTGAACATTCAATGCATGGGGAAGCCGTAACGTAAAGCGTAGAGCCGTCGCTATTGTTTGAGCTTCTTGCAAGCTTAGTTATGGCATTTGCTTCTGCATGAAGCACGTATGGATGTGTGACATTGTTGTCATCTTCACATATATTGGGGAATCCGCTTGGAGTACCGTTATAGCCGTCGCTGATAATCATCTTGTCCTTTACGACAAGAGCGCCGACCTTTCTACGGTTGCAATAGCTGTTTTCAGCCCAGATACGTGCCATTCTAAGGTATCTTAAGTCAAGCAAAAGCTGTTTTTCTTCCTTGTTCATTGTTGTTTGGTTTATTGTTTTTAGATAGCAAATCTAATTGATGTCAAATTGTGTGCTTTCGGTTTATTGACAAAGAAAATCATTTTCTTTTTATACCGTCTCTCTTCAATAAGGCATCAATAGTAGGCTCACTGCCTTTAAAGCGTTTGTATAGTGTCATTGGGTGTTCTGTTCCACCTTTAGAAAGAATATTGTCGCGGAAACTTTGAGCTGTCTTTTGGTCAAATATTCCGTGTTTCTTGAATACGCTGAAAGCGTCTGCATCGAGAACTTCTGCCCATTTATAGCTATAATATCCTGCAGCATATCCACCTGCCATAATGTGGCTGAATTGTACTGTCATACATGTATTTGGCAATTGTTTTTGCGTGAGCATTGCCTTCTTCCATGCCTTTTTCTCAAATGGAATTATATCGTCAGTAAACTCTTCTTTCTTCGTATAGTATGCCATATCCAACAGTCCGAAACTTACTTGGCGCATACAAGCGTAGGCAGACATGAAGTTCTTGCTCTTCACAATACGCTTTATTAAATCATCGGGTAGTGGTTCTCCTGTCTTGTAGTGATAGGCGAAAGTGCGTAGAAACTCCTTTTCAATAGAATAATTTTCCATGAATTGAGACGGTAACTCTACAAAATCCCACCATACATTAGTTCCCGAAAGACTTTCAAACCTAGTGTTTGCAAACATTCCATGAAGAGAATGTCCGAACTCATGAAGGAATGTCTCTACTTCACCAAGTGTTAGCAATGCAGGTTTCTCTGCTGTTGGCTTGGTAAGATTCATGACTACGCTAACGTGAGGACGCACGTTTTCTCCTTTTCTGTCAATGAATTGCCCCTGATAAGATGTCATCCATGCACCTCCCTGCTTGCCTTTTCGTGGGTGGAAGTCAGCGTAGAACACAGCGAGATATGAGCCGTCTTTGTCGAAAACCTCATACGCTTTTACGTCAGGGTGATATACTTGTATGTCTTTGTTCTCCTTAAACGTTATTCCGTATAGCCTATTGGCAAGTCCAAATACACCATCTATTACTTTTGAAAGCTCAAAATAGGGGCGTAACATCTCGGAATCGAGGTTGTATTTCTCCAGTTGTAGCTTATGAGAATAGTAGCTGAAGTCCCAAGACTTCATCTTGAAATCCTTTCCTTCTAACTTTTTCGCCAGTTTCGCAATCTTTTCTACCTCTTCACGAGCTGCAGGCTTGTATGCAACAATAAGATCATCAAGAAGTTTATATACGTTTTTCGCCTTGCCTGCCATGCGTTTCTTAAGCACATACTCTGCGTATGTCTTGTATCCAAGCAGTTGCGCTATCTCTCTACGCAGATTCACAAGGCGTTTGCATATCTCCAGATTGTTCTCTGTATTGTCGTGAGTGCATACCGTATTGCGTGCCATAAACATCTGTTCGCGCAGTTCCCTGTCCTCTGCATAGGTCATGAACGGGTTATAACTAGGCATGTCAAGAGTGAAAACCCAACCTTCAAGTCCACGTTCTTTAGCTGTAACAGCTGCTGCTTCACGTGCCGTTTCAGGCAAACCGGCAAGCTTTGTTTCGTCAGTTATATGTAGACTATATGCTTTATTGTCCTTTAGAAGATTCTGGGAAAACTGCAATGTAAGCATGCTTGCCTCTTCTGTTAGCTTTCGTAACTTGTCTTTTCCTTCGTCGTCAAGCAATGCACCACTTCTTACAAAGCCGTCATAACAATTGTCAAGCAATCGTTTTTCTTCTGGAGTAAGTTTTCTATGATGTTTATGAACTTCTCTTATTCGTTCAAAAAGCTTCTTGTTAAGCCTTACATCATTGGCATGCTTTGTAAGAATAGGCTGTATCTTTTGTGCCAAAGCATCCATTTCGTCGTTGGTTTCGGCACTTAGCAAGTTGAAAAATACAGTAGATACACGCGAAAGAAGGTCATAATAACCGTCTTTGTCATCGTCAACATTGATAATAGTGTTGTCGAATGTCGGCTTTTCCGGATTGTTTATTGTCTTTTCAATTTGCTCATTGTCACGACGGATACCCTCCATGAAAGCTTCTTCATAATCTTCCAGGCGTATATGTTCAAACGGAACAGTATCGTGGGGTGTATTATATGACTCAAAAAAAGGATTCTTTCTTTGTTCTTTTTCTATCTTTTCACTCATACTTACGTAAATACAAATTTCTCTCGTTTAATGTGCAAAGTTACTAAATTTATTATTTACATATAATAATGTGCAGTAAAATTTAACTTATATTGTATTGCTAATGACACAAGAAGCTAAACTGTCAGTTTTTCCAGGGCATAGATATGTATTTCGCCACGTCTCAATTCAATGATTCCTTCTTCATTCATTGCATTCAGTTCACGGGATAGATTCAAGCGGCTTTCGCCGATTTCCGATGCGAGTCGTTCCATTTTTATATGTAATGTTTTCTCTCCTGCAGGGCTCAAACATCTGTTTTCCATAAAACGAACAATCTTGTTTCGTATTCCAACAGGCTTTACACGCAAAGGAAATCTTGTAAGACGCTGTGACTGGGTGCAGATGATGTTGAGAAGATTCAGTCTGAATATTTCATAATCATCAGACAGTTTCATTGTCTCTTGCTTGCTTAAGCATATAAAGATACAGTCTTCGAGTGTCTTGAATGTTTTAGTGTAGCGTTGTATAAGTCCAAATATTCGTTCTGGCTGCAGAATGTCTGGAGCCGAGATTCTTTCTGTTATCGAATATGCACGGTCATCAGAATAGCCAGTCAGACTTAATGTTCCTTTTAGAAGGAAATATAGTTTGTCGCACACTTCTCCTTCGCTGACAACAATTTTCCCTTTGGTATAGGAGAACTGGTGAAACTTTGCCGTTTCCGTAACCTCTTTCAAGTCGTTACGGCTCATTCCTTGAAACAAAGGAAGTTCAAGCAGTCTTTCTGTTAATCGAGATGCAGACATATATGGTAAAAAAACTACTTTGTTATTTTGTCTTTTAATGAAGGAGAATACCAGACTGCATTGTTTCCTTTGCCGTCTGAATATATGAAATATGCCATAAGCTCTGGATGCTTCTCCAAAACTGCCTTGGCTTTTTCCAATCCCATAACCATAAAGGCTGTAGCGTAAGCGTCTGCCATAGCGCAATTTCTCGCTAAGACAGTAGAAGAAAGTATACTGTGCTGTACAGGGTAGCCTGTCTTTGGGTCAATAGTATGGGCATACTTCTTGCCGTTCTTATAATAGAAATTGCGATAGTTACCACTTGTTGCCATTGCCTTGTTTGTTACGTTAAGGATAGTCTGTAATTCCTGGTTGGTATTAAGCGAATCGTCGGTAGGTTTCGTAACTCCTATCTTCCAAGGTAAACGCTTGTCGCTAATGCCAGATGTCACTATTTCACCGCCTATTTCTATCATGAAATTCTCTATTCCCTTGCTTTTGAAGAGACGAGCAACAACATCGCTGCCATATCCTTTTGCTATTGCGCTGCAATCAAGCATAATACGTTTGTCTTTCTTTATAACCTTGTCGTTGGCTAATGAAATCTTTTCGTAGCCGATAATCTGCTTCAGGCTATCTATAGTGTGCTTTCCTGGTGTCTGCTCATGCTTGAAACCGAATCCCCAAAGATTTACAAGTGGAGCGACAGTTATATCAAAAGCGCCATCAGTTTCTTTGGATATTTCTTCTGAAAGCTTGAATACCTCTGCAAACATGGCGTCAACTTTAACATTTTCGTTTCTGTTTACTTTCGATATTATTGATGATTCGTTAAAAGGAGACAGAGAGTTGTCTACTTTTTTAAGTTCCGTTTCAATCTCTTTCTGGAGATTCTTGTCACTCTGATATGTTATATTGTAAACGGTTCCAAACACAAATCCTGTATTGTGTTGATAGGGAGTGTTACGCTGTTGCCTTACGATTATAATCGTTCCTATTATCAGAAAAAACAGGAATACAAATTGAGCAACACGTTTCTTTTTACCTATTTCAGCTTTCATAGCTTGTATCTTTTCTTTTATACTTGCTTTTTCTTTATGTCAAGACGGCTAGATGTTTATTGTCACATTGAACGTTCCGCCAAGATTAGTCTTACCTCTCTTTCCGAAACCAGGCACATACCAGCAGTTGCCATAGTCGCCTTCGTCTGCAGACATGCGTGAACGGTATCTGGCAGTCCATCCGAGATGGAAAGGTCCCCATATCTTTGCGTCTATTCCGATAACGGCTTCTACCCATGTATATGAACATTTCACGCCTGTTGCTGAATATGTTGAGCTACCTCCCCATACAGGGTCGGTTATGTCTGGGTGATAGAGATCGTATTTGAAAGATGTGGCAGCCAAGCGGAAACCAGCGAACATCTTGTAAATGTCATGCTTGTTTTTCAATATGTTGAAGTCAAGGCCTATCCTGGCGTATGGTGCATTTGCCTTATAGTAATTGTTGGTTACGGCATCGTCATGCTCAGACATTCCATATCCTAACTCAAATACTGGGAAGTATTTGTCTTTGAGATTTATCCTCAAAGACGCTTCATATTGCCCATAGTCACTTACCATTTTCTGAATAGCTCCAACGAGATCAAACGACACGGCAAAGCCCTTGAACAACGGTGTCGTGTCATTCTTCTCCACATGTGTCTGCTTTGCTTTTGACGAACCGCCTTGAGCAATGGCGCATGTAGACGACATGAGTAATGCGACACTAATTGTGAGCCTTAAAATATATGCTGAAATGTTTCTTTGATGTGTCATAGTTCACTTCGGAATTGATGATTACTATTGAATCAATTGCATTTGTAGTGTAGCTTACTCCATCTATTGTGTGGAAATAAGAAGGCGTGCAATCTACCGATTCAAAATGAATCTTGTCTGTCTTTGAAACGGTAATCGTGTCGTAAGTCACATTTGAAAGTGTGTCTCTAAGCTCAAAATAGAACACGTCTTGCGGCTGAGAATAACTGATAGGCAATGAAAACTCTGTCGTATTGACGTTCTTGTTAATCAATACTGAGTCAGAACCTTCAAGCTTTGTTGTAGTTATAGTCAGCGTATCTGCCTTTATTGTGTCTGCCGTTCCTGATGAATTGAGAAGCTGATATTGTGTATATACCAGATTTTCAAGCGGGCAGTCTATAGAAGAACAGGCGCTTATCAGCATTGACAGAATGCATATATACAGCAGGCGAAGCATGTTTATGCTTCTTTTATTGCATCTGTTGTTGTTACGTGATTCTTTGTTCATAAAGATTTTAAATGTGGCTTATTGCTTTTTTCCGCATCTTAATTCCTTTTCTATCTGATAGTCGTTCCTTCCCGAAGAGCTACGGCTTATCAGGTCACCGAGGAAACCTGATAGGAAGAACTGCGTGCCTATCATCATTACTGTAAGTGATATGTAGAAATAAGGAGAGTCGGTTACAAGGCGTTGTGGTATGCCATGAGCCAATGCCCAAAGCTTGTCAATGCCGATAATCAATACGGAAATAAAGCCTATCATGAACATTATTGTTCCCAAGAATCCGAATACATGCATCGGCTTACGGCCAAAGCTGCTTAGGAACCATAGCGTTATCAGGTCAAGATAACCGTTGAAGAAACGGTTAAGCCCGAATTTTGACTTGCCGTATTTGCGTGATTGATGATGAACAACCTTTTCTCCGATCTTGTCAAAACCGGCATTCTTTGCAAGATATGGAATATATCGGTGCATCTCGCCATACACTTCAATGTTCTTTACAACGTCTTTTCTATATGCTTTCAAGCCGCAGTTGAAGTCATGAAGATTCTTGATTCCGCTAATCTTGCGTGCAGTTGCATTGAACAGCTTTGTTGGAATTGTCTTTGAAAGCGGGTCATATCGCTTCTGCTTATATCCAGATACAAGGTCGTAACCGTCTACGGTAATCATTCTGTATAGCTCTGGTATCTCGTCGGGAGAGTCCTGCAAGTCGGCATCCATAGTGATTACGACATCTCCTTCAGCTTCTTTGAAGCCACAAAACAACGCTGGGCTCTTGCCGTAGTTGCGTCTGAACTTTATGCCTTTCACGCATTCGTGTTCATTGCTCAATCCTTCAATGACATTCCAGGAATGGTCTGTTGAGCCGTCATTAACGAAAATAACTTCATAAGTAAAGTTGTTTTCTTTCATTACCCGCTCTATCCATGCATAGAGTTCAGGCAAAGATTCTTCTTCATTGAACAATGGTATTACGACTGATATATCCATTTTTTATTGGTAATTAAAATTTTCTTCTATAGTTTGACTTGATCATTGCTGCCATAGGAAGGCTTACCACAATGCCAAGAATAATGTTTGTTGTAAGGAACTGCAATGCTATGTCGATAGGGCGCAATGCCTTGATGTTGTCCATCGCTACCTGTACGTCATCAGGGCGAAGGCCATATATCTGCATCATTGACTTGAACTCTGGCATTGAAGCCATCTCCATATATCGGCTTATCAGAAAGCCGTTGTCGATAAACTGGAAATATACGTATTGGGCAAGCGCCATTAGCAATGCAGCATAGAAGTAAGTGAATATGCTATATCCAAATGCTCGTCTGAAGGAAATGACGCCTTCAAGTATATTGTCACGGAATTTCTTAAGGCGAAGTGCAGCGAAAACCAGTGAGCCTGCGCCTATTACAAATGCCAGTATGCCTAAAAACGGATTGTAAAACTCGCCTATGAAACATGCAAAACTAAGAATCCAAAGGCCTCCTACTATTGCCCCGTCTATGCGTGCGAACGCTTTTAGCTGTTCATATTCTTCGCGTGTTGCCATTATCTGTCTTGTATGATATTATTATATTGCCGTCATTGTTGCCACGATGCCATGTCTCTCATGACCGGAAGTGTCAAGAACAATCTTGCGTTTCAATCGTTGCTGCAATTCATACGGAATATTCTTATTGTCTGCAAAATTACTTAATTTCCGTCACATATATGTGACATCTTTCCCTTTTTTTGTTTTTTTATAGTATAGAAGATTCGTTTGCCTATTGGAAAAGATAGTTTTCTTGATAGGAAAGCATAG
>JAUNIZ010000310.1 GCA_030523165.1 Prevotellaceae bacterium
TAGAATACATGCCTGTCACGCATGGGGTCACGGGTTCGAGTCCCGTACGCACCGCAAGTCCTGAAGCAATGCTTCGGGATTTTTTTTGCCCTTTTGCCAAAAGTTTTTTCAAGTGTTTTCATCAAGTGTTTTTGCAATATGCTATGGCTCATCCGATAGATAAATGCCCAAGCAGACAAGGTCGCGTTACCAAATCGTTACAGAAATCGTATTCCCGAAATTGTAACGAAAGAGCGAAATCCAAGGTTTTTTGAGCTATAATTTGCCAAATCTCATATTATTTTCAAGATTTGGCAAATTATAAACGGATTATGCATTAAGTTTGGACTTCCTGCAATATTAAATACTCTTTCTCCGAAATCTCAAAACAGCCGATGTCTTAGGGTCTTCCAAATTACTGTCAATATTTCTTTTTAGATATTTACTATGTAACATTGTCCAATTTATTTGTTTCTCTTTTATTATTAGCTCTTTATAATGAGATGCTCATTAATCATTCTCATACATCTCCCACAGGTCTTTTATCCAGCAATGCATGTCATGCCGAAGTGTTTGTGGCTCTATTACCTCAACCTTGCTGCCTACCCGAAGCAGTTCCATGCATAAGTCGAAGGTAGGTCGAAGGTTTAGTTCAAAGTCGGCATAGTCGTCACATGTGAATATTTCCCTTTGTGATTCGTGTAGGGGCAGGGTGCGCATGTAGTGCTGATGATACTTGTCGGCACGGAGAACAACACGCTGCACAGGCATGTCTTCGTCCAAGACAATGCCGAAGTATGACGAGAAATGCTCTCTTGCGTCGAAGTCTTTTGGAAGCGTGAAACGCTCGTCTGTAACTTGCGCTTCCTCAATACGGTCAAGCCCATAGATGCGAATTCTGTTCTCGTTGATGCTCAATGCCAGCATGTACCACCGTTTCTGGAACATCTTCAGGCAGTAGGGTGCAACTGGAAAAGTGAACGATTGTGTGTGTTTGAAATTCTTGTGTGTAATAGTTATCACCCTGTTGTCTTTCATCGCTTCGATGATGTCTGTTAGGAACTCTCGGCTCGAAGGTGTCTCTTCAACAAGAATACGGTCTCTCAGCTGTGTGCTTTGGGCAAGAACGTTTGCCGTAGAATATGTGTCAAGCAGCCAACGGCTCAGCTCTCCGTTTCGCAGACTGTCAGGATTTTCAATGTAATAGCGGTAACCTCCATGCATGTGGCACTCGATATTCACCCCGAAAGACATGAGTATGTTCCCCTTCCAACGGTCGAAAGTCTGTCTCGGCAGCGGTTCGCCTTTACTCACATTCTCGTCACGAATCCACTTTTCGTTGAGCTCTTTTAGTGACAAGCCTCTTTTGCCAGCCCTGTACAAAGCATTAACCACCCAAACGTATTTCTCTAATGTAGTCATAATATTGCCTGTTTTTAAGATTCACGCTGTAAAGATAGTGAAAAGTTGTCTCATTTTGTGGTACAATAGCGATTTTTTTGTTATGTCACGAAAATGTCCGCGTGTCATGGTTATATCTATAAGTGCCAAATATGTGAGGTGTTTCACTATTTTATCTATCATAAATGTGTAAAATATCACCTTTTTGGCATTTCCTCGCCCAATAATATTTATCTTGTGATAATGCCCTGATTGATTAATTGTTTTCAACCAGGGCATTTCTTTATGCATCATTCGCGAATATTCTGCATTGTTAGAGGCATGATGTAACGCCCAATGTAGTGGCTATTGCGGTGAGCACGGAGACTATCACCTGCAAGATTGTTTTCCAAGTTTCTCGTTTCATTTTAGTTTGATTTTAAAGGGTTAATGATTTTGTTTTGATAAATCCACAAGACTAATGTTTCTGTCCCCGAAGGGGGCAAACCTCTGTAACCGCATGCAAGCGATAGCGTGGCTTGCGGAACTTATGACAGCCTGTCCTCTACCGTCCCTGAAAGGGGCGAACCTCTGTAACTGTGGGTGAGCGATAGCGTAACCCTCAGATTGCGAAGCAAACATTACTGCTGGTCTACGACCTGCAGACACACACTATCTCATTTCTCCGCAGGTCTTCGACCAGACGGTTACATGAAGTTCGCCACCCTTCGGGGACGATGTAGTAGATGTCAGCATAAAGTCTGAGGGTAACGCTATGCTCACCCTCAGTTATAGAGGTTTGCCCTCTCCGAGGACCTACAGCATTTTGTATTCTACTATACAATGCGCCTTGTCGCTTGCGGAACGTTAGCCTTGTAGTTTACGCACTCGGAGTCGTTGTTGCGTCCGTACTATACTCACTCAACTCGCTGAATTTGCAGAGTTTCTTCAACTCAGCGTTGCTCCACGTCTTGGTGTTTCGGATATTGAGCCTTACGGCCTTGATGTTCGTTGAAGGGGTGAATGCGTCTGCGGTGTCGGCAGGAGAGGTTTTGAGTCCTATAGACACAAGTCCGAGTTCTCCGAGACGAACGCTCTTGCCGTCGAGCACAAGTTCCTGAAGACAGGCGAGCATGTCAGTCAATACACCGTTTATCACACCCCTTGAATACGGCGAGTTATGCTCGCTCATGTGGGTTACGAACTCGTCGAAGCTTACCGAGCGGTCCTGTACGGCCTTGCCGTACCACTTGCCTGCGAAAGTAGAACTTGAATTGGTGTTCTGGTACTTTCTGTACTTTAATGTTCCTGTAGTAGCCATAATTTCTAATTTTTTAAAGTTTTGTTTGTTAATTGATTTCTTAAAGTT
>JAUNIZ010000058.1 GCA_030523165.1 Prevotellaceae bacterium
TTGCCCGTACATCCGTGTGCACGTATACGGGTGTACGGGCACGTTGGGTATAGAAAAACATCTGACATATCTGTCATCTGTCATTGTAAATCTGTTTGTTGTCTTAATTGTAAATATCATAATTCCTTGAATTTCAGTTGTTTACATGCAGTTTCTTTATATTCGTTTATTCCTGTCGCATATGTACACGGCTGTAGTTGCTGACTTTATTTAAAGGCAGTAACAGGGATATGTGGCTTTTGGCAGATGAGATATGTTGTATCTGCAATTCTATGGAGCGTTACGTTATGGCGGTTTATTTCTTTCTTTCATGTTCTCTTGTTTTTAGTTATGCATACATTTACCGGTATTTTATGCAACAAGTCATGAAGGAGCACTCTTTCCTCATTTCCTTGTTTTATTTATGCTGCGAAAATACTAAAAAGGAATTTCTCAGTTAAGCGCTATGTGCGCTATGTGCGAAATATAGATAATTTAACACAAAAAATAGTGAACTATGTTAGTGAATAACGAATAGTTACTATTCACTATCGCAAACGTGTCGTTTGCGACCCGTAAACGCGGCAGTTACAAAAATTACTGCGGCAGTTAGGAGGTGGAAACGCGACGGTTTGCTTGGGATTGACACATGAACGAAGAATGATTACAGGAGTCAAATCATTTGAATTTAAAAATAAAAGTGAATGAATTTGACTTTTATTTTGTATTTCACTCGGTTTGCATTAACTTTGCAGAAGTTAAGCTGCACCTCGGCATAACACTCAAGCAAGCTTGGTGGTTCTGCTCTCGGTTTGCATTAACTTTGCAAATCGTAAATTGTGCTGATTGGCAAAGCATTTAATTAGACATGTTGAAGAATATTATAATTGTGGCTGTTGGCGGGGCGATAGGAAGTGTTGCACGCTATTTGGTTTCACGGGTCATACAAGACTCTGTTTCCTCTGGCTTTCCTTTCGGAACAATGACAGTAAACATTGTCGGTTGCCTGCTGATAGGCTTTATCGGCGCACTTGCAGCTGAACATGGCTCGATAAGCGCGGAGACAAAACTGATACTGACGACGGGATTCTGCGGTGGATTTACCACTTTCAGCACATTCATGAACGAATCGCTGACGTTGTTCCGTACTGACAGCCTTTTGGTTTCCGCAATATATGTCGGAATGAGCGTCGTGCTGGGACTGATTGCAGCTGCAGCTGGCATGTATCTCGGAAAGATGATTTAAACGAATAAAGATAAACCCATAATAGCAATGAAAAAGACATTTTCATCATTTTGCATGATAGCAATGATGGTTTCTACAGCCTTCATGTTAGGTTCATGCGACAACAAGAAATTCAATGTGAACGGCACTATAGCACAGGCGAAAGACTCTGTTCTGTATTTTGAAAACATGAGCCTTGACGGTCCTGTGGTTCTCGATTCTGCCAAACTTGGCGAGAACGGAGAGTTCAGCTTCAGCGAGAAGGCTCCTGACGCACCTGAATTCTACCGTCTGCGAATAGCTGGACAGATAATAAACCTCAGTGTTGACTCTACAGAAACAATCACCGTTAAGGCGGAATATCCAAAGATGGCTACAGGCTATACCGTGGAAGGCTCTGAGGAATGTAGCGTTATAAAGGATCTTGCATTGAAACAGATAGGACTGCAGCAGCAGATCATCTCCATCCAGAATGATGCCAACATAAGTGTTGCGCAGGCTAATGACAGCATATTGCGTGTGGTAGAGCAGTACAAGGACTTCATAAAGCGTAACTATATCTACAAGGCTCCTATGCGTGCTTCGTCATATTTCGCGCTTTTCCAGACTATCGGAAATACGCTGATATTCAATCCTCGTGTGAATGATGACGACGTAAAGGCTTTTGCCGCTGTGGCTACAAGCTGGGATCTGAATCATCCGAAAGCCGTGAGAGGACAGAATCTGCACAACATTGCCATTGAGGGAATGAAGAATATCCGCATTATACGCAACAAGCAGGCGCAGAACATTGAAGCCAGCAAGATTAACGTGTCTGACATAATAAACATCTCGCTTGAAGACAACAAGGGCAATATACGCAGCCTGACTGACCTGAAGGGCAAGGTAGTGATGCTCGACTTCCATGTGTTCGGAATGCAGGAGTCAACAAAGAGAATAATGATGCTTCGTGAGCTGTATAACAAATATCATTCACGCGGATTTGAAATCTACCAGGTGTCACTCGACGGTGACGAGCATTTCTGGAAGACACAGACAGAAGCCCTGCCATGGGTAAGCGTGCGTGACCCGCAAGGCGTGAACTCACAGACTCTTGTGGCATATAATGTGCAGAGCATTCCTACATTCTTTATCATTGACAGAAACAATGCGCTACAGAAGCGTGACTCACAGATAAAGGATCTTGACGCAGAGATAAGCAGCCTGCTCGGAAAGTGATGCCAATGACATTATAGGTATTTTATATACCTTATTTATATATAGGGTTAAACGGGCTATAACCGTTTAACCCTTTTTTTATTAATGCACCTAATGTGTAGACAAAACGTCATGCGTACTATTTAAATATGTCATATTGAATGCATTTTGTGTTCTAATGGAATCTTTTATCTTAGAACTTAAACAAATTTGGTGAATATTTTTATTTTCTATACGATAAACAGATATATCTCGTGCTTTAATAGACGAATTTAATATAATTGTAATCAGATGTAAAATTGTATGTAATATACGATAATTAGTTTTGCACCAGTTTTTAATACGCTAATTAAAATTATTAAATTTATGGTGAAAAGAATGCGACTTCTTATTGCAGCCCTTATGTTTATAATGGCAGCAACAGTAAACGCACAGATTACCACCTCGTCTATTACAGGTAAGGTAATCGACAACAACAAAGAATCCGTAATCGGTGCTACTGTGAAGGTAGTTCATGAACCTTCAGGTACATCCTATGGTGCGGTAACTAACGTTGACGGACGCTATACCATTCAGGGTATGCGTGTTGGTGGACCTTATAAGGTGACAGTAACCTATATCGGTTACAAGACACAGGAGGTTAACGGTATTTCTCTACAGCTTGGTGAAACCTACAATCTGAACGTAAACATGTCTGAAGACGCTCAGCAGCTTGGTGAGGTTGTGGTTTTGGGCAGCGCTTCAAAGTTTTCTGCTGAGAAAACAGGTGCAACTACCAACATCTCAAATGCGCAGATGTTGAGCCTTCCTACAGTAAGCCGTAGTATAGAGGACATTGCACGTATTTCTCCTTACGCTAACGGCATGAGCTTTGCAGGAGGTGACGGACGTTCTACAAACTTCACTCTTGACGGTGCGAACCTTAACAACAACTTCGGTCTGAACGATGGTCTGCCTGGTGGTGGAAACCCGATCTCAATGGACGCTCTCGACGAAGTGCAGGTCGTTGTTGCTCCTTTTGATGTAAGACAGACTAACTTCATCGGCGGTGGTATCAATGCCGTAACAAAGTCTGGTACAAACACCTTCAAGGGTACTGCTTACATCTACTATAACAATGAGAATATGCACGGTAACCGTGTGAACAACGCTGACCTCGGCGAACGTGGAACAAACAGAACGACAACCTACGGTTTCACACTCGGTGGACCGATCATCAAGGACAAACTCTTCTTCTTCGCAAATGCAGAATACTCTTTGGTGCCTTCTGTTGCCAACAGATGGAGAGCTTCTTCTGACGGTGTGGCTGACGCTTCTAACTACATTTCTCGCACAACAATCGCTGACATGCAGACTGTAAAGGACTTCATGATGGAGAAATATGGTTACGATACAGGTTCCTATACAGACTATCCTGCTGACGAGGACAATCTGAAGCTGTTAGGACGTATTGACTGGAACATCAATGACAACCATCATCTTGCTGTACGTTACAACTACACAAAGAACACTGCATGGAACGCGACTAACGGAAACTCTTCTGATACAGGCTATCGCCTTCGTAACATGAACCGCCTGTCACAGTATTCTATGGCTTTCGCTAACTCAATGTATTCTATGGAGAACAAGGTCGCTTCTATTTCTGCTGACTTGAACAGCCATATAGGAAACATCTCTAACCAGTTGCTTTTCACATATTCTGATATAGAGGATGTCCGCGGCTCTGATTCAGACGTATTCCCGTTCATAGACATCATGGCAGGATACTCAACTGCCGCAGACGGTACTGTAACACAGACTCTTGAGCCATACATGAGCCTTGGCTATGAGCTGTTTACATATAACAACCGTGTACAGAACAAGATAACAACCATCACAGACAACTTCACATACTATGCCGGCGCACACAAGATTACTGCCGGTATCAACTTCGAGCATCAGCTCGCAAACAACTCTTACATGCGTGGCGGTACTGGTTACTACCGTTACCGTTCTCTTGACGATTTCCTTAGCGGTGCAGCTCCTGAAACTGTCGGCATTGCTTACGGTTATAATGGCGATACTAATCCAACTGCCCAGGTACAGTTCAACCAGTATGGTCTCTATGTTCAGGACGAATGGAACGTAACAGACAACTTCAAACTCACTGGCGGTATCCGTTTCGACAACATCTCATTCGACAACGATGACCTGATGCGCAACAACGCTATCTACGAGCTTGACTTCGGTGGCAAGCATATTGATACTGGTGCATGGCCAAACTCAAACATCCAGATTTCTCCTCGTATAGGTTTCTCTTGAGACGTATTCGGAGACAAGAGCCTTAAGGTTCGTGGAGGTACTGGTCTCTTCGCAGGTCGTCTGCCTTTGGTGTTCTTCACCAACATGCCTACAAACTCAGGTATGATTCAGAATCTTGTTCATGCAGACACAAATTACAGCAATGGCGTGGTTACAAGCAGAGACTCAAGACTTGACAACTTTATAGGCGGTATCATAACAGACACAGACAAGATCCGCGAACTTCTTGGTGCACCTTATTCAATCACCTCTGACGAAGGTACTGTTCCAAGCAATATTGTCGGCATAGACTCTGACTTCAAGATGCCACAGGTATGGAAATCATCTATCGCAGTTGACTATCAGATTCCTGTAACATTCCCATTCTCTGTTACTGCAGAGTTTACGTACACAAAGAAAATCAACGACGTGATGCTTACCAACTATAACATCAAAGATCCTGATGAATCATGGAGCAGACTGAACAACGGTGGCGACAACCGCTACATCTATCCTTCCAATTATGAATATTACTCAAACATCAGCGATGCTTGTGTGCTTACCAACACACACAAAGGACATGGTTGGACATTCAACATTACTGCTAATGCTGAGCCAATCAAGAACCTGAACGTTATGGCTGCATATACACACACAGTAATGAAGGAAGTTTCCGGTATGCCAGGAAGCAACGCTTCTTCTGCATGGTCTGGTAACTATACAGTAAATGGTCCTAATTTTGCTACTGTACAGAATTCTCAGTATGTCATCCCAGATCGTATCATAGCTTCAGTTAGCTATAAATACGGCAAAGACCACTATAGCCTCTTCTATACAGGTTATTCACCTGCAGGATATAGCTTTATCTATAACGGTGACATCAACGGCGACGGTATAAGCTACGACTTGATGTATATACCTAAGGATGACAGCGAAATACACTTTACAGACGAAAGCGACCGTGAGCTGTTCTGGAACTTCGTAAACCAAGACAGTTACCTCAAGAACCATAAAGGTGAATACGCTGAGGCTTACAGCGCACGCGCTCCTTTCGTTCACCGTTTTGACTTCCGTTGGACTCATGATTTCGACGTTAAGGTTGGCAAGACAAACCACAAACTGCAGCTTATTGCTGACGTGATGAACATCGGTAACCTCTTCAATTCTGGCTGGGGAGTAGAGAAGAACATGAGCAGCTGTTTCAGCGGTGCGTTCCTGACAGTAGACAAGGTTGAGAACGGTGTTCCTTACTTCTCAATGCGTAAGAGCAACGGTGAAGCCGCTACAAAGACTTGGGATTTCAACGGCAGCTATGACCAGTGCTGGAAGTTCCAGATCGGTGTAAAGTATTACTTTAATTAATAAAAATAGCTTGATTCGGTTGGGGCGTGTCTTTCGGGGTGCGCCCCAATTTAGGTTAAGCACAAATCCCAACAACCGATACTAATATATTATTATGAAACGCAATATTCTTTTATTCCTGCTTGCGATTATGGCATGCGTCGGCGTGAATGCAGGAAAACATTATACGGTAATAATCTCGCTTGACGGATGCAGATGGGACTATCCTTTGTACTATGACATGCCGTTTCTTGACCGTCTTGGAAACGAAGGCGTGAAAGCCGTAATGCAGCCGTCGTTCCCGTCGAAGACATTTCCTAACCACTACACATTGGCTACAGGACTGGTGCCTGATCATCATGGACTGATAGCAAACAATTTCTATGACGTGGCTTCCGACCGTGTCTACAGCATCAGCGACCCTGTTACAAAGAACGACCCAAGTTTCTATGGCGGTGAGCCGATATGGATTACGGCAAAGAACCAAGGCAAGAAAACGGGTGTAGTGTATTGGCCAGGTTCTGATGTGGCTATTAAAGGCACTTATCCTGACTATTACAATGACTACAACAAAAGACCCCTGCTTACTTATCCTGCGCGTATAGCAGAGATAGAAAGGCTTCTGAAATTGCCTGAGGACGAACGCCCTGACCTTGTGATGGCATATTTTGACGAGCCAGACCATAGCGGCCATTCTTTCGGTCCTGAAGCAAAGGAAACACGTAAGTCTGCCGAGACTATGGACTGTCTGCTGGAGCAGCTTTACAATGACCTCCGCAAGCTGCCTTATGGCAATGACATCAACTTTATAGTTACATCCGACCACGGCATGGCACGTACTTCAAACGAAAGGATAATCAAACTGTCTGAATATCTTAAGCCGGAATGGTGCAAGCTGATACGCCACGATCTGCCTACACTTGTTTTCCCTAACAAAGGCTGTGAGGAAAAAATAATAAAGGCATTGAAGGATGTTCCTCATATCAGAGTATGGCGCAAGAATGAGGTGCCTGAATATCTGAAATACGGAACAAATGCCAATGTCGCAGAGATTGTCATTCTGCCAGATGTGGGTTGGATAATAACCGAAAGCAACGAAGTGATAGCAGGCAACCATGGCTTTGACCCGACAGTGAGCGATATGCACGTGCCGTTCCGCGCCTGCGGTCCGGACTTCAAAAACGGTTATGTAAAGGGCGATACCTTTGTTAATACGGCGGTCTATCCGCTGCTTTCAAGACTTATAGGCATAACTCCTGCATCTTGCGACGGAAGCGTTGAGGATGTGAAGGATCTGCTTAAATAATCCCAAATCGGTCATTATAGTTCCACTTATACGCTATAATGACCGATTTTACTTTAATGACCGGGTTTAACACAATCAACATATCATTGAAACACTATTGTCAGATGTAGGTAATGTGTTGGTAACCTGATTGGTGTAACTTTGCATCAGAATCAGAAAATAAAATGATATGATTGGAATATTCAACGACTGCTTTCCTCCGATAATGGATGGAGTTTCTGTCACCACGCAAAACTATGCAAGGTGGCTGAACCGTAAATGTAACGATGTATGCGTTGTGACACCTTCTGTTCCTGGTACGGTTTATAATGAGGAATTTCCTGTATACGACTATTTCTCGCTTCCGATACCAATGCGCAAGCCTTATAGAATGGGATTCCCACGTGTTGATTTTCCTTTCCGTTCTCGTATCAACAAGATAGATTTCTCTCTGGTTCATGCACACAGTCCGTTCTCGTCGGGCAAACTGGCACTGAAGATAGCCCGTGAACAGGGCATACCACTTGTGGCAACTTTCCACTCTAAATACCGTGCTGACTTTGAACGCGCCATTCCGAGCAAGCCTGTAGTGGACTATCTTATAAAAGGCATTGTAGATTTCTACAACCAGGCAGATGAAGTATGGATTCCTCAGGCAGCTGTTGAAGAGACACTGCGTGAATACGGATACAAGGGCAGGGTAGTTGTTATGGAAAACGGCAATGACATGGCACAGGAAGGAGACCTCTCTCTGCTGCGCAATGAAGGCAGAGAAATGCTTGACGTTGCAGGTGACGAGCCGATGCTGCTTTTTGTAGGCCAGCATATATATGAGAAGAATCCTGACCTGATTATACGCTCTTTGTCTAAGATGCGTGACAGCCGTTGGAGAATGTTCTTTGTGGGAACAGGATATGCGGCAGACGAACTGAAGAAACTTGTGTGTTCAAAAGGACTGGACAACAAGATAACTTTCCTCGGACAGCTTACTGACCGTGAGAAGCTGAAACGCTGTTATGCGGCTGCAGACCTGTTTCTGTTTCCTTCTCTATATGACAATGCCCCGCTTGTGGTACGTGAGGCGGCTGCTATGCAGACTCCGTCATTGCTTGCCAGCGGTTCTACGGCATCAGAAATAATCAGCGACAATGTGAACGGTTTCCTATGCAAGGCTGACGAACAGTCGTTTGCAAAACGCCTGCAGCAGATTCTTGACAACGGTTCTCTGCGTGAGACGGCAGGATGGAATGCCCGCAACACGATAGCACGCTCATGGAAAGATATTGCGGATGAGGTCTATGACCGGTATCTGCACTTGATAAGAAGACATAATTTTACGCTTTACGCTTAGCTTTTAAATGTTTTAGTAAATGTATATTTAGTAAATGACACAAAGACTAGACTGAGTTTTTATACTCATTCATGTACCCTCTCTGATTAGACCCATAAGATATGGGAAATAATTCGTCAGAACCCGAGCCTATAAAATGATGAAGGCCCCCTTCTCAGTGATTGACAAGGAACTTCTTTCATCATTTTATGTGGCTCTTTTTTTGTTTCTCTTGTCGCATTGGGTTAAACCTAAATAGTCCATCATTCCGCAATTGGGTTAAATATGCGGAATGGATTTGTGAAGAAAACGGAATTTGGTTACAAATACCGATAATTTGTATACATTGAATGATGTTGAAAAAACTTAACTTTGCAAGCGTAAAACTATTATACAGGCGACTCATGAAAAAGGTTATTTCAATTTCAATTATGTTTATGCTGACGGTAATGACAGCATGTTCACAAAACAGTTCTACTATGGATAATAAACTTCTTATTACAGTGGGCAATACCACTTTGACAGCAACGCTGGTAAACAACAGTTCTACCGTTGCCCTCTGCGAATTGCTGGCTGACGGTCCTTTGACTATCGAGATGAGTGACTACGGAGACTTTGAAAAGGTAGGCAGCCTGCCGGAGACCCTGCCGAGAAACGACGAGAGAATCACGACGGAAGCTGGTGACTTGATACTGTATCTTGGAAGCAGTTTCGTGATTTACTATGACACAAATACATGGAACTTCACCCGTCTTGGAAAGATTGACAATATAAGCCAACAGGAACTGAAGAACCTGTTGGGTGAAGGCGACGTTACGGTAACGCTGTCGATACAGGACGCTGCAGGCATCAAGGATGTAGTCTTAAACGATGAAACAAAGGAATCTGCCATATATGACCTGTCAGGAAAAAGAGTGACAGACGGCAAGAACCTCAAAGGCATCTATATCGTTGACGGTAAGAAAGTAATCAAATAACAGCGGATAAACTATTTTCACGGCTTTTTACCATTTACATTTTGTACTTAGTACAAATCTTTGTAAATTTGCACCAGATTTTTATTCATTACAGAATTATGGCAAAAAAAGCATTATTAATGATACTCGACGGATGGGGTATCGGAGCGCATGGTAAAGGTGACGTCATTTACAACACACCTACTAGTTATCTTGATTATCTTTATGCTGTAAGCCCGCATTCACAGTTGCAGGCATCAGGCGAAGACGTTGGTCTGCCTGACGGACAGATGGGAAATTCTGAAGTTGGACACCTCAATATCGGCGCTGGACGTATTGTTTATCAGGACTTGGTTAAAATCAACCGTGCATGCAAGGACGGTTCTATACTTGAAAATAAGGAAATAGTAAGCGCATACAGCTATGCCCGTGACAACGGCAAGAAGCTGCATCTTATGGGTCTTACTTCTGATGGTGGTGTACACTCTTCACTTGACCACCTCTTCAAACTGATTGAGATATCTAAGGAATACGGACTTAAGAATACATTCGTTCATTGCTTTATGGACGGCCGTGACACTGACCCTAAGAGCGGTTCTGGCTTTATCAAGCAGCTTACTGACGTATGCGAGAAGAACGATGCACATGTTGCAAGCATCATAGGACGTTTCTATGCAATGGACCGCGACAAGCGCTGGAACCGCGTGAAGGAAGCTTACGACCTGATTGTAGAAGGCAAGGGAAAGAAGGCTGCCGACATGGTTAAGGCTGTTGAGGAAAGTTATGCAGAGGACGTTACTGACGAGTTTATCAAGCCTATCAGCAACTCTACAGTTGACGGAACAATACAGGAAGGCGACGTCGTTATCTTCTTCAACTACCGTAATGACCGTGCAAAGGAACTTACTCAGGTGTTGACACAGCAGGATATGCCTGAGGAAGGCATGCATACAATAAAGGGTCTTCAGTATTACTGCATGACTCCGTATGACGCTTCTTTCACTGGTGTTCATATCTTGTTCCCGAAAGAGAACGTACAGGATACGCTGGGCGAATATCTCAGCCGTCAGGGCAAGAAACAGCTGCATACCGCAGAGACAGAGAAATATGCTCACGTAACATTCTTCTTCAATGGCGGACGTGAACAGCCGTTTGACGGTGAGGACCGTATTCTTGTTCCTTCTCCAAAGGTTGCTACATACGACCTTAAGCCTGAGATGAGCGCTTATGAGGTTAAGGACAAGCTCGTTGGCGCTATCAATACCCAGGAGTATGACTTTATCGTAGTAAACTTCGCTAACGGTGACATGGTTGGACATACTGGCGTTTACAACGCTATCGCAAAGGCTGTATGGGCTGTTGACCATTGTGTTCACGATGTGATTGAGGCTGCAAAGGCTAACGACTATGAGGCTATCATCATTGCTGACCACGGTAACGCTGACAATGCCATCAATCCTGACGGAACGCCAAATACAGCTCACTCTCTGAACCCGGTTCCTTTCATTTACGTTACAAACAACAACAGCGCAACTGTAAAGAACGGTCGTTTGGCTGACGTGGCTCCTTCAATCCTTCATATCATGGGACTTGAGCAGCCGGCAGACATGACAGGTGAAAACCTTATCTCTGACAATATCAAGTAAATCAGACAGACAAGATAAAGAAAATGGGTTAAAGACGTCGGTCTTTAACCCATTTCTTTTTATACTATACAATGAAAATAACTCTGAGGATATTAATCACTCAAAACTTTTCAAATGTCAAAGCTATTTTAACTATTCACTGTTCACTATTCACTGTTTTTTCACTCTTAACAAGAATCTCCCTATATTCCTCCGGGTTATTGATAATCCTGCATGCTTCTTTCATCTGTTTGTCATAGCTGATGCTGTTTTCGATTGTACCAGCCTGGAAATAGTAGGCGGCAACTATGTCATTGGTGATAAGCTGTTTTATTACTTCCTTGTTGCGGTCAAGGTCGCGTTCGATATTATGTTTGAGCTTCTTCTCTAGATTCTCAAATTCCGTCTTGGCATCGTCGTAGTAGCCTTCGAACTGTACAATCTTCTTAAGGGCAGACAATGCCTTCTCGCTTTCCGGGTCGTATGTGAAGCCGCTGGCGATAACACGCTTCTTGAATTCTTCGTAGTCGGCATCAGAGAGTGTAAATTCATCTGCAGGAGCAATGGTAGGGTGGGCTGCGATGTAGTCAATCTCATAGTCGAGAAGTACCTCTGTAGAGTCGAGACCGCTTACAGTAAGGTAATAAGCTATGTTAGGCAGAGAGTCGGGCTTCACCTCTATATCCGGTTTGATACCGCCGCCGTCACGAACTTCACGGCCGTTCCGCGTATAGAAGACGCGTGTGAGAGAGTCGGGGATATGTTCTGTATATCCTCCTCGTGAGTGTTTGTAGTTTATTGCTTGAATGCATCTGCCGCTAGGAATGTAGTATTTGCTGGTAGTGAGCTTCAGATTTCCGTTATATGAAAGGTCAATGGTATTCTGAACAAGACCTTTCCCATAGGTGCGCGTACCCAATACTACTGCACGGTCAAGATCCTGCAAGCCTCCACTTGTTATCTCGCTGGCACTTGCTGTCTCGCCGTTAACAAGGACAACAATAGGCAGCAGAGTGTCTATAGGTTCTGTTGTAGTCTTGAACTCCCTGTTTGCACGTTTCAGCTTTCCTTGTGTCTTTACAAGCGTGATGTCTTTTGGCACGAACATGTTGACGATATTTACAGCCTCAGGCACAGAACCACCACCGTTGCCACGCAGGTCTATGACGAGTCCTTTCATGCCTTTGTTCTTCATGTCGATAAATGCGCGTCGTGCCTCTTTAGCGCAGTCTTCAGTGAAACTGCTGATGTTCATGTAACCGATGCTGTCTTTTCTGACACCATAATAAGGTATGGCAGGCATTTCTACAGAGCGTCTTGTGATCTTCATCTGCATTTCCTTGCCTGTGCTTGGGCGCTTTATTTTCAGTACGAATGTAGTGCCTGCATCACCTCTAAGACGAGAACTTACATATTGTACGTCCTTGTCCGTCATTGTTGTATCGTCAATGCTCAGGATGATGTCGCCCTTCTTCAGTCCGGCTTCAGCAGCAGGAGTATTGGCGTATGGCTCGTCAATTACCACTCTTTTCAGTTTCTGGTTATACCTTATTATAGATCCGATACCTACATATCTACCGGTAAGCATGCTGTTAAGATCCTTCATCTTGTCTTCAGGATAGTATGTGGTATAAGGGTCAAGCGAGCGCAGCATAGAGTTGATAGCCGTGCCGATAGTTTCGTCAGCGCTTAGCGTGTCAACATACATGAGGTCGAGATAGCTGTAAATCTCGTTGAATACCTGCATATTCTTTGCCACTTCGAAGTTGTGGTCCTTGTTCTCCTGTGCCTGTGTTGCTGTAAAAGACAACAAAAGTATTGTCAACAGTTGTATAAATCTTGCTTTCATATCTGAATCTATAAATTCTTTTCGTGTAGTTGTATATAATATTTAGGTGCAAAAATACATGTTTATAAGCGTAATACACTATTTTTGCATAAAAATTTATCGTTATTTAGCCTAATAATTAAATTTTTGCCGAAAATGTTTGGTGGTTTCAAAAAAACACCGTACCTTTGCAACGCATTTGAAAATAATGCTAACTGCTTCAATAGCTCAGTTGGTTAGAGCACCTGACTGTTAATCAGGGGGTCGTTGGTTCAAGCCCATCTTGAAGCGCCTTATAAAAGGTTATGAATCAAAGAGTTGCAAGTTCGATACTTGCAACTCTTTTTTTTGTTTGCAACATGAGGGAACACCAAAATGTTTTTTACTCTTATTATACCTCATCTTTCTCAGTAATTTTGCAGTAGAAAATTATAATTCTGAGGAATCAGAATATTGTCCATTTACTCTATGGAAAATTCCATTTCTTATTCGGGTGGACTGTTCTATCTTTGCAATATAGAAAACGAATACTATAATATCATGAACTAATTATAGGAATGGCTGTATGAAAAAGACATGTTTTATCGCCTTGTTTTTTCTGACAAATGTACTTATGCAGACGTTGGCACAAGAGAAAATCAACTTGAGTGGTCAATGGAGTTTTGCACTCGACAGTACCGACGTGGGTGTAAATGAAGGTTGGTATGCAAGGACGTTTGACGAAAGTATAACATTGCCGGGCACTACTGACGATGCCCGTAAGGGTGTGCCTAATCAGCTGACTCCACAACTACAGAAGCCCCAAGTGTTACACTTGACACGCAACTACTCCTATGTAGGTGTGGCTTGGTATAAGCGCGAAATCGTAATTCCATCCAGTATGGCAGGAAAACCGCTGATGCTGGAGTTTGAGCGCGTGATGTGGGAAAGCAGACTTTGGGTGGATGGCAAGGAGATGACTGCTGCCCAAGAAACTGAAAGTTCTCAAACTCAGGAACTCAAGGGTTCAAATAGTAAAAAACAGAATAACTCTCTTACCACCCCTCATCGTTATGAACTGCCGGATGGTCTTTCGGCAGGCACGCACATCTTGACGTTGCGAATTGATAACCAAAAGCTGTACGACATATCGGTGAACAATCTAGCTCATGCATATACCAACGACACGCAAATCATGTGGAACGGTGTATTGGGCAAGATGGAACTGACGGCTCTACCAACGATTTATATCCATAATATCGCTGTCTATCCTCTTGTAGCAGAGAAGAAGATCCGGGTGAAGGCCAACATAGAATATCGAGGCAAGAAATCGACTAAGGTAACGTTGCAGACGCAAGCTGTTCACACACAAACTTTCATCGAAAAACTGTTGACCAAAACCGTGCTGAACATCGGAAGACAGACAATAGAATACGACTACCCGATGGGCGACGATGTTAAGTTGTGGGATGAGTTTAACCCAGAACTATACACCCTCTCCGTCACATGCCAAAAGGGTAAGGAAACTGCTACTAAAGCAACATCCTTCGGCATGCGCGAAGTGAAGGGAGAGCAGGGCTTCTTGTCGGTGAACGGCAACCGCGTATTCCTGCGCGGTACGTTGGAGTGCTGCATATTTCCACTGACAGGCACACCGCCCATGACCACCGACGGATGGGAGAAAGTATTCTCCGCAGCCAAGGAATGGGGATTGAATCACCTAAGATTCCACTCATGGTGCCCACCCGAAGCCGCGTTCCAAGTGGCTGACCGCATGGGGTTCTACGTACAGGTGGAGTTACCCAACTGGTCGCTGACCATAGGACAAGACGAAGGCACTAGCCGATTCCTATACGATGAGTTCGGACGTATAGTACGTGAATATGGCAATCACCCATCCTTCTGTCTAATGAGTGTGGGCAACGAACTGCAACCTGACTTCAACTTCCTTAACGGTATGGTAAAGCACATGAAGAATGCAGACAACCGACGCCTCTACACCACTACCTCATTCACCTTCGAAAAAGGTCATGGCGGACATCCTGAACCAGAAGACGAATTTTTCATTACCCAATGGACCGACGACGGCTGGGTGCGCGGACAAGGCGTCTTCGACCAAGAGCCACCTTGCTTCAACAAGGACTACAGCGCTGCTACACAGGGCATCTCTATACCGCTTATATCGCACGAGATAGGGCAATATGCCGTCTATCCAAACTTGAAGGAGATAGACAAATATACAGGCGTGCTGAATCCTCTGAACTTTAAGGCGGTGAAACAAGACTTACAGCAAAAGGGACTATATGACAAGGCAGACCTCTTCTTGCAGGCATCTGGCAAACTGGCAGTCCGCCTTTATAAAGAGGAGATAGAAAGAGCCATGAAGACACCAAACTTCAGCGGTTTTCAGCTGTTGGACCTGCACGACTTCCCAGGTCAAGGCACTGCCTTGGTGGGCTTGCTGGATGCTTTTTGGGATTCTAAGGGGTTGACTGATGCTTCCTATTTCCGTCAATTCTGTGCACCAGTGGTACCGCTGGCCCGCTTTGCCAAGGCCACTTATTCGGGCAATGAATCATTTGCCGCTTCGGTAGAAGTAGCCAACTACTCAGGACAAGATATATCTAAAGGGCATGTTGTCTGGACGCTGACTGACGGACAAGGACACCGCATAGCAGAAGGCAAGCTGACTGACACCACGTTGTACAAGGGGCGCATCAACCAATTGGGGCAGATAACCGCCGACTTAAAAGCTGTGAAGCAAGCCGACCGTCTGACGTTGGATATACGCATCGAGGGTACTCAATGGAGAAACAATTGGTCGGTATGGGTTTATCCGGTGCTTGAAAGCATAGATCAGGGCAACGTGATGATTACACAAGATGTTGCAGAAGCACTGACTGCCCTGAAGCAGGGTCGCAAGGTGCTGCTCTCGCCACGAATAGACCACCTGAAGGGATTGGAAGGTAAGTTCCTGCCCGTATTCTGGAGTCCTGTACACTTCCCTAAACAAGCAGGCACTATGGGGTTGCTCTGCAATCCTCAGCATGCTGCTTTGCGTCATTTCCCAACGGACATGCACAGCGATTGGCAATGGTGGCACTTGGTAAAACGTTCCAAAGTGTTGGTGGTTGATTCTATCCCTGTCATCCAGCCTATTGTGGAGGCGGTTGACAACTTTGCCAACAACCGTAGACTGGTATCCATCTTCGAAGCAAGATGTGGCGAAGGCCGGTTGGTGTTCAGTGCCATGGATCTACTGTCGGCATGTAGTGACAAACCCGAAATCCAGCAAATGCGCTACAGTCTGCTGCAATATATGAACTCCAAAGATTTTGCACCGACTGTACAGATTGGTGAAGCCGACATCCTTTCGTTGATTGACGAGCAGCAGACTGAAGTAAAGACGGATGCGACGTCCATATACAAATGATGGAGTTTTCGGGAATCTTTCATCTTGCCCGCATAATATTTGTATTTGATTTCTATTGAAAATTATGAAAACTGCAATAATAAAAAAAGAGTTACACAAGCCTGTGTAACTCTTTTTTCTGTGGTACCACCAGGAATCGAACCGGGGACACAAGGATTTTCAGTCCTTTGCTCTACCAACTGAGCTATGGCACCTCATAAATTTTGCGAGTGCAAAGATAGATGTTTTTTTGTAACCGAGCAAATTTTTGAGCATTTTTCTTATCAAAAATGCACGGGTTTCAGAATTTTGCCGTATCTTTGCACTCCGAAAACGGGATTTAGCGCAGTTGGTAGCGCACTACGTTCGGGACGTAGGGGTCGCTGGTTCGAGTCCAGTAATCCCGACAGAAGTGATAAAAGAGTTGCTCTTTTGTCACTTTTTGTTTATATGTATAATGTTAAGTTGGCATAGTTTCAAAAGACTCTTTTGAACGAGTGACAGGCAA
>JAUNIZ010000059.1 GCA_030523165.1 Prevotellaceae bacterium
TTGCTCAGGCACTTATAAATAATGTTAAACTATAGTGTTGCGGAATTAAGGTTATGTAATAGTAAAGCGATGATTTGTGACTCTGTAAATGTGTAGATTTTATAACTTTAATTGTATTGCGGATGGCAAGAAAATTCTTTAGATTATTTGGAAGAATAAAACCTTCGATGGCTCAGGTAAGAAAAGGCAAGAATGTATATTCTGGCCGTTATCTTAACGGAGAAGCGGTTTATTGGTATGATGAATCTGCTGAAGGTAGAATTTATAACGGCAGTTTCAAGTTTACTCAAAGTTACTATGATTTCCCTAATGACAAGATTAAAATGTCTATCAGAGGTCTTTACCGTGAAAACAATAAAACTGGAGTATGGAATTTTACAAACAGAAGAAACGGTGAATCATGTGAGCTTAAGGTAGAATATTCCAATGGTCAGCATAACGGCATTTATCAGTATAAGTCTGTTGGCAAAAGCAATTCCATCAATTTCAAGTCTGGCGTTTCTTTCTTGCATATTACAATGCACAACGGTCACCCTATTGGCGAAATAAAGGGAAGTTTTGGCAATGGACATTTCAAAGGCTTTTGCGATGATATGGGTGTACCCGATGGCACATGGTCTATGGATTTGTCTGCTACACCTCTGTGCCGTATGGATTATGAGGTTTGGGAGAACGGAACAATAAAGGATTCTTATTCCATTGATACTTCAACAGGCGACAGGAAACCGCATACGGGAACGTTGGTTGACTTGCTCTCAAGCTACATCTACCGCGAATGTTACAAGCTGGAGAAAATCATAGAGAAAGGTTCTTCGCAATGGAAAGGCGAAATATTGACGCGCAAGACAACGGAAACATTATAGAAACATTAAGGGGCATCATTGATGTCCCTTAATGTTTGTCATTGCGGTTTATGTTTCCTGCACATTTATAATATGTTTGCTATTTCTTCTTATTGGAGAAAACGATTTCAAAATAGACATATTCTTTTATATCAAATTTATCATGCCATTCTGAAGGGTGAATCTTTGCGTCGCGCACTTCACAATAGTCTACTATCTCTCTTGTTTCATTGTTGACGTTTAATTTTATCTTGTGACCATTAGTATAGGCTATTAGCGGTATTCTGTCAGAGGTGGTGTAACCGTTTTTTGAATATGTTTCCATAAGGATGCAGTCTTTTGTTTCCATAGGAAGATATATGTTCATTCCTATTCCTGATATACGGACAGTATCGGGCGATTCTGCCTTAGCAAAGAAATAGAGATTGTTTACTTTGCTTAGTTCACCACCTTCTCCTTCAAAGATAGTATTTCTTTCTTCTTTACCGTTTCTGCTTATTACCATATAAATTGCGAAAGGAATATTGTTGTCTGGTATTTTAAGAATCACGTTTTCACCATAGACGCCTTGAAATTCCATTAGTTTTAGCACGAAAGCGTCTTTGGGTAATTCATAAGATACGCTTACAGTGTCATTGGCTTTATTGTCTAGACTGTAAAGCAATGCCAGGATTGTGACAAATAAGAATTTTTTCATATCGTGTAACTGATTATTTGTATATTATTGATTGCTGTTGCTGCTTCCTCCCTCTTTCACGTCATCATTGCTGATAGAGCGTTCAGCTTTCTTTACGCTTGCCTTTAGTTCACCAAATCGGTAGCTTACGCTGATGCTGCATCGCATGATGTAGTTGTTGTAGCTTCTTTCCTGAATGAAATTTGTACTCGTTGTAGTAGACGTTCCCTTATAATGTCTGTTGAAAAAATTGTTGATGTTGGCAGAGATGTTGAGACGTTTCTTCAGGAACGACTTGTTTACGCTTACAGAGTAGTCTGTAAACGACATTCCTTTGCCTTGCAGCGATATATAAGGTGTATTTGTGTAATAATTGAAACTTAGTCTCCATTCTTTTGGTAGCGTCTGCTGTATTCCTCCGTATGCGAACATATACCAGCCGTCGTTGCGCAGGCTCATGCCGTCAGAAAGGTAGACGTAGCTGCCTTGTATGTTGGCATAGACGCGTGTGCTTGATGTCATGTTCCAGTTTATGTATCCGCTGAGATGCGCTGAGCGCGTCTTTCCAATGTTCTTGTATGTAGTGTATAGAACGCTCTTGCCTGTAGGATTCTGTAGCCCGGCAATCTGTGTGTCGTTAATGTATTCTGACACGCTCTCTATGCTGTTGTTTGTAAACGCTCCTTGCAGCGTAAGGCTAAGGCTGAACTTGCTTGTAAAACAGTTGAAGCGCATGTCTACGGAATGATTCTTTTCGCTTTCCAGATTGGAGTTGCCTTGGCTTATGCTTGTAGGATTGGTATCGTCGAGATAAGGATTGAGATACCAGATGCTTGGGCGAGATATGCGCATCTTGTAGCCAAGTCTTAGATTTGTAGCGTCGCTTAGCTTGTAGCCTATGCTTGCAGATGGCACTAGGTCGTCAAAATCTTTGTTGAAGTTGTCGCCTTCGCCTAACAGATATTTCACGTCTTGTATTGTATGTTCATATCGTAAGCCGAGTCTTCCCGACAGTTTCTTCCATTTCAAGCCATAGCCAGCGTATGCCGCTATGATGTCGTTTCTGTGCTTGTAGTGCGTGCTGTTGTCGCTGTCGAACGAATAGCTGTCAGAGTTTGACGCCATAGTATAGCGGTCGTTTTCAGACTTGTTTTCCCTGATAATGTATTTGGCGCCTGTTTCTATAGTATGCATCTTGCCGATAGGCGTTGTATAGTCAATCTGGAATGTCTGTTCTGTTGAGTTTTCATCTTCTTTTATATATAGGTTTTCCAGTCTGTCTGTAACTTCTGCCCAGTCTGTTGTAGCCTCTTTGTCATTATAGTCAGTATACGAATCGTTGTTGTCGGGGCTTGTTTCTATTCTGTAAGAGAAAGTCAGCATTCTGTTTTTCACATGGAATAGGCGTTGGTAGTCAATGCCACCTTCTATAGACCACCATGAGCCGTTTCCTCTTCCTGCTGTGGTGTACTTGTATAGGCTGCTTCCGTCTAATGGGGAAGTAGCTGCAAGAGAACTGCTTGAATGATTACTGTTGTTTCCTCCCCACATGCTGAATGATGCCGATACAAGTCGTAGGGTGTCAATCTCATAGCTGGCTTCAATGCTTCCAGAGTTGAAGTTGCTGCGGTATTTGCTTCTGCTGTTGCTTATTACGTCAGACGATGTTGCCAAGTCTCCTCCTGTTGTGGTTCGGTTTGAATTTGAATAGTTTGGTTTAAATGCGTTATGATTATAGTTGTACCGTGCGCTTAACGTGAACTTTCCTTTCTGAACAGTGCCGAACATGTTGCCGCCACCTCCTGTGTTTCTTGCCGTTGCACCCAAAGTCACTGTATAGCCTTCCATTCCTTTACCCATTGTGATTATGTTGAGAATGCCTCCTACGCCTTCAGCATCGTATTTAGGGCCAGGGTTAGTAATTACCTCTATGCGCTTGATGCTGTTGGCAGGCATGCTTTTCAGTACTTCTGTAGGGTTCTTTGTCATCATGTTGTTAGGTTTGCCGTTGACATAAATTTTGAAAGAACCGCTGCCGTTCACCTTTATGTTGTCTTCTCCGTCTACGGTTACCAATGGCACCTTGCGTAGCATCTCTATGATTGTGCTTGACTTTGAATCGGGGTCTTCCTCTATATTGTATTCTATCTTGTCAATATCCGACTTCACAAGCGGTTTCTGCGCTACTATCTCTACGTCTTTCAGTTCGTTTGCATTGTCTGTTATAAGGAGTGTATCGAAGTCAAAGGTTTCTCCGTTTCTCTTTATGGAGAAATCTTTAACTATGCTTTTGCGCCCCATAGAAGTGACGGTAAGTATAAAGTCGCCTTTTCCTTTTATTGTTTCCTTGAATGTTCCGTCTTGTTTAGTAAGTGCCATCTTCACAGCTTTTTTAGGATTTTCCTTCTTAGCAACGCTTATTGTGGCGTATGGCTCTCCCTGTCTGCTGACAGAATCTGCTACAGTTCCTTTGATTGTAAAGCTGCTTTCTGTACTTTGTGCGATAGCTCTCGACGCTAATATCAGAACAAATAACAGTAGTGCTAATTTTGATTTCATTTTCTTTATATTGATGTAGTTTTGTGAATACTTATTATTAATACGTGTAAAGGTATAAAATATCTACTGACCAGCACTATTATTTATACTTTATTAACTGCTTCGGGGGGGTAAATTTTATTCTTTTTGTATTAAGCAATCAAACTTGTAAGCGTTGAGGTATAGTTTATTTATGGTTGTCTATATATCCTTTATTGTTCAGTAAATGCAATTACCTGAAATTATTCTTAAAAAGATTTAGTCATTATGCTTTAAGCCGAATAATTCAATATCTTTGTAAATAGAAAGGAGTTTTGATATGAGAAATTTATTTGTCTTGTTTGTTTCTGTTTTTGTTCTCACATCTTGTGCCACAGTTGACAGTAGTGAAAAGGCTGAGCGGAGACGAGAAAAGGCAGAAACTGTAAATAAAGCTATAGAGAGGCGCAGATATGTAATAGATGTCAGCATGGCTCATCCCTTAAAAGGTCGTTCTGTTACTTTGACATCTGATTATGAGCTTGAAGTAATCAACGATAGTGTTATCTCATATCTACCTTATTTTGGTAGAGCTTACAGCATTCCTTATGGAGGTGGGAAAGGACTGAACTTTACGGCTCATATAAGCGAATATCTGTCTGAGAAAAAGAAAAATGGAACACAGATTTCTTTCAAGGCAAAGAACGATGAAGACACATACACATTCAATATAGAAGTTTTCGAGAGTGGAACGGCTATAATTAATGTTTTCTCGCAGCAGCGAGACCGTATAAGTTTTGACGGGGAACTAAGCGGTCAAGCAGAGTGATAAACAAACGATATTGAATAAAAGCATTTGTTTTTTCATATTTAGTGACCAGTTTTGTTTATTACCTATTTTATTTATGTCTATAGGAATTATCTCGGATTCATGATATTCATATATAGAACAAGCCCAGACTGTCAAGACAATCTGGGCTTATTATTGTTTATAATCTATAGATTATTCTGCTTCAACCTCACTCTTTTTTGCTTTCTTCCCTAATGTCAGATATGCAATTGGTGCAGCAATGAATATTGAAGAAAGAGTTCCGAACAATACACCAAGTATCATTGCGAATGAGAAACTACGAATGCTGTCACCTCCGAAGATGAAGATACACAACAATACGAGTAATGTTGACAAGGATGTATTGATAGTTCTTGAAAGAGTTTCGTTCAGAGAGTTGTTGAATATTGTAAAGTAGTCTCTCTTCTTGTACAATCCAAGATTCTCACGTATACGGTCGAATACAACCACCTTGTCGTTGATAGAGTAACCGATAACGGTCAGGATAGCTCCGATGAACGTCTGGTCAATCTCCAACGAGAACGGAACGATACCCCACAGCAATGAGTAGAAACCGATAACTACTATTGTATCAATTGCAAGAGCAATAGTAGAACCTACAGAGAATGCCACGTTGTGGAAACGGATAAGGATGTAAAGGAAGATTGCTATAAGCGCAAAGATGACGCTTATGATAGCTCCGTATGTTATATCCTTAGCCACAGAAGGACCAACCTTTGTACTGCTTATGATTGAACCACCAGCGCGTATATCTGGATTCTTGAACACTTCAACACTCTTCTGAGTTACAATGCCTGCTTTAGACAAAGAAGTAAAGAGAATGTTCTCTACTTCATTGTCAACAGAAGGATTGTTAGAGTCAATCTTATAGTTCGTTGATATACGGATTGTCTTGTGGTCTGTACCAAGAGCGATAGCGCTAACTGTGCTATTCTGGAAATATGGGCGAAGAGCTTCTGTTACTTCTTCAGGCTCAACAGCTTTCTCTACCTTTATGACATAGTTACGGCCACCTGTGAAGTCGATACTCTTGCTAAGGCCGCGTATAACGAAACTTACGCAGAATATCGCAACTGCAACAAGCGCAATTGTAAATGTCTTGCGATACATTGTCATGAAGCCGATATTCTTGTTCTGCAAGAGGTTACGTGAGAAACGTGTAACAAAGTTCTGGTTCAGCCACTTGTCTTTCTTCAGCTTGTGCTCGTAAACCAGACGTGTGAGGTAAACTGCTGTGAAGAATGAGCAGACGATACCGATGATAAGTGTGGTTGCGAAACCACGGATAGGACCTGTACCGAATACGTAAAGGATAACACCTGTTATGATAGATGTCAAGTTAGAGTCGAAGATAGCAGAGAAGGCATTGCTGTAACCTGCCTGAATGGCTTGTTTAATCTGCTTGCCTTTACGCAACTCTTCCTTTGTACGCTCATATATAAGCACGTTTGCATCGACAGCCATACCCAAGGACAAGACAATACCGGCAATACCTGGCATGGTCAGCGCAGCTTGGAATGACGTTAATATACCCAATGTGAAGAACAGGTTAATGAGCAATGCGCAGTTAGCCATCATACCAGGGATGAAATCGTACATCGCTATCATCCAAATCATAAGCAATACGAATGCTACTACGAATGAAACCAAACCCTGCTGGATTGACTGTGCACCGAGAGATGGACCTACAACGTCTTCCTGAACAATGCGTGCAGGAGCAGGCATACGACCTGACTTCAATGTGTTTGCAAGGTCTTTTGTATCTTCAATTGTGAAGTTTCCGCTAATGCTTGACTGACCACCGGCGATTTCACCGTTAACGCGAGGTGCGCTATATACAACGTTGTCGAGCACGATAGCGATTGCTTTACCTACATTTGCCTTTGTCAGAGCTGCCCAGCGGCGAGCACCGTCAGAGTTCATTGTCATGCTTACCTCAGGAGCGCCTGTCATGTTGTTGAACTGGTCTGAAGCGTCTGTAACAACGTCTCCTTCAAGTGGAGCGCGGCCACTGGCCTGTGTTACTCTGATAGCATATAGTTCGAACACATTCTTTACAGACAAGCCTTCAGCTGGTTTTGCACCCCAAAGGAGCTTGACGTCAGAAGGAAGAACTTGTTTTGCTGTTTCAGAATAGATAATCTTATTGATGTCAGCTGTATCGCGAACGTTTGCATAACCAACAATGCTGAGTGAGCCTTGTGGAGCAAGCTGAAGGATAGCTAACAGAGGATTCTGCTTTTTGGCAAGCTCAATCTGTGCTTCTTTCTTGCTGGCAGCTTTTTCTGCTGCCTTGTTGTCTTTGTTGATCTGGAACTTTGGCTTTGCAGCGCTTGTTGTAGCTGTTTCTTTCTCTACATTAGCACTGTCTTTTACGGCAGTTGTATCTGTTGACGTAGAGTTGTTTGCTATGCGCTGGTCAAGTTGCTGGAGATAAGGAGTGATTTCTTCACTGTTGTATGTCTCCCAGAATTCAAGGTTAGCACTACCCTGAAGGAGCTTACGGATACGCTCAGGTTCACGGATACCAGGCATTTCTACCATGATACGGCCTTCCTGACCTTCCAGTTTCTGGATGTTAGGCTGAACAACACCGAACTTGTCAATACGGTTTCTTACTACGTTGTAAGAGTTGTCAATGGCTGACTGAACTTCTTCGCGCAATGCTTTTTCAACCTCAGAGTCTGAACTCTGTGTGCTTACCTTGCCTTTGAGCTGCTGTGTAGCGAATACTTCTGCCAAACGATGACCAGGAGCATTCTGGTGGTAGCGGTTGATAAACAATGTGATGAAATCTTTCTGGCTTGTCTCTTCCTCTTTCTTTGCTTCTTCCATTGATTTAACGAAGGCTGCATCTGTCTTGTGGTCAGCGAGCACTTCAACAACGTCAGGAACAGAAATCTCGAGGATTACGTTCATACCGCCTTTAAGGTCCAAGCCTAGACCAATCTGAGTTTCAAGACATTTCTGGTAAGAATAGATACCAAGATACTTAACAGAATCTTTATAATCCTGTTGTGCGATTGGGTCCTTAATCTTAGCTGCCTGGTTGTCATAGTAGCTAGTGGCAACCGAGAATGACAGATAGAAAATGCTTGCAAGAGTCAGTAAAACGGCTGTAACAATTACAATTCCTTTGTTTTGCATTTTATTTGTTATTTATTTTGATGTTTTTTCGGGTTTGATATTATAGCGTGCAAAGATAATTAAATTTTTATACTTTGGAAAATTTAAAGGCTTTTATTATTCTTTTTTATTGAATATCACGCTTTTTGAGCCAACAAAATATGGGATAATGGTCAGAAAATGCTATACTGTTGTCAACTTTGCAGTTGTATGGCTCCCAATCAGATGAGCACATAATATTGTCAATTCTGACAAAAATCGCATTGTGATGATATGAAATGCCTGGTCCGTTTGCTGTAGATATGTAACAATCCGTAAGTTCCTTGTCCAATACATAGTGGGTATATGAAATAGGGTTGTCATTAAAATCACCGCATAGGATGATGCTGCCTTTTGTCTCACGTATGTATTTTGCTACTGCTTCAGCTTGTGGGGCACGTATCTTTGCTGATTCTCCCAGTTTTACAATCAGACGCTTTGATTCTGCTTTCATGGAATCTCCTTCAGCTTTTCCTTTCACCATTTTCTTGAAATCGGCTCTGTCTGCCAAAGAAAGGCCTGATGTTTCGAAATGGTTGTTTATTACCGTAACTGTGTCTTTTCCGATCTTTATCTTGAAAGCGCCACTTACGTTTCCTTTTGATTTATAGTTTATCTTTTCTTTTGACAGAATTGGGAACTTGCAGAAAAGCGCTAAACATTCTCCTCTGTCATTGCTTAGTACAGAATCTCTATATAGGTAAACGTTCTTTATTTCAGATATTATATTGTCATCATATTTCGCTTCTTGCAGGCATACAATGTCTGCGTCGCTGCCGATTATATATTCTATGATAGGATTCTTTTCTCCTTCAGCTACATTCTCACGGTTATAGTTGTAAACATTATATGAAAGTACCTTTATGCAATCGCTTGGAGTTTCTTTACTGATATTCAAAGGGAAATAGTTCCGTATTGGTGAATAACACAGTATAAACCCTGCAAGTGGGATAATGATGTATCTCCTCTTGAAGAAAATAAAGAAAATGAGAAAACACACATTAATAAATAATAATGCGGGAAAAGCCAAACCCGCACTTGATAAAATAGGATGATTCTCAGGACTGATTCGGTCAGAGAATCCTATTAGCAACATAATGATTGCCGTTGCTATATTTGCTCCGGCAATCATTTGTAAGGTAAACTTTTTGAATTGACCTATCATAACGGAATGTAACCTATTCTTTCTATTATTTGTTACCGCTATCGAATAGCTTACGCTTTTCTTCTTCGCTTAGACTGTCATATCCGCTACGTCTTACTTTGTCAAGTATACGGTCTATTTCGTCTTGTTCTTTCTTCTTTCTTGAATTGTATTCCCAATCAGACTCTTTTCTTGTGTAGTCATTCTTAGGCTGCGTTTTGTCTGCTTTCCTGTTTGACCTACGTTCCCAGTTGTTCTTCAAATTATCAAAGAACTGTTGGCCTTTGGATTTTCCGTAATTGCCTCCACCAGGATTATTTCTCCAATACCTTATCATTATGTATCCGAAGAGCATACCTCCCAGGTGTGCAAAATGAGCTACGCTATCGTTTGTTGTTGCCAATGCGGAGAACAACTCTATTACTATGTATATACATACAAACCATTTCGCCTTTATAGGTATAGGTAGAGGGAATATGAATATTCGTTCTTCTGGGAAAAGCATTCCGAATGCCAGCAAGATAGAATATATTGCTCCTGATGCTCCAACCGTTGTCCATTGGTTTAATACAGCAGAACTGTTGTGTGCAACCTCTATAATGTTTGAAATAGTGAACCCTGGTATCTGTTCACTTGCAAGCATATACAGAGAACCGAACTGTGCTATTTCCTGGATTAATCCCGCACCAACACCGCAGGATATATAATAGAACAGAAATTTCTTAGGACCCCATACATTCTCTACTACGCATCCGAACATCCATAGCGCGAACATATTGAAGAATATGTGTTCGATGCTTGCATGCATGAACATATAAGTGAACAGCTGATAGATTCTGAAATCAGACGCCATAAAGAAATGTAGGCCCAATATGTCGTTGAATTCAATTCCGCGTAAGCCGAACACGTATGTTGCAGCGAACATCAGAACATTTATAATCAGTAAGTTCTTTGTTATTGTTGGTATTCTGAACATATCAATTTAATTTATTATCTAAAAATAAGACAGCGCAAAATTACTAAAAATATCCATTATATGGTATAAAAAAGGTCTTATACCAACTTTTTTTCATGAAATTCTTCACTTTTTTTTATTTTTTGTTTGATTTTTGAAATGATTGGTCTATATTTGCGAAACTATTCGGCTGAAAAAGCGAGATACACTAATAATTTAATAACTTATAATTATGAACAAAACAGAACTTATTGAGAAGATAGCTGCTGGCGCAGGTTTGTCAAAAGCTGATTCTAAGAAAGCGCTCGACGCAACCGTTGCAGCAATTAAAGACGCTCTTGTAGCAGGTGATAAGATTGCCTTGGTAGGCTTTGGTACATTCAGCGTAGCTGAGCGTCCAGCTCGTGAGGGTATCAATCCTGCAACAAAAGAGAAGATTCAGATTGCAGCTAAGAAAGTAGCTAAATTCAAGGCTGGTGCTGAATTGACAGATGCTCTGAACTAATCAATCAGAATTCTATAAATAATTAAGCCCTCGTCTTTATGGCGAGGGCTTTTTATTTGTCTGTGATTTATTCATTTACTTTAGTTATTTCGGCTGCTTTCCGATATAAGCCAAAATACCTCCGTCTACATACAGAACATGACCGTTTACAAAGTCTGATGCGTCTGATGCAAGGAATACAGCTGGCCCCATGAGGTCTTCTGGTGTTCCCCAGCGTGCTGCAGGTGTCTTTGATATGATGAAGCTGTCGAATGGATGACGGCTGCCGTCTGCCTGACGTTCACGTAAAGGTGCTGTCTGAGGTGTTGCAATATAGCCAGGACCGATACCGTTACACTGAATGTTATGCTCTCCGAATTCAGAACAGATGTTACGTGTGAGCATCTTCAAGCCACCTTTGGCTGCAGCGTATGCAGAAACTGTTTCGCGTCCCAGTTCGCTCATCATTGAACAAACGTTGATGATTTTGCCGTGTCCTTTCTTTATCATGCCTGGAATTACGGCCTTTGACATGATAAACGGTGCGTTGAGGTCGATGTCAATAACCTGACGGAATTCTTCAACAGACATTTCTGTCATAGGAATACGCTTGATGATACCTGCGTTGTTTACAAGGATATCTATTGTACCAAGTTCATTCTCTATGTCTTCAACCATCTTCTTTACGTCATCTTCTTTTGTAACGTCGCAGATATAGCCTTTTGCTTCTATTCCTTTAGCCTTATAGTCTGCCAATGCCTGATCCATGTGGTGTTGTGAACGGCAATTGAAAGCTATCTTTGCTCCTGCCAATGCGTATGCTTCAGCAATGGCGAATCCAATACCATAGGCTGCACCTGTAACCAATGCAACCTTTCCTTCTAGTGAAAATTTCTTTGAGAATGTATCCATTTTATTTATATATTATAAGGTGTTATTATTTTATTTCATATTTGCCGACTTTTATTTCAAGTCTGTTATCTTTGCGAAATCTTGGTCTCCGTAGTCTATATTCTCGCCACCCATGCCCCAGATGAAGGTATAGTTGTGGGTTGCAGCTGCAGAGTGAATGCTCCATTCTGGTGAAAGAACGGCTTGGTTTCCCTTCATCCAAATATGTCGGGTCTCGTCTATTTGACCCATGAAGTGGCAAACAGCCTGCTCTTCTGGCACTTCAAAATAGAAATATGCTTCCATTCTGCGACTATGAACATGTGCCGGCATAGTGTTCCATACACTGCCTGGAGCCAATTCTGTCATACCCATCTGAAGCTGGCATGTAGGCAAAACCTGAGAAACAAGCATTTTATTGATATCTCTTTCATTGCTCATCTCCAAAGAACCCATGTGTGCAACTATGGCATTGGCTTTGCTTACCTTCTTGCAAGGATATTCCTTATGTGCGGTAGTACTGTTGAAATAGAACATTGCTGGTTGGTTAGGGGCACTGCTTGCGAAATAAACGTCACGGTCACCGCGACCGATATATAGCGCTTCCTTGTAGCCGATAGTGAATATTTCTTCACCGACTTTTACTATTCCTTCGCCTTTACCTACGTTGAATATTCCAATTTCGCGTCGTGTAGTGAAATAATCGGCTTTCAACGGGTCTATAGCTTCGAGTTTAAGCTCTTCGTCAACAGGCATTGCTCCACCTACAACCATTCTGTCATACATAGAATATACCATGTTGACTTCGTCTTTGGCGAAAACTTTCTCTATAAGAAAGTCACGTCTTATTCGTGCAGTGTCATAGCTTTTAGCATCTTCTGGATGTGATGCGTAGCGTATTTCGTAATTAGTTTTCATCGTATTTTATATGTTTAAATTTGTCTTAGCATTTGTAACTTGTAATGTGTGCAGGCAGAATACGCTTGGATATGTTAGTGCTTCCCGTCTGCGGTTACTTTTGCAAAGATACAAAAAAAAACGCACCTTATATAAAATAAGGTGCGATTATTGTATGAATAATATTTAAAAAGTTGTCCCAGGCGGACTCGAACCACCACTGACAGAACCAAAAACTGTAGTGCTACCATTACACCATAGGACAATTTCGGGTGCAAAGGTAATGTTTTTTTGCTCTACTACCAAATTTTAGGTTTATAACTTTCATATTAATTTCATATTTTATATGAAGAACATTCCATTCTTTACTTATATAAAATAAGGAGTCATAATGGACACTTCTCCCATTATGACTCCTTATAAAACATACTTATACGTTATTTAGATATCTTTGTTGCTTTAATAAAGTACAAAATCAGAAGCACGTATGCAATAAGTGCGCAAACTTCAGACAATGGGTTGGCAAGCCATTCTTCATTGATTATGTTAATGCCTCCGAAGCGTATAAGTGCGCTGACAACGCCCATAAGCGCACCTCCTGCAATGAAGCCGCTTGCGATAAGCGTACCTTTCTCGCCACGTTCCTTGTTGACTTGTTCGTCTTTAGAACGGCTTGTTACATACCAGTTGATAGCGCCACCTACGAGAAGAGGAACGTTAAGCTCTATAGGGATGAACATACCAAGTGCGAAAGCCAATGCCGGAATCTTAAGCCATGTAAGGATGATTGCTATCAATGCACCGATTCCGTAAAGAATCCAAGGTGCATCTACACCGTTCATAAGCGGGTCTATTACTGCTGCCATAGCGTTTGCCTGTGGCGCAGCAAGCTGACCGCTGGCAAAACCGTATGTCTTGTCAAGCAGAATCATTACACCACCAACGGTAGCAGCCGATACTAATGTGCCGAGGAACTTCCATGTTTCCTGTTTCTTTGGTGTTGTTCCGAGCCAATAACCGATTTTCAGGTCAGTGATAAATGAACCTGCAACTGAAAGAGCTGTACATACAACACCACCCATAATCAGTGCTGCAATCATGCCACCAGTACCTTTAAGACCAACAGCAACCATTACTACAGATGCAAGTATCAGTGTCATGAGCGTCATTCCAGATACAGGGTTAGAGCCAACAATAGCAATAGCGTTTGCCGCAACAGTAGTAAACAAGAAAGCTATTATTGTTACAAGCAGTATTCCTACTATGGCAAAGATGATGTTACCCTGCATTACGCCTAACCAGAAGAATAGGAACGTAATCAAAATAGTAGCTATTGAACCTATGGCAATAATCTTGAAAGAGATGTCACGTTGTGTTCGTGGAAGCTTGGCTGCATCTACTTTACCGCCTTTCATTTCTTTTGCTGCCAATCCAACGGCCTGGCGAATAATGCCCCATGACTTTATAATGCCGATAATACCAGCCATAGCGATGCCTCCGATACCGATATACTTGCCGTATGACGTGAAAATCTCTTCTGGAGACATCGCCCCAACGGCTGTCGTTATAGAAGGATTCCATTGATTAAGCACTGCGTCAGGGAACAACAGAGCCATACCTGGAACTATTATCCACCATACTGCCAATGAGCCAAGGCATATTATGAATGCATATTTCAGACCTACGATATATCCAAGACCGAGGACTGCTGCACCTGTATTTACCTTAAACACAAGCTTAGCCTTGTCTGCAAGCACTTCTCCCCAGCCGATTACGCGTGTGGTAAAGTTCTCGTTCCACCATCCCATAGTAGCGACAATGAAGTCATAAAGTCCACCTACGAGACCAGCAATGAGCAATGGCTTTGCCTGATCGCCACCTTTAGCACCACTGACAAGTACCTGTGTAGTTGCCGTTGCTTCAGGGAAAGGATATTTTCCATGCATGTCGCTTACGAAATACTTGCGGAAAGGTATAAGGAAAAGTATTCCCAGAATACCTCCGAGCAATGAGCTGAGGAAGATTTCTATAAATGAAGCACCCATTTCTGGATACTTGTCTTTAAGTATGTATATAGCAGGCAATGTGAAAATTGCGCCAGCTACAACAGCTCCAGAGCATGCTCCGATACTCTGAATGATTACGTTTTCGCCTAAAGCGTTATTTCGTTTTGCTGCAGTTGACACTCCAACGGCAATGATAGCGATAGGTATAGCCGCTTCAAACACCTGGCCTACGCGTAAGCCGAGATAGGCTGCAGCTGCAGAAAACAGTATTGTCATGAGCACACCCCATGTAACTGACCATCCGTTTACTTCAGGATAGTTCCTTTTAGGTGACATCACCGGCTCGTACTTTTCGCCTTCTTTCAGTTCTGTAAAGGCGTTTTCGGGCAGCTGAAGGTTTTCTTTCTCCAAATCTTCCATTTTTAGTTTCTTGTTTTATGTTTATGCTTGTTATATTATCTAATAATGACTTTTATTGTCTTAACCGTTCCGTCTGACATCTTATGACGAATGATATTCAAGCCCTTCTGTGGGTGTGAGAGCATCATTCCCGACATATTATAATAAGATGTAGATACTATTTCCGCGTCTCCAGTAGCCACGCTCTTTATTGCGCTGGCTATATTTCCGTTCTCGTCTACGGTCAGTGTAGCGCCTGCGTATGTGCCTACTTCAGTTTGAACAAGGTCAACTGCCATAGGAGAATATGTGTAATAGTCGGAAGGAATGAAGTATTCTATGCTTCCAGAACGACCCTGGGCATCACTGGCACCTGAACATCCTGTAATCGTATAATTATAATCGGTGTAGCTTCCTGATGTCGCGTAATTGCGCCAAGGGCGACTTTGGTCAACGAAAGTGCTGTTTTCTATGTAGACATTCGATTTATATCCACCTCCAACGCAATAGTTTGATACGCTGGAAGAATAGAGACAGTTGAGAACATGTACCTTTCCGAATCTTACACGAGGCATACGTTCTCTGCATCCTTCATCCCACCAACAGTTGGCGAACGTTATGTTCAGGTGAGTCTCGTCTTGGCTTGCGTTTGAATCGCTTCCTCCAATGAGTGTGCAATATCTATGGTCATCAGAACCACCAGAGCCTCCTGCCCACGGTTCTATGAAATAGCGGAAGCGACACCATGTAACGCTTATCGAGTCAGAGCCGTTTGTAATGTCAAAATTGCCGTCTACACCATCTTGGAAATCGCAATGGTCAACCCAGATGTTCGTGCTTCCCTGTAGATGCAGATTGTCATTGCCGTCAATGTCATAGGCTCCGGCACCTTTGAACGTTACGTTTCTGATTATTATATTGTTGCAGTTTGCAAGACGTAATATGCCTGTTCCACTTGTACTAGACGTGTGCGTTGAGTTTACCAATGCAGAACCCGGTAAGCCAATGATAGTCTTGTTGCTTCTGCCACTTATTGAAATAAGGCTTGAAACCTCGATTTCTCCGTCGATAAGTATCAGATAGTTCCTTGTTGAAGCCGTGTTTAAATAAGTTCTCAGTTCGCTTGCTGTCGTAACGGTAACCGTATCGTATGGCACATCGCCTGCCCCTGTTACCTCTCCCGTAGCCACAGCCCAGCCTATAGGCTCGTTTTTGTCGTAGCTTGACATTTGCGCTTTTGTCTGAACAGAGCATACGGCTACCATAAACATGCAAATCGCTATTTTTAAAATATTAGTTTTCATTTCTTTAGAGATTTAGTTTGTTTATAAGTTTGATAATTAAGAATATGCCTACTTCCTTTTTACCTCTCATTCTGTATCGGGTACAAAAGTACAAAAAATGTAACCATCTACCAAATTCTCATGCAATATTTATTCTCTGATCTTTATGCAGCAGTTGTCAAGACTTTCTATTATTGCAAGCGATTCTACATGTATGCCTAACCCACGAAGATATTCACCACCATTCTGGAAAGCTTTTTCAATGATAAATCCCATGCCAACAAGTTCTGCTCCAGCCTGGTTTATCAGGTCAATAATGCCTTTTGCAGCATTGCCGTATGCAAGGAAATCGTCTATGAAAAGAACTTTGTCGCCAGGGCATAGATAGCTGCTGCTTATACATACATCGTATGATCTCTTTTTTGTGAACGAGGAAATTTCTGTAATAAGCATGTTGTCCATTGTACTTGGCTTTTTCTTCTTTGCGAACACTACAGGCAAATCCAACAGAAATCCCATCATTATGGCTGGTGCTATGCCGCTTGCTTCAATGGTTAATATCTTGTTTATGTCTGTGCCGGCAAAGCGTCGCACAAACTCAACAGCTACAGATTTCATTAGATTAGGGTCCATCTGATGATTGATGAAACTATCTACCTTGAGTATGCCGCCTTCATAGCATCTGCCGTCACGTAGGATACGCTCTTTAAGTATATTCATAATTACGCTGATTTCTTATGTGAAGTTTTATGCTGCAAAGTTACATAATTTAATTCAAATAACATATACTTGCAAAACATTTAGCTTATCTATGATG
>JAUNIZ010000311.1 GCA_030523165.1 Prevotellaceae bacterium
TACGCTTGGAATAGCTGCAGGCAGCGGATATACAAGCCGTTACAGAGGAATGGCGTTTGATTCTGATATCTGTCTTGTAAGCAATGCTGTTTCTGACGATTACGAATTGATAGATTCTACTGATTATTATAAATATACTACTGCTACTGACGCATTAGGATTCAAGTATATTTTTGACTATGCAGATAGCCAGTCGAAGCCATGTGTAATATCATTCAGCGAGGGTTATTACTTTGGATATTCGGGCGAAGACAGTCTTTTCTGCGAATATCTGACAGGGCTTACGGGGCCAGGGCACATAATAGTGGCATCGGCAGGCAATGAATCTCAATATGTAGGCTATCTGTGCAAACCGTCTGGCGCTGATGAAGCTGGCTCGTTTCTATATTCAAACGGCAATTCCGCAACATATTACGTGCAAAGCAGAGATGCTTTTCATATGTGTTTCCTTACTTACGGAACTTCTGAAATAGATACGTTGACGATAGAATCAAGCCAATGTTCAACTGACTATACCACATCTGTATTTTCGTTTGTGCAGAAAGACACAGGTGCAGAGTGCCGTTTGAGCATTGACCGTTACCCTTCTTCGTTTATCGTGGGCGACACTGTTTATTGTGTTTCTATAGAGAGCGATGTGACGATAAGCTCTCTTAGCCCGATCGCTTTGGTATTGACTGGAACGCAAAGCGAGGTGTCTGCACGTGGAGTGTCTTCGAGTATGTTTGCAAATGGATTGGCAGACGACAAGTGGAATGATGCGGAAATTAGTCATAACGTTTTGGCTCCAGGTTGTTTTGACGGCATAATTACGGTAGGCGCAACGATTCATCGCACTTCATTTACAAACTATCTCGGCAACTATTGCGAGTATCCGCAGGCAGGGAGAAATGATGGTGTGCGCTCATATTATTCATCTATCGGACCGGGTGTTGACGGAAATATAAAGCCAGATATTGTTGCTCCTGGTGACAATATCGTTTCTTCTTACAGCAGTTTCTATCTTGAAGCTAACCCGAACGCTAATGACAAGAGTTTTGACATAGCATATTTTGATTACAATGGCAGAACATATCTATGGCATTCCAGCACAGGAACGTCAATGTCAACACCTGTTGTGGCAGGTGCTATTGCTCTTTGGCTACAGGCTAAACCTGACCTTACGCCAGAAGAAATAATAGATGTATTCAGCAGAACAAGCAGGAAACCTGAAACTGAACTGTCATATCCGAATAATTATTATGGGTATGGAGAGATAGACGTATATAAAGGTTTGCTTGATATTCTTGGCATTAGCGGCATAAAGGAGATAAGTAAAAGCCAACCAAGTTCCGTTCATGTCAGCATAGACGAGTCTGGAACAATGATTCTAACGTTTGATTCTGTTCCGCAAAACGATGTCGATGTCAGTGTGTATTCCATTTCCGGAACATTGTTATATAAAGATACCATATCGCCAACAGGTAGTTTTACGGTTAGGAAAACTATGCTTTCTATACCGGAAAGCATAGTTATCGTTCAGCTAAAAGGTATAGATAAGGGAGTTACTGGCTCTACTATCATAAGGAAATGATTTCCGTTTATCTTGCGGAAATTAATTTTGTTATGAGTAAATGATTATCTTTACATATTGAGATAATCGTTTTTTCTTATTTTCTTATATACCTCTTGCCTTGTAAATACGTTCTTTTGCGTCGTTGATTTCCTGGAATTTCTTCTCTGCAGCTTTGCGTATATCTTCGCCAAGAGTAGCTACACGGTCAGGGTGATGCTGCAGCGCAAGTTTCCTATATGCCGCTTTCACCTCGTCGTCTGTTGCAGTTGGAGCGATTCCCAGCACCTTGTATGCATCGTCAATGTTGTCGCTTTTAAGGTTAAGCATTGAGTCAACATCGCTTTCCTGCATACTCATCCACTGCGCACATTCCTTTAACGCAACAATTTCATCACCTGTAACCTTGCCGTCTGCCTGTGAAATCAATACAAGAAGATTCAGTAGCTGAAGGCGTTGCGAATAATCCATGTTAGCTGCAATCTGCATACAGCATTGATATACCGTTGATTTGAATCTGTTTGTGCCTTGGCGCTTCTGTTCTTCAAATAGTTTCAGCAGCACGTCTTCACCTTGGCTTGCTGCAGCTTCTCCGAAGTTATGACGAAGGAATCTGCGTACAAGTTCCATTTCTGAATGCATAATCTTGCCGTCTGCCTTTATGATGTAAGACGCCAATACCATCAATGCGAAAAGAAAACTGTTGCGTTGACCTTCGTATTGCTGACGTCTTTCAAACTCTTGTCTGTTATTGTCTGATGACTGTTGTTCGTCTTTTGTGTTAACATAGTCAAGCCCATAGTCGAACAATGCGCCTATCACTACACCTGCCAATGCTCCAAGTGGACCGCCAGACATCTAACCGAGTACACCACCTATCCATTTTCCTGCTGCCATAATATTGTCTTTTAAGTGTTTCTTGTTATATATTTATTGTTTCACAGAGTTCCGTTCTCTTTATAGACGGTTCCCTTTATTCTGTTTTTCAGAATATATCTGCAATAATACAAATATCGTGCTATTCTTATAGACTATAAGATAGCAGTTGCAAAGATAATAAAAATCTAACACCAATCATGTCAATTTGGCAGATTTATTGTTTGGGCA
>JAUNIZ010000060.1:0-15986 GCA_030523165.1 Prevotellaceae bacterium
GTTCACTATCTCATTCTAAGCATTGTGTTGCACTGCAACTTTATGCAAGGCTATTTCAACCCGTTCTACTATCTGCTCAGGTGATATGTTCTTCATGCACGAATAATCCCCACGCATGCAAGGTTTATTGCCGTAAATGCTGCACGGACGGCAAGGTAAATCTATCTGAACGGCATTGTCTATGCTCTGTCCCCACCCCATGAATCCTGCAAATGGATGCGTTGCACCCCAAATGCTCACAACAGTAGTTCCAACAATCGATGCAAGATGCATGTTTGCACTGTCCATTGATATCATAAGGTCTAGATGACTCATCAATATAAGCTCATTGCCAAAACCGCCTAGCTGTTCTGAAGCACTGACACACTCAGGATATTTTCCGCACCATTCTTTAAATACAGCCTTCTCGTTGTCTCCCCCGCCAAAAAGGAATAGCCTGCAATGCGGATAACGGGCTATAACCTTGGTTATCACCTGTTCCATAAGACGTGGAGGATATATCTTGCCTTCATGTGCGGCAAATGGAGCAATACCAATCCAAAGGTCACCGCTCTTTTTCTCTCTGAATATCTCAGGAAGCAAGCTCAAGTCACCGCCTTCCGACGGGAATATTGACTTGAAATCGGGCTTTACAGGATAACCAAGGCGTTCAAGAACATCAAGATAATTCTGGAATGACGTAGGCTGCTGTACCAGTTTCTTGCTGTCAGTCGATACCAGCTGACGTCTTCCGCTACGATGCTTGTCAATATGGGCAACTTTATAACGGTCTATATTGAAACGCATACGGAGATAATCAGACCTAAGGACACTATGAAAGTCGGCAATAGCAGTAAAGTTCTTTGCCGTCAGACGACGATAAAGGGCATTAAGACCTTTCATGCCATAGTATTCATGTTTCAAGTCGGCAGACATGAAACCTACATTTGGCGGCATGTTTTCAAACAACGGTCGTGCAAACTCACGGCTAAGCATAGTAATCCTTACATGTGGATACTGCATAGCCAAAGAATACACTACAGGTACCGTCATAACAACGTCACCCAAAGCTGAAAACCGTATTATGAGTATGTGTTCAACCCTCATTTATCTTTGTTGGCGTATAGAATAGGATTTGTGGCTGGGTCATTATACATCTTCATCTGTCTGTACACCTTCATATACTTGCGCCCTGCTTCAATATCTTCAAGCAGTTGGTCAATGGCTGTACCGAGGTCTACCTGTTGCTGCAACAGCACATCCAGTTTGGCACGGCATTTCTCAATATGTGCAGCATCGGCGTCTGTACGTTCCGTCTGTTCCTTCATGTGGTAAATCTTCAACGCAAGAATAGAAAGACGGTCGATTGCCCATGCAGGACTTTCGGTATTAAGACGTGCCTCAGGCAGTATTACTACATCTTTATATTTGTCACGCAGATAGCTGTCTATCTGCTCAACCAAGTCTGTACGGTCTTGATTGCTCTTGTCTATACGGCGTTTCAGCTGAAGAGCTTCGACCGGGTCAATAGCAGGGTCACGGATAATGTCCTCAAAATGCCACTGAACGGTATCAATCCAGCACTTCAGATAAAGGCTGTTCTCTATCGTTCCCGCTTCATAAGGATTGTTTATCGGTGTGTCTACATTGTCTTTAAGGTGATAATCATTTATCGCCTGAATGAAAATCGGGTTGCAAAGTTCGGTAAATGACATGGTTAGTTTCTTTTTGTTTTAAATGCAAAGCTAATAAATTATTTTTATTCTGCCAATCAAAAAGATATATTTTTTGTTTTTATATGAAAGATACGGGTAATAATATGTTATTTTAACCCAAATAGCATAACTCCAAACATTACAGACATAGCCTCAAAATAAAAAGGCGAAAGAAACAATCGCTCCTTTCGCCCTGATTACCGTATTGTATCTTAGTTATTTCACGAACTTTATGCTCTGGCTGTGTCCTGAACCTGAAGCCTTGACAATATATGTTCCGCTTGTGAGCTGCTCTAGAGACAAAGACGATTGTCCTGTTATATTCTTAGTATCTACAAGACGACCGGATATATCATAGACATATATCTTGTCTACCTCACCGGAAAGAAGTATATTTCCATCGGCAAGGCGCAATAATGGCGCAGAGTCACCGCTTACAGAAACTATTCCTGTACTTGAGCCGTCAACAATCCTCACTTCATTGGAGTTAAGAACATTACAGTTGAATCTATCCTCTGAATCATAGTTGGCAACAAATGCCACTGCATACATCTGTTTAACATTGCATGTATCGGCAATATCGGTCTCATAAGTTGCAGTAAAGCCGTTTGCCACATCTATCTTGTCGCCCCATACATCAGTAAGACACTCTTTCAGAGAATTGCGATGATAGAAAGAGCCTGACGAGCCACGTTGTGTTTCAGAAAAGATGCTGTCTTCCTTAAGAAAGACATAAAGGCGCAGACTGTCAATATTATCCACAGGCAGAAGCTGGTTACCGTCTACAGTAAGTTTAAGATGACGGGTTGTCTCGTCATACTCCTTTGATATATTTACCGTAACAAAAGCAGGAGCAGCTGAAGCCTCAGCATAAAATGCGTCAAGTACAGATGCATTGACATCTGTCAGTGGAGAATCGTAGTTATATACTGAAGGATAATTGTCTGCAAAACTTGTACGGTCAAACATGAACGCTGGAGCGTAAAGCATGTCCGGCTCATAGAACCATTCGTATTCAAGGCTTGCGTCTACTGTCAGATAGTCTGTCAGATAGCCAGCATGATGACCTATTTCTATGATATCCGTCTTGTCGCCAAGCTGTGCTTCGATAGTTCTATGCGCAGCAGGGCAGTTTGTACAAAGTTCTGTAGAGAAAACCTCCATAAGAATCTTTCTTGGAGTGAAGCTGTCACGGCAAAGCAGTTTCTTTGTACGTGTGGAATTGTCAGTCAAATTTAAATCTGCATTGCCGTTTACTTCCGTAATTTCAAGCGTTACCTCCGGGTTTCCTTCTTCTGACAATGAGAATCCGCTTGCCTCAAAAGTGCCATAAGTACGGTTAGCTACAGAACCTACAGATATTCTCTCCGTTTGAGCGACAACGCCATCTACCTTATATGCCAGGGTAATTTCCTCTACTGTAGATGCACCAAGATTATAAAATCCGCCTGTATACGTAACAGGGGTGCCTGTAGTTGTATAGCCAGGCATTACAACATCGCCAATGCTGACATCATATTTCGGCAGATTGTCGCCTTGAACGTATGCAACCATAGTGGCACTATATATGTCTTCATATAGTACCCATCCTTCTGCCCTGCGCCATACCCACTCTTCTCCTTTTACAAAGGTATTGGAATAGGAAAGGTATCTTGCACCTGTCACTTCATAACCGATATAGATAGCGGTTCCGTCCAGTTCATACGGCGTGTCAAGGGTGAAAGTGTTCCATCCTGATTTAGCAGTGCATGTCTGTTCATATTCCGGAGTACCGTTAAGGTCATGGGTTATGAATATGCGTACACCGCCTTCTGCGGAAGCACTGTTAAAGGATATGCGCAGACTGGTTATCCGGCATCCATTAAACATCTGCATCTTAGACTCCGGATAATATAGAGCAGAGCCTGATGTATCTGTACCGCTGACTGGAAGAGACGTAACTACTCGCTCTACACAGTTGGTGAGTTTGAGTTCCGTCAGGTCTTCCGCAGATGAGTACTGGGAAACAAAGGCCGCAAGCATTACACATGCGACCTTTGCAAAATTATAAATTCTTCTTTTATTCCACATAAGTTATAAATTACTTAGCAAACTTGAAGGTCTTGACACCATTGGCAGTTGTCACCTTTACTACGTATGTGCCACCAGCCAAACCTGCTGTATTGAATGCCTTGCCCTGCTTGCCGCTTGCTACCAATGCACCTGATGCACTGTAAACATCTGCGTTAAGGTACTCGCCATTGATATAGAGCATACCGCCTCTACGATAGTCAATACCGATATTGTTCTTGATTGCGTCAAGGCGGTCAACAGCTGTTGTTATTGCTCCTACAACCAAAGCTGGAGTATTATATGAACCGCCCCATCCTGTTGAAGCAATACCACCACCAACGATTACAGAACCGTCGTCGCTGCAGTCGAGTATGCTATAAAGGTCAACTGTTTCAGAAGTTACTTGCTGACCGTCCTTAGTAGCACAGAACACCTGCTTGTCAAAGTATTCAAGGTTTCCTTCTGTTGTATAAACAAAATATTTGATTTCTGTAGCGTCATCATTCTGATAATATCCATAGACATTGCCATTGGCATCGATACTATTGCAAACTCCACCATTGAAGTTATTAGCATCGTCAACATCGCCACCGCAATCAAAAAGCTGAATTAACTCGCCATTCTTGATGATTGCCGGATTCTGACCGCCTGAACCTGCAGTATTTACACCAACGATTACAGAACCGTCGTCGCTGATGTCATAAACAACGAATGTCTTGTAGTTTACTGCATGGTCTACTGTTTTCAGTTCTCCATTGTCATAAACCTTGCTCTTGCCTTCATCGCCGAGGTTAAGGTAAACGTTCTTCATTACATAGCCATCGTCTGTCTTTTCCCAAAGTATAGGTGTAAGATAAGAGATGCTCCAACCCCATGTAGAGTTATAACCTACAACATAATGAACGTTACCTGCAATATACTTTGCATCAGGAGTGATGGCTCTCGCCTCTTCCATATAGTTATAGCTCTTTGCTTGTGAAAGGTCATATTCGTCTGGAACAGGAAGCGCTGTCCATGTTCCGTCAAGTGTTCTAAAACCAGGGTAGCAGATTGCTTTTGTATCCTCATCTTCTCTGTTCTCAAATGAGCCTACAACAATACCGTCGTTTGAAACATCCTGAGCAGAGATACGGTTAGATGATGCATTGATGAGTGTCAGTTCATTTGGATTGCTTTTATCCCAAAGGAAAGACTCTCCATAACTCATTTCAATGTCATCACAACCTACTGCATACTGACCGTTTGCAGACACATGGTAGAAAGGTCCAACAGGTGAGAATGTCTCACCGTATGAGTCTGTAAAGCTGTAATTAGAAAAGTTATACTTAGTCTGCGCCATAGCGAATGATGCAGAGCAAAGCAATAAAGCTGATAAGAATGTAGTTCTTTTCATAATAAATAAAACTGCGTTGATTTAATTAATAAATATAAGTTTTTCTAGTATTATTATATTGTGAATAATTATTTTCTTACTGGGAATCAAGTAATCCAGACCGACGGGCAAGCGCCAGTCTGGATTATAGTATATATAATGCCAAAGAAGGCAAAATATTATTTCACGATAACCTTCTTTGTTGTTCCGTCAGACATCTTTACGATATTCAAGCCCTTAGTAGGAGTGCTGATCTTTGCGCCATCGATAGTATAACGAGCAACTTCCTTAACTTCCTTGTTATCAGAAACTGTATTTATGCCAGTAGCAAGGTTACGGTCAAGAACATATGACTCGCAATAATAAGTTTCAGGATTGTATCCCCAACCTACGATATAATTACCGTCAGGAGATATAAATGTCGGGATATGACCTGCAGTATCATAAGCGGCAAGATTAGTAAAGTCTGGATATTCAGAAGAAAGTTTTGCATAAGATGCTTCACCAGCTTTCCAAATGAAACCATACATCAAACCTTCGCTCCAGTCTTCACAATATCCTACCATTGTTCCGTCATTTGCAATACCAGATGTAGTAAAGTTCAACATATAATTCAACTCAAAATCTGCAACTTCAAGGGTATTTGTTTCCAAATTATAACGCCCCATATTACTACAATAGCCTGTTGTCCTCACTGACAAAGCCACATATTTACCGTCAGCACTGACTCCTGACGGTCTGAATTCCACGTAAGGAATAGTCTCGTCTTCCATGTCTGCTGTAAAATATCCCTTGCAGATAGGATTGACTGTATATGTTCCGTCTTCACCTAAAATCCATGCTACAGCAGGGTAAGAACTCATATCGTCAACAACATAGCCTACAATTACAGAACCGTCAGCAGACACATAGTAGGCAGCAGCGCCATTGACATTAAATCCAACTTCTTCAGCTGTAGGCTCAGGAAGCATTGTCAATTCTCCGTTTTTCCAATAGCAAGCCTTTTGATACCATGAATTTTCCAAGAGATTACCAACAACAAGCGTTCCGTCAGAAGTAATTGCATTAGCCATACCTGTGTCAGAAAGAACAGTTTTTGTACCATCAACGTCAAATGTAATAGCACACGAACCGTCATAACCTGCAGCTACGCCAGTGTTTGATACTGAACGAAGTTCACAACCTTCCTCAGGTTCTAGATATTTAGTGTCATTGTCTTTCCAGTTTATAATGAAACCTTGATAGCTATCAGTAGAACCACAAACGTATTTACTGTCAGGAGAAATAGCCAAAGCCATCTTGCCGACCTCGTATTCGTAGCCATCTTCTACTACTACTTGGTTTTCAAGAATTGTTATTGACTGTGCGAGTGTTGTTGCGCTGAATGAAAGCATTGCAGCAAAAGTAAGTAAAATTTTCTTCATAATAAATATATTTAGTTATTTATATTATATTCCTTCTGGTATTGATTATATCGTAGACAATTAATGTCAATATTAAAGTTTTTATTAATCAGGACTGGCAATTTCTGCCTGTCCTGATTATATAATTATTTTAATATTTCAAATCTAAGAGAAAAGCATTATTTTACGATAACCTTCTTTGTCGTTCCGTCTGACATCTTGACGATATTCAAACCTTTGGATGGAGTACTGATCTTTGCACCATCGATAGTGTAACGAGCAACTTCTTTAACTTCCTTAGCATCTGCAGCAGCAGAACTTATGCCTGTTGCAAGATTACGGTCAAGAACATATGTCTCGTAAACATAAGTTTCAGGATCCATTCCAAAACCCATAATATAGTTACCATCAGCAGAAATACCGATAACGGTATTAGACAATATGCTGTCATAGCTAGCAAGTTTTGTTATGGTTGGATATTCTGATGAAAGAGTTACCATAGTAGAAGAACCTGGTTTCCAGATAAAACCGACTCTTTCCATCCAACCTCCGCCATAGCCAACAACTGTTCCGTCATCAGCAATACCGCAAGAAGAATATTCCGAAGAACCATCGGTCTCAGCTTCCTCTATTGTACCTTCCTGTAGGTCATAACGTCCTATTGTGCTTCTATAATCCCAAGCATCAGCACTTGTCGCGTTTGTCTGCAATGTCAAAGCGATATATCTTCCGTTGCTACTGACACCTGTAGCTGTAAACGTCACATAAGGAGTCTCATAGTCATCCCAGTCATCAGTAAACATACCTTTACTGAGAAGATTCAATGTATAAGTTCCATCTTCACCCAAAGTCCAAACTATTGCTGGGTAAGAAGCCATATTATCAATAACCTGACCTACAATAACAGAACCGTCTGCTGATACATACTTGGCAGAAGAGCCACTGACTTCAAATCCGATTTCCTCTGATGTCGGTTCTGGAAGCATTGTCAACACACCATCCTTCCAATAACAAGCATGTGTATAATAAGTCTCAGAAGTCATACTTCCTACAACCAGTGTTCCGTCAGACGTAATACATTCACCAATACTTTCATCTTCTGTAAGTTTTGTCTTGTTGCCAGCCAAATCAACTGTAATTGCAGGTCCGTCAAAACCAGTAGCTACACCTGTGTTTGAAACAGAACGCAATTCACAACCATAAACCAAATCTTCTGCGGCCAGAACTTTTACCTCACCTGTAGTCCAATTTGCAATGAAACCGTCATAATTATAAGTAGAACCACAAACAAATCGTCCATCACGAGATAAGCCTATTCCTTGAAGTTCATCTGCGTTTGCATCGGGAATTATTGCTATTGACTGTGCGAGTGTTGTTGCGCTGAATGAAAGCATTGCAGCAAAAGTAAGTAAAATTTTCTTCATAATAATTATTTTTTAGTAGTTATAAATTAAAATGATCTTGAATAGAAAACATTAAATGTTCTGATACAAGATTTTATTATATAATTGAATGCACAAACTAAATAATAACACCAATGGTATTGATGTTATTATTTAAGAATCTTAGTAGTCTTATAAGTTCCGTCAGAAAGCTTTGACTTCTGGATATACAAACCTTTGACAGGCTCGCTTATTTCGCAACCGTTAAGGTCATAATACTTAGAACTTACAACAGTCTTGCCGGCTTCTGTAGATTCGATACCTGCAGGGTCTGCATATACATAGTTAACTGTGATGGTAGAGCCTTCGCCTACTTCGTTATATCTTCCCAAAGAAGCATACTCATATACGTGTATTGTATATGTAACAGTACAAGTACCATAACCTCCAGTCAGCCATTCTGTCTGCATATCGCTTAAAGCGCCTTCTGCAATTTGTCCTTTTGATGTGTCATAAGTACCAGCAGTTCTTTCAGAAATACAGGTTATAGGAAAGCATATCTGATGACTACCTCTTGATATTTCAGAAATAGTATAGCTGATTCCAACATAATAGCCAGCGTCTGCATCAGTTGTCTTCATATACAGACCAGAAGGAACAATAACGGAATTGTCGAAGTCCACAGAACCAAATGGATATTCTTCTATTTCGTCTCTTGTCAGAACACTTCCATTCTCTATGACATTTCCGTCTGCATCACAGAACTGAAAAATATTAGTTACATCTTCCTGTGCAAAAACAGAAGTTCCTGCAAACAAGACAAGACACAAAGCAAATATCTTTTTCATATTTTAAAAGTGAAAGTTATATTTATTTCAATAGTAAAGAGGACATGTCACAACACATGCCCTCTTTATATAAAGAATCAATTATTTCACAACAACTTTAACAGACTTGCCGTTAGAAAGCTTAACGATATTCAGACCCTTAACAGGAGCATTAACCTTAGCACCGTCGATTGTGTAACGTGCAACTTCAGTAGCATTTTCATCAGAAGCAGAAACACTTGAGATACCGTTTGTGCCACCAGAGATAGCAACTTCAGCAGCATTCATAATCTCACCTGTAGAAGAATTAACAAGGAGAGCTACAACCTTCAGCTTGCTCTTGTCCTGAATAAGTTCGTCGCTAGTAGAAGAAGACTTAACACCGTTAGAGATGTCAAAATATGTAGTATGATTCTGTGTTTCCTCTTCAACAATAGGAGCGCTGATAGAACCAGAGATACCAGTAAGAACATCCTGACCAACGATTGCTACATGGTTGTATTCTACACCAGTAACATACTGGCTTTCCTGTGTCCAAGCATAGATATAAGGCTCGTCATCTGCACCAGTAGCGCCAGTATAATAGTTTGTCTGTGTCCAATAGCTTGAAGTTCCTGTCAAGCCGTCAGCAACCAATACATAACCCAATGCGTAAGGAGCATCTGTAGAACTCATAAGGAATGTAACATCAGTGCTTACATTAATCGTTGTCATAGCTTCATCTCCCCAAGTTGCAGTAAGTCCAAGCTCTGCAATAGCTGGAATTTCAGCAGCTGCATCTACATCATCATAGATTCCAAGCATATTGCTACCAGATCCGAAATAAGGGTCAATGATACTTGTTCTGTTGATTGTTGCAGATGGATAACCTGATGCCATAGCAAGTACATCATCAAAATCATCAACATACATTGGGTCATAGTAGTTTACACCGATGCAGTGAAGAGCAAGTCCTATCCATTTATCTGAACGTGTAGCTTCCAATGCTTCCATTCCTGCAATACCACGTGTGCAATAGCCACAACCTGTTGCAGTAAATTCTTCCTCAACAACTTTACGGTCTGATATACGTGACAAAGTAACCAAAGTACCTTCAGCCGTAGCTGCAGCAAGGTCACCGTTTTCAACACCATTAACCTTTGTTATAGTAATGGCTTTGGTTGTAGAACCTGTTGTCTCTGCACCTACAAGCGGGAAAGTGATTGTTGCGCTTTCCTGAGTTGCTAAAGCAGAAGGAAGAGTATAAGTTGTTTCATCAGAAACAGAACCTGTAGCAACGTCAGTAATAGTATAAGCTACAGAAGTGATATTCTCAGATCCAGTGTTTGTAAGAGTAGCAGATGCTGTAGTCTCTGTAGACTTAGCTGCGTATGCAGTAGCGAAATCAGAAACAGTTGCTCCGTTATCAGAGAATTCACCGGTAATGCCAACAGTGATACAAAGGTTACCATAGCCATAACCATACATATTATACCAAGATGTCAGGTTTGTAGAAGTACGCAAGTACATACCGCCGTCAATATCATCGTCTTCTGAAGTCAAGATTGGATAATATCCAGCCTGAGTAGAAACACTTGTTACTGTAAACGAGTAGCCAACATAGCATCCACCAGAAGGAATTGTAACAGGAGTATCAAGTGTAATTTCATTAGCGCCAGAAGAATAAGCCAATGGGCTTGTAACGTTCTGAACGAAATCAGCATTGTCTACACTTGATGGCAAAGAAGTTGAAACCCAACCTTTCACATTTGTAAGAACAGATGGGTCATAAAGATAGAAAGAGAATGATGTTACCTGCTTTCCTGCATAAGTTGAAGGCACATATATTGCCATATCGTAGGTTTCAGCTGTACCTGTTCCCAAAAGATAGAAACCACTAGTCCAGTAACCGAAATCGATAGTAGCCTGGCCCTTCTTTATTGGAGCTTTTTTAACGCTTGTACCCTGAGACATAGTAAGCTTGCCTCCTTTCTCAAACACTTGCGCGTTGACTGTCGTCAAGCAGAAAACTGCAACGATAGCTAAGAGTAATTTTTTTACCATAATTAATAATTTAAAAGTTAATACTATTCTTATTCTTTATTAATCAAACTCTTCTTTATTACCTGATAAACACCGTTACTATTGTCATAGACGAAAATAACAGCTGACATATTATCTGCAACCCAGTCTTCAGGTATCTGGTAAGTATATGATTTATTGATGATATCTCCCTCTGCCATTGTCACTGCTTCACCCCATGTGCCATTTACAGCATCACGGAGAACGTGGTTGTGTACATAAGAATAATCAATTGAACCATTAGGCATGCTTTGCATAGCAACAATACTGTCCTCGGTAAGCCATACCTGAAGATAACCATTAATAGTTCCTCCACTACTATATGTTTCTACATTGATAGTGGCTGTTCTTGTAGCTTCGTCATAACTATTGTCTGCTGTTATAATGCAGCCAGCTTCTTTCTGTATCTGCTCATAGACAGATGTACGCCATGAAGTATAGTCAATAGCTCCGCTAACTCTGTTTATCACGCCCACAGGCTGATGATCCAAGCCCCAATGGCTATAATACTCGTCGCCTAAGTCTGTTGCCAAACCCACATAGCGAGAATTTCCACGGAAGCCCAAAGGGCCACTGTGTATTCCTACTGCTATAACAGCAGAATCGCCATAGGTCTCTATAATGCTTTCTATTTCATCTGTAGCATTCGGACAGTTGACACATGCCTGTCCAGTAAAGTCTTCAATAAGAACCGCACGTGATACCTCTGCCGGCTCAACATAGACGTAGCGGACATCTTCATCGATATTACTGCAGGCGGTGAACGCAGCTACAGCAAGAACGACTGGGCTATATAATAATATGTTCTTTAAATTCATATACGTTAGAAGTTATAATTATATGACAGGGTAACACCTTTGCTGGCTGGTACATAGCGGCAGACACCGCCAGAGCAGTTATAGCCCGCACGAGTACGGCCGTAGCCGAGCTGTAAGCGATGTGAACCTTTGTTGAATGTCACGAAACCCTGATAATAATGTATATTAGTTTCTCCGCTGTTGTATTCGTCACTGATTGTGAACATCCAGTTAGGAAGAACAGAGAGTTCGAGAAGTCCAAACATCCAGTCGCCTTCATCATCGTCAGTAGCAAGATACTGAAGTTCGCCACGCAAAGTGAACTTATTGTTGAAACGATACTTGCCTTCTGCGATGAATATGTCAGAATGTATCATTCCGCCTTCGCCCTCAACAATTGTCTTGTTGTAGAACTGGTTCATATACATAAGGTTCAACTTGAATGCGCTAGACATCTTTTTCTCAAACTGAACGTTAAGATCCTGATAGTATGTCTGGTCGCCCCACTTGAAGAAAGCAGAGCCATAACCGTCTGTTCCCATAGCCGCACCGTCTTTTTCTGCACGGTCAATGGCATGAACATGAGAGAAGTTTACCTTTATGCTTGTTCCATACTTGCCGCCAAGAGTTGTACCTTTCTTGAAACGATAGCCGAACTCTGCCTGATAAGCCCACTCTCCGTCAGGATGAGTAGCGTAAGGATAGAGTGCAGCAAGAGTATAGGTATGCTCCATAGTAAATGCCGGCAGGTTGTTGATGAACGAAGATGTTCCGTTCATACTACGGCTGCTGCGGAACGACATGTTGTCTGAACGCTTTGCCTGCAAGAGCACACTAAGCCCGCTCTTAGAGTATGTAGCAGAAAGCATTGCAACCTTTCCTTTACGATAGATATAGCCATTGTCAAACGAAGGATCCTGGGTCTTCCAAGCATATTCACCGAGAATATTGAAACCTCCTGTCTGTAGATTAGCGCGAAGGTCAAAGGCATTGACCGTTGTAGGAAGGTTCAACTTATGAGTAGCATCAACCATGATATCTTCATCTTTCTCATACTTGTTCACCCAAGATGCACCTAAAGTAAGGTAAGTGCCCTTTTCGCTCATAGACTTGAACCACTGGTCAAAGTTAAGTTCAAGGTCACCACCGCTTACCCAAGCGTCATTGTGAGACCAATAACGGCGTTGCTTTCCGGAAAGAGCCTTAAGTGTAACTCCATTGACTGGGCGAAGAACAAGTCTACCGCCAAGCAAAGAATTGTCTATACCAAGGCTACGCTCTTCATATGTACGGAGTATAAAGCCAGAACCGAACTGTTCGTAGAAGTTACCTACAGTAAGGTCCCACTTGTCGAAATGTGTCTTTAAATATATATAAGGTACTCCCCATCCGCTGAAATCGTTCTCAAAACCAGGCAACGGATGCTCTGTATATTCAAATCTTGCACCACCGTCAATGTGTTCGCTCTGAACAGATACTTCAGCGTATGTGTTTGTAAGTCCCCATTCGCTATAGTGCTCTGTACCGATCTTGTCATCGTCTTGCGGTATCAGAATGTCGCTCTGTATGCTTCCGCTGACGGTAATGTTGTTATCGCCATTTTCCTGCGCAACAGCCGGCGTAGCCAATACCGGCAAGGCAAGTGCATATAATAGTATTTTCTTCATCTGTCATTCAATCAGCCGATTTCAGATACTTCTGAAAGCCAACTTATTTAACCAATTCTCTTACTTTTTCAATGAGTTCCTGTTCAGCTCCTTCTGTATATCCGCTATGCTTATATACAATCTTACCGCTTCCGTCAACGATTACAACGTATGGAATCATTGTGCCACCCAAAGAACGGAGAAAGTCGCTGTTAGGGTCGAGCAGCACTTCATATTCCCATCCGTGCTGGTCAACGAGAGGTTTCACCTTGTTTGTATTCTGCGCCTTGTCAATAGATACGGCGAAAAGCTTTACTCCAGTTTCTGCCTGCCAATCGTCATATACTTCGCTTATAGCACTCAACTCACGGTTACAAGGCTTGCACCATGTAGCGAAAAAGTCAATGATGAAAGGTTTTCCGTCGTTTGACAGTTCGTTTGTCTTTATTGTCTTGCCGTCAATAGTCTTCAATGTCAATGACGATAGTTGTGCATTGGCATTGGCTACTGATATGAAAAGCATAAAAGTCAAAAGGGCAAATGCTCTAACAGCAAAAGCACTCAATATTCTCTCTTTTGTCATAAGATTTTAATAAGAAATCAAAAAAATTAATATACTACGCTGCAAATTTAAATCATATTTTACAGAATAACAAATAAAACCCTCAAAAAAAGACGTTTACGAACTTAATATTAACAAATTAGATACAATTTTGCCTCTCATTAATAACATTCGCACACTTTTAACTTAATAATATAACACAATGTTATAACGGCAAATACTATCTTTTTCCAAATCACAACAAATCGGCACGTTTATCATTCAAAACGCAAGCATATTAATCTTTCAATAACGAAATGACAGAACAATATGCCACATACAATACACAATGTATAATTTATCATTGCCTTAGCTCAAATGGGCAGCTATATAAAAGAGGTAACAAAAAAAGAGAATGAACCACTATGATTCATTCTCTTTTATATTTTAATAACTTAAGCTATTATAGAATAGCCAGCTGTTATTATTTCAGCTTTGTATAACCATACTTAGATGTCTCGCCGAGTTCTTCCTCAATACGGATAAGCTGGTTGTACTTAGCCATACGGTCTGTACGGCTCAAAGAACCAGTCTTGATCTGACCAGAGTTAGTAGCAACAGCGATGTCAGCGATAGTTGTATCTTCTGTTTCGCCTGAACGGTGAGAAGTAACTGTAGTATAGCCGTGACGGTGAGCCATTTCGATAGCATCGAGAGTCTCTGTCAATGAACCAATCTGGTTAACCTTGATAAGGATAGAGTTAGCTGCACCCATCTGGATACCCTTCTGGAGGAACTTAACGTTTGTAACGAAGAGGTCATCGCCTACGAGCTGGCAACGGTCGCCGATAGCTGCAGTAAGTTTAACCCAGTTGTCCCAGTCGTTCTCATCGAGACCATCCTCGATAGAATCGATAGGATATTTTGTGATAAGTTCTTCAAGATACTTGATCTGCTCAGCAGCAGTAAGTTTCTTGCCGTTAGGATCCTTCTTCTTGCCGTCCTTGAGCTGACGATAGTCATAGAACCACTCGCCGTTCTCGCATGTAGCGAACTCACTAGCTGCGCAGTCCATAGCGATCTTAACGTCCTTGCCCGGCTCATAGCCAGCGTCCTTGATAGCCTGGCAGATGCTTTCGAGAGCGTCCTCGATACCATCGAGAGCAGGAGCGAAACCACCTTCGTCACCTACTGCTGTAGAAAGGCCGCGCTTCTTGAGCAACTTAGCAAGTGCATGGAAAACTTCAGCACCCATACGGATAGCTTCTCTTTCGCAGCATGCGCCAACCGGACGAATCATGAACTCCTGGAATGCGATAGGAGCGTCAGAGTGAGCACCACCGTTGATGATGTTCATCATAGGAACAGGCATTGTGTAAGCATTGCAACCGCCGATGTAGCGATACAATGGAATGTTAAGTGCCTTAGCGGCAGCCTGTGCAGCAGCCAAAGAAACGCCGAGAATAGCGTTGGCGCCGAGCTTGCTCTTTGTAGGAGTACCGTCGAGAGCGAGCATTTTGTTATCGAGAGCACGCTGGTTGAATACACAGTCGCCCTTGAGAGCCGGTGCGATGATGGTGTTTACGTTTTCAACAGCCTTCAAAACACCCTTGCCGAGGTAGCGGCCTTTGTCGCCGTCGCGAAGCTCGAGAGCTTCATTCTCACCTGTAGATGCTCCAGACGGAACAGCTGCACGGCCCATTACGCCGTTTTCAAGGGTTACTTCAACTTCTACTGTAGGATTTCCTCTTGAGTCGAGGATTTCTCTTGCGTGAACGTTTTCAATTTTCATAATTGCTTTATGTTTAAAGAGTTATAAATTGTATCTTACTTTTTGCGAGTGCAAAGATAATGCCAAAAGGGGAAAATTGGAAACAAAAGCAATTCTTATTTGAGGCGGTTTAATCTTTTTTAATACATAAATAATAATATGCGACGTTCATATTGCAATAATGTTTAATCCACATTACAATTTGAGAGTTTTCGTGCCATTATGTCATTATGTCATGAACTGACATAACATGCTTTATGGCACAACATAGAAAGCATATATGCAAGATTGTCAGACAAAAGCCACGAATTGGCGAATCCTAATTGTCAGTAATCGAATGTCGCTATCGCCGACTCATGACAATAGCTCTTGCCGACAAGAAAACATAGTTTTCCTATCGACAAACAATAGTTTTCCTGTTGAGAAACAAAAGCTTTATA
>JAUNIZ010000060.1:15996-16817 GCA_030523165.1 Prevotellaceae bacterium
AGCGGGCAATAAACATCTGTAAAACAACGGCATACCCTCGCCTAAAGCTTACCGCCATAACAGAGGTCACCGGCATCGCCGAAGCCAGGAACAATGTATTTATGCTCGTTCATTCCCGGGTCAATTGCAGCGCACCAGATTGTAGTCTTGTCTTCAGGCAATGTCTTCTTGATGTGGTCTATTCCCTCTGGAGTTGCTATTACACATGCCACATGTATTCTACGGGGTGTGCCTTTTGAGAGGAAAGCCTTGTAGCCAAGCTCCATAGAACCACCTGTTGCAAGCATAGGGTCGGCAATAATAATGGTCTTGTTATCGATGTCCGGAGTTGCAAGATATTCTACATGGATGCCTACCTTTGTGTGTTCTTCGTCAGTATATTCACGATAAGCACTCACGAAAGCGTTTCCTGCATGGTCAAAGATATTGAGAAAACCATTATGGAAAGGCAAACCTGCGCGGAATATCGTCGCCAAGACAATCTTGTCGGAAGGCACTCTGACAGACGCAAGTCCAAGAGGTGTCTGCACATTCTTTGGCTCATAATCCAGTGTCTTGCTGATTTCATACGCTTCAATCTCCCCGATACGCATGATATTGTTACGGAAAAGCAACCTGTTCTGCTGATAATGTGTATCTCTGATTTCAGAAAGATACTGTCCTACGACTGAATCTGTTTCGCTTAAATTGATGACTTTCATATTATATAGGTATATTTTTGCATTAAAACAGTATTTATATAACAACAATGCAAAAGTAAGAACATTTCCTGATTTCTGCAAAGCGCTAATTACAAAAATACTTCGATTGCTTTGAAATTT
>JAUNIZ010000312.1 GCA_030523165.1 Prevotellaceae bacterium
CATACACACCAAGTATAACTATCTCTTTTTAAAGACAGTAACAGGCTATAAATTGCCATTTGCAGAGCCTATATAGGCTATCTGCAACTCATTAGTGCGTTATGTAAAGACTGTTTTATTTGTTATTTCTATTATTGTTTTTAGTTATGACATCTGTCATTATTACCGGTTTTTCATGTACTTTCTACAAGTCAAATCGGAGAGCTCATTCCTCTTTTCCCTGCATTACATACAATCGTACAAATATACAAATAATTATTTGCATATCGAAAAGATTTGCTCATTAAATTAGAATATAAAACAAATTTAACATAAAGATCACATAGTCTCAGCCAACTCGTCAATATACTTTAAGGCAAACTCTTCTACACCTATATAATATATTCCATCCTCGTCATACCACGGGACTATATTATCATGAACAACGACAATCTTTTTGTAGAAGTCAGTAATACGACGCAACGAATTGGTTTCTTGATTACGTTTCTGTTCATCAGGTATTGAGAATGCAGATTGTATGTAACAACGTTTGTTTATCTTGTTAACGACAAAGTCTATCTCCAGCTTTGAACGCTTTGTATTTCCCTCTTGATCTTTATAAAAGACAGGGACAACACCGACGTCAACATTGAATCCACGTGCAGACAGTTCATTGTATATTACATTCTCCATGATATGCGTCATCTCTTGCTGTCTGAAATTTAACTGTGCATTTCGCAGCCCAATGTCTGTAAAATAATATTTCATTGGCGTATTGATATATTTCTTTCCTTTTACATCGTATTGGTATGCTTTACGGATTAGGAATGCGTCAACGAAATAGTCAAGATAAGCACTTATAGTAGTGTCATTAACCCTTATGTTCTTTACGCTTTGAAAAGTGTTCTCCAATTTTGTCGGGTTTGTAAGCGAACCAACATTACTTGCGATAATGTTGAGCAAGTCATCAAGCACATTAATGCTGTTTTTTATATTATTACGATCAATGACATCCGAAAGATAAGTCATCTTTATCAAGTTCTGCAAATATTGAATCTTTTCTTCTGGAGTATTCTCCAACATTACTCTGGGGAGTCCTCCATACGTAATGAAATCTCGCCATGCATTGCGGCGGTCACCACCATATGCATTGTAGTATTCCTTGAAAGTAAGGGGATTTACATGTATTTCATCACCTCTGTCCCTGAATTCCGTCATAATATCCGTAGATAGCATCTTTGAATTACTTCCTGTAACATAGACATCCACGTTTCTTATGTTGAGAAAACCGAGTAGCACCTCAACGAAACCTATTTTTTCGTTCTTGCTCTCAAGCCATGGATTGAATATAGGCTTCACCTCTTGAATTTCATCAATCAATACATAATATTGCTTGTTCTTGTCTGTTGTCATTCCCCTGACATACTTGTCAAGTTCCACAGGATTACGGTAGCGTGCATTGGACAATTCATCAAGACGCATAGTTATAATCTGTTCTTCCTTTATGCCTGATTCACGGAGATAGTCACCGAAAATATCAAAAAGCAAGACGGATTTGCCACAACGACGTATTCCCGTGACAACCTTAACACGTCCATTATCGCGGTGGGCTATCAACTTTTTCAGATAGTATTCTCTTTCAATCCTCATGTTATAACCGATATTTTTGTGTAATTACACACTTTTGTCGGTTACAAAATTAGTACAAATCAAGAAAAATGCAAAATTAATCTTTAATTATTTTGCATTTTAGAGTGTAGTCTACATTATTTAGCCCAAACATAATAACCGACAAAAATGTGTAATTACACACTTTTGTCGGTTTAAGCCCAATACATTCTAAGATAAAGGAGATAAGTTATAGAAGTTAATGGAGAAGTTCCAAAATAATAAAACTCCGCCCAAAAAGTTAAATTACTGCAATTTCTTGCCTTAAAGTTTCTATTTATGGAAACCATTTTATAACTTTGCTATCGAATTTAAACAAGAATGCAATGCCTAATATAAAAGTCATCTTATTAGACGAAGCCCTGACATTTGTACGTTCCTTACCGTTAAAGGTACAGGAGAAGATTGTATATAACTACAACAAAGTCGCAAATGGAGTAATGAGCAAAGAACTGTTCAAGAAGTTGGAGGATTCCGAAATATGGGAATTTCGTACTTTGTATAATGGAAATTGCTATAGGTTATTTTCATTTTGGGACACGGAAACAGATACATTTATAATAGCAACACACGGTATAATAAAGAAGGGACAGAAGACACCTCCAAAAGAAATCGAAAAGGCAGAAGCAATAAGGAAAGAATACTTTAAAAACAAATAGTTATGGCAAAGAATAATATGACACCACTCGAAGTGTTGACAGATGAAGTTTTCGGCAAGAAAGGAACTCCAAAACGAGACGAGATGGAGAAGAAGCTCAAAGAGGAAGTAGATGCCTACTTTATTGGCGAAGCTATCCACAGAATGCGGCAAGAGCAGAACCTCACCCAACAGGAGTTGGGAGAGCTTATTGGTGTACAGAAAGCGCAAATATCAAAGCTAGAGAGTGGGAAAAGCGTTATCACGCTACCCACAATGAGCCGGATATTTCAGGCTCTCGGTGTACATACTGCCACGCTCGATTTGGGAAATGGTGGCAAAGTCACATTATG
>JAUNIZ010000061.1 GCA_030523165.1 Prevotellaceae bacterium
TCACCCGCAAGCGCAACAGCGTCACCGTGTTCCGCCTCATCAAGATGATCGACCCTGATGCATTTGTAAGTCAGAGCCGAGTGATTGGTGTCTACGGCGAGGGATTCGACACGATAAAGATAAATGTGAAACCTCCAAAGCCAAAAACCGACAAAAAATTAGAAGAAAAACAATGAAGATAATTATAAATTAACATGAATTTAACGAATTTAGAATAAAGCCAGCCGTGTATTAATAGTCCTTTGAACTTCGATACACGGCTTTTATAGAATGGGAAATAAACAAATTTGGATTTATAGTTTCTATTTAACGTGAGTTCGATGAATTTAGAAAAGGGCAAGCTGTGTGTCAATCGTTCTTTGAACATTGATGCACGGCTTTCTTGGAAATAGACAATAAGCAGCGATGACTTCGAACATGCTCACAATGAAGTTGTCTAAGCATCTATGCCTTGAGTGTTCGGATGCCATGCCTGTACACATAGAGGAAAACAGCAGACAGCTGGAACTGTTTTTATAAAGCCATTATCCCGAACTCGCGTACTATTTAGATTATAATAACCGTTGCCAGAGTAACCGCGAATCTATAAGCTTTAAATAATTTCTACTATTGTAGATCCGAAAGGAATGTTTGAACTAATAAATAACTAAAGCATAGTATTTCAAATTCAAAATTTTAGGATAAAGATTATTTGTAGGATAATGCCCGCTTTCTTACCAAAAAACGTTCAAATGATAAAACTAATGTTTCAATGAACGATTTTTAATATTATCGGTAACAAATTTTTTATACCATTAGTCTGTTATACCCTAAATTTGCCATCGAAAATAATTAAAAAAGTACTAACTAACCTTCAAAACTTTACCGAATATGAAGAAAAATTATTCAACTTCAATTAAGTTTGGCGTACTGGCGTTGGCGTCATTGATGACATTCTCAACTTCATACGCGTATGATAATAACGGTAGTAATACGGAAAAAACCGAGAACAACGAACAGAATGAGAATGAAGAAAATCCTCAGGACTTTAAATCAAAGAAAAAGAAGTCTAAGAAAAAGGATGAAAAGAAGAACCATGAGAACAAGGTGAATGCTGCTGATGGTTCAAAGTCTAAAGAGGAAGGCAACCGTAACGTTATGCTCAACGCATCGAGTGCGAACGGTCCTCGCGAAATCCAGATAGGTCTTCCTTCTGCTGACGTTAATGTTCTAGAAAACGGACTGCCTGTTACTTATTCAACAAACCCTCGTATGGTAAACACTATATGGCGCTCTGATGCAAGTCTTAGCCACGTAGGATTGTTGAAGATAGCTGAAACGGCTATTACAACGGGTAACATAGGATATGCAGTAAACTCTTTTACAAAGATTGGACAAGAGGGATTCAACGGTCAACTTGACTATAAATCCAATCACTTCGGACTTCAGGAATTCTCACTGAACCTTAACGGTTCAATAGGCAAGGGCTGGTATTACAGCGCAAGCATGTACCAGGACTTCGACCCAGGAACATTTGACATACAATCGACTCCATATCAAGACAGAACACAAATTTACAAGGCGGCTATAACAAAACGCTATAACAATGACCGTGGCGAGTTTACAGCGATGTACAAATACTCTAATAGCCACCCTATATATAAATATGCTACACAGTCTGCACCTTTTATATATGTGGGTGACGGTAGCGTTAAGGAATACGGAGGATTTAAGTTAGGTACAACTTCATATCTTCCTACGGATAACACCATTACTTATCGCGACATGCGAACAGGCGAGATAAAGGAGACAACGTTCTATGACGCTGCTGAGAACTATTCTAACGAAATCTCGCTCATGAACAATTACAAATGGGATAACGGACTAGAGTGGAAGGTGGCTGCACGCTATGACTTCGGCCGTGCCGCTATTGTCTACCAGACACCAATGTCTCTGATTAATGTTAAGGATAATTCCGAATACAACTATGTATATCAGAACGAGAGCGGAAACATCACACCGTATACAGGCGAATATGTGCAGACACGTATGACATGTCTTAACTCAGGTGACTTCGACGAGTTCTTCTTTACATCAGAGCTTTCTAAGAAGTTCAATACATCTACTCTTCGTCTGGGCGTAAACGAATGGCACTATTACATTGACTATACATCAAATACCACGATGTATGACCAGAGCGTAGCATCAGACGGCAGCTATCCAGTACGTGTATATGACGCTAACCAGCGTGATTATTACTTCTATGACTATAACAAGAACGCTTCTGAATATTATAAGGGACATGAGAACAAGCTTGCTCTCTATGTAACACACGACTGGGATATTACTCCGAAACTGAATCTCTACTATGGAGCGCGCTTTGAATGGCAGACATTGAAGGGAGAAAACGCTGCTGTATTGAACTCAGAAGGCGAAACTTTAGGACGTTTCTCTGACTATTATCTTGGTGCAATAGCTTCAGACGGAACCGTCATTACTCCAAGAAAGCTTGACTATAGCTGGATTAACTACGATTTCTCTGTAGCTGCAACATACAAGCTTACAAACCAGTTCGGATTTACAGGTGACTTCACTTATATCGTTCAGCATCCTCGTTTCGAGAACTTCGCATCGGCAACAATGCCTAATACAGACAAGATCGTGGTTCCTCTCGGCCGTGCCGGTATCTATTACAACAACTCTTGGCTGAGTCTTACATCATTGTTCTCTTACATATCAAAGACAAACAACAACTCAACGCTCAACCTCCAGCATGGAAGCGAAATCGTTGCTGCTCCTCTTACATACGATATTCAGACATGGGGATGGACTACAGACGTTGTAGCTAATCCGTTCAAAGGATTCAACCTGCACTTCCTCTTCACATATCAGAAGCCTACTTATAAAAAGTACGAGACATCTGTTACATTCTCTGACGGTTATGTTGGAACAATCAACGCTACAGGCAATATAGTTGCAGAAATACCTCAGGTGCTTATCGAGATTGACCCAAGCTATATGATAACAAAAGACCTTAAGATATGGACAAGCTTCCGTTACTTCAGCAAGACATACGCAAACCTTAACGATGCTTACTATTTCAACGGACGTTGGGAAACCTTCGGAGGAATCAACTGGCAGGTTAACAAGAAACTATCACTCGGTTGTACAGTTGTGAACTTCCTTAACCAGACAGGTGCTTCAGGTAGTATCGCAGGTGCAGAACTTATTACAAAGGATGAGGCTTCTGCTTATGCGGGAACACTTATGACAGGTAGCTATTTGAGACCATTTACGGTTGAATTCAACGCATCATTGAAATTCTAAAAGGATGTTTTTAGGATGAAGGAGAGCTAAAGACAATTAAGGAAAGAGAAATCCAAGGAGAAGGCAGGGTATATATACCTGCTTCTCCCGCTCTCCACAAGGATTTAAGACAATAAAGAAGTTCTTGACCTCCTGTATTTCTAATTTATCTATTACAATACATAATCAACTATAATAAAAAATATTAACTATGAATAACTTTAAAAATATCAGACTATTTGCAGCTATCTCTATAGCAGCATTATCAACATCAGCTATGGCACAGACAATAAACGTGGAGCGTAGCGGTGATACGACTATCGTAAAGATTACAAACCCTCAGAAATATCTTATTCTTCCTGTAGAGGAAGAGCGTGAAGAATCACAGGTACTTCTTGATACAGGTTCTCCAGCAGATACATGGATGGATGTTCGTCTGGCGAGAAACAAGACAGATTATAGCGTTCCGTTCCCTCTTGGAGGTGGAAAGACAGCTACCGTAAAGATTCTTAACCTTAATGCAGATGCTCTCGCATTGAAGAATCTGAAGATGTCAAATACATGGGACGTTACAAATACCGACTATTATCGCCCTTCTTACCATCATACTCCTTCTTACGGCTGGATGAACGATGCCAACGGTATGGTATATAAAGACGGTGAATATCATCTCTATTTCCAATATAACCCATACGGTTCCAAATGGGGAAACATGCACTGGGGACATGCAGTAAGTACAGATCTTATGCATTGGAAAGAACTTGACCCGGCAATAGCACGCGATACACTTGGACATATATTCTCTGGAAGTTCAGTTGTAGACAAGGATAACACTGCAGGTTATGGTGCAGGAGCAATCGTGGCTCTATATACTTCTGCAAGCGACAAGAACGGACAGATACAGTGTATGGCTTATAGTACAGACAATGGCCGCACATTTACAAAATACGAAGGCAACCCTGTACTTACTCCATTTGACGGTTTGAAAGATTTCCGCGACCCTAAAGTGTTCTGGTATCAGCCAGCTAAAGCATGGTATATGATAGTTTCTGCCGATAAGGAAATGCGTTTCTATAAGTCAACCGACTTGAAGAAATGGGACTTTGTAAGCGGTTTCGGACAAGGTTATGGTGCCCAGCCAAGTCAGTATGAATGTCCTGACTTCGTGCAGATGCCAGTAAACGGTGACAAGAACAACAAAAAATACGTTATGCTCATGAACGTTAACCCTGGATGTATGTTCGGAGGAAGCGCTACGGAATACTTTGTAGGTGATTTCGACGGCACTAACTTCAAGTGCGTAGATGACCCTTATACGGCTAAATGGCTTGATTTCGGCAAAGACCACTATGCTACTGTATGTTTCTCAAACACAGGCGATCGTGTCATAGCATTGCCTTGGATGAGCAACTGGCAATATGCCAACGTTACTCCTATCAAGCAGCATCGTGGTGCCAATGGTCTTCCTCGTGAGCTTTCACTCTATACAAAAGACGGTAAATATTATGTAGCTGCTGATGTTGTTCCTGAAATAAAGGCTCTTCGTAAAGACACAAAGACCATAGCAGATGTAAAGGTCAATGGTGAGAAAGCTTCCAACGGCATTGCTTCTGATGCAAAGGGAGCGTTTGAAATAGAAATGGATATTACTCCTGACAAGGCTAAGGTTGCTGGACTTGAAATATATAACTCAAAAGGAGAGAAGGCTCTTATCTATCTTGATATGGAGAATAACCGTATAGTTATGGATCGCACGCAAAGCGGACAAACGGAGTTCGGAAACCGTTCTTCTATCCATGACATAGAAAAAGCAGCTGATGTTCATGAGCATAGAGAGATAAAGGTTCCTATGCGCAAGGCTAATTCCATCAACTATCAGAACGATTTCGCTCTCGGTACATGGGCACCTCTAAACCTTTGTGAAGGCAAGACATATCATCTTGATATCTTTGTTGATAAATGTTCCGTAGAAATCTTTGTTGACGGAGGCCGTATAGCAATGACAAACCTTGTGTTCCCTACAGCCGACTATGATTCAATAAAGCTTTATACCGAAGGCGGCAAGTCTGAATTCTCTGGAATTAAGGTTCATAAGATAAGTTTATAATTTAGGTAGTTTAAATGGTGAAATGAAAGTCAAAGGAGTTAAGTGCATATAAAAGTGTAGTTAACTCCGATGACTTCAAGAAAAACAATCTTTGGATTGTTCCCCTTTTGTTTATTTAGAGAAAAACATCAAAACTTACAAAATCAAGTTTCATGAAAGAGAACAAAGTATTATACATAATTCCCGTAATGTTCTGCTTCTTTGCTATGGGCTTTGTAGATTTGGTTGGTATCGCGTCCAACTATGTCCAGAAAGACTTGGGGCTGAAAGATTCTACGGCTAACATATTCCCGTCATTGGTATTCTTCTGGTTCCTGATATTCTCGATACCTACCGGAATGTTAATGAACAAGATAGGAAAAAAGAAGACGGTGCTTTTTTCATTGATAGTTACAGTCATATCTCTGCTTATTCCTTTGTTTGGCGAGAACTTCACTATCATGCTCATATCATTCTCGCTTTTAGGCATAGGCAACGCTCTTATGCAGACCTCTCTTAATCCGCTTGTATCGTTAGTGATAAGCGGAGGCCAGCTAGCGAGTACACTTACTTTCGGACAATTCATAAAAGCCATAGCGTCATTCCTTGCTCCTTATCTTGCAATGTGGGGTGCAATAGCCATGATACCTACATTTGGTTTCGGCTGGCGCATATTGTTTGCCATATATTTTGTAGTCGGCATATTGGCTGCATTGTTCCTTTTCGTAACTCCGATAGAAGAAGAGAAGATAGAAGGAAAGCCTTCGTCATTTGCAGATTGCCTTCGTCTGCTCGGCAAACCTATAGTATTGTTATCGTTTATAGGCATTATGTGCCATGTGGGCATTGATGTAGGTACTAATACAACGGCTCCCAAGTTGCTTATGGAGCGTTTGGGCATGACTTTGAACGAAGCCGCTTTTGCAACAAGTCTATATTTCATCTTCCGTACCGTAGGGTGTTTTACAGGCTCTTTCCTGCTTCGTGTCATAAGTAATCGTCTTTTCTTCGCTATTAGTGTAGTGATGATGATACTCAGCATGCTCGGTATGTTCTTCGGAACAAGCAAGATAGTTCTTTATACGGCGATAGCTCTTGTAGGCTATGGAAACTCTAACATTTTCTCTATGGTGTTTGCCCAGGCTCTGATATCAGTGCCGGAGAAGAAGAACGAGATCTCCGGGCTTATGATAATGGGACTTTTCGGAGGAACAGTATTCCCGCTCTTTATGGGCTTTGCGAGCGATGCCATAGGTCAGATAGGTGCTGTAGCTGTAATGATAATAGGTGTACTATACCTTATAACCTATATTAAGAAAGTTAGAAAATAAAACCCTAAAACAATAGATAATCATGAAACAGACAATAGTAGGATTGGGCGAGGTACTTTGGGATGTTCTCCCCGATGGAAAGAAACTTGGTGGAGCACCGGCAAACTTCGCTTACCATGTAGGTCAATTCGGGCTTGACTCTATGGCGGTTAGCGCATTGGGCGATGATAAGCTTAGCGAAGAAACGATAGAAGCCCTTAACGAAAAGAAACTTGACTATCTTATGTTGCGTGTTCCTTATCCTACAGGTACGGTTCAGGTAACTCTTGATGAAGAGGGAATACCTACATACGAGATTAAGGAAAATGTGGCATGGGACAATATTCCTTATACAAAAGAGGTCGATGAGATAGCAAAGAATTGTCGTGCCGTATGCTTCGGTTCGCTTGCCCAGCGCAATGTAATATCAAGACATGCCATAGGCGAGTTCGTAAAGGCTACGCCAAAGGATTGCTTGCGTATATTTGACATAAACCTTCGCCAGAATTTCTATACGAAGGAAATCATACAGGAATCAATGAGAATGTGTAATGTTCTGAAAATCAATGATGAAGAATTGATCCAAATAGGAAGAATGTTTGGCTATCCAGGTTTGGACATTAGCAACAAGTGCTGGTTGATTCTTGGAAAATATAATCTTGATATGCTTGTCCTTACTTGCGGAATAAACGGAAGTTACGTGTTTACACCAGGCAAGACTTCATTCCAGCCTACGCCAAAAGTTGAGGTAGCAGATACCGTAGGTGCCGGCGATTCATTTACAGGTGCGTTCTGTGCCGCTATCCTTAAGGGTTTGCCCGTAGAGGAAGCGCATAAGATAGCCGTTGAAGTGAGTGCTTATGTATGTACACAGAACGGTGCAATGCCTGAAATTCCGCAAGAATTGAAAGATAGAATAAAATAGCTTGTTTAATTATTTTCATTAGGGGAAAGCCTTTTTTATCCGTGAGGTTCTAATGGCTTGTAGTTTTTATATTGATGTTTTTAATATTATACTTGTGAAAGTAAAAGCCATCAATAGTGAATGTTTAAAATGAAGATGCGACTCTCCTTTATGGAAAGTCGCATCTTGCTTTTTTAATCTTATCTATATTGCAGTTTCCTAAAATAAATCTTTTTACTCTTAAAACCAATATCCATGAGATACGACTTATCTTACTCCTATTTGTTGTTTACTATTTTCTTAGTTGTCGTCTTTACGTTTGTGGTTGAGGCTTTCACGTCTTTGGCAGTATTTGTAGCTTTTGTAGCAGCCTTTGTAGCGGTACTCTTGGCTTGGTTATTCACATTGCTCACCTTCTTTGTCGCCTGATTGCTTACATTAGTTACCTTTTGCTTTGCGTTAGAAGTGGTTGTGCTAGCCTTTTTCTTCACTTGGGTAGAAGTAGTGCTTGCTTTCTGCTTCACCTGAGAAGAAGTGCTGTTCACTTTCTTTATTGTCTGATTGTTGGTACTTTTAACCTGGTTTGTGGTCTTGTTAACTTTAGTATTTACATTGTTCTTAACGTTAGTGACCTTCTTTGTTGTAGTGGTCTTTGTTGTTGAACTCTTCTTATAGACTGGGGTAGGAGTTGTTCCTGTGTAGAACTTACGGCCTGAATACCAGCTCTTGTTGTTGTTCTTGCTCCAGCTATGAGTGCCGCCTTTGTATGTGCTATATACCGTAGGCTTGCTGCAATAGAACTGTTTGCGGTTTGTATAGCGTGAGTAGATTCTATATACAAGTCCTGAACTCCAGTAAACAGGGCGGAAGAAGTATTCGGCTGCTTCGAATAGCTTGTATTGTGCCGTTGTGAGCACATAGCCGATATCGAGGTTACGGCGCGTCCAATATGTTCCTTCTATATCTGATGAACTGCTGATAGACATCAGATAGTCGAGGTTGATTTCATAGAGTGCGTCATACTGGTCTGATGAAAGTCCGAGTTCGTATGCCATCTTATCTGTCAGGAACAGAGCCTCGTCACAAACTTCAGAATAAGTCATTGCCTTTGTTGTCGTTGCTGATAATGTAAACAGCGCTACGATCATTAAAATTAATTTCTTCATAATGGTAGGTTTTAATTAATGTTTTAATTATGTTGCAAAGATAGATATTTATGCAATTCGTTCCAAGTTAGAAACTATATTTTGGTAGGGGAATTTCCCTACTTTTATATAGGGATTTCCTTAAAAAGCCAGATAACGTTGGTTAATGATTTTAAAGTGTTTACCGCTTGTAGCTATGCTTTTTTGGTTTATCACTTTATTCGTTTTGTTCAAAGTTATTTTTATAATACATATCAATCAGGTCTATGATAAGGCGTTTTTTCCCGATATGTTATATAATTTTGTTCAATGCTTGTGTTTTTGAAGAGAAAAGCCACCTTATGAAAATCTTCATAGGCGGCTTTGTTAATATATAATGTACGTTTATATTATGTATCTTTATTTCCTCCTTATTTCAATAGTATGCTTTCCAGAGCCGATACATATCTTTATATAGTTGTCGGAAAGAGTAGGGGAGTGCTGGCTATTGTCTAGAAACACAATGGAGTTCTTTGTTTTCGGAAGCCATATTTCTGCGGTAGTGTTGGCTGGGATAGTTGTGGTCATGGTGAAAGCGTTGTTAGGGTCATTGTCGAATGTTACGGCTATAGTACCTTTTATTGTAGGCAGAGTTATAGAAGCATGTCTGAGTGAAGCCGGTTGAGGCTTTATGCGTATAGACGAGAAGCCTGGTTCAAGCGGTTCTATGCCCATTAGTTTTCGTGCAATGACATTAGCAGGTGCTGCTCCCCAAGGGTGGTTCCAGTCCTGGTTAAGTTTGAACACATTATCCCAAGCCTCTGTAGTTATGGTAGAGCCTATACGCAACATGTTGTACCAGCTGCGCATAGAAGTGGAGTTAAGCAACGATAGTGCATATTCCGCTTCTTCATTGTCGTAAAGCGCATCGAGAAGGAATTGTGCGCCATATACGCTGCAAGCCATTTTACGGTTCTTTATGAAATCTATAACATTGGCTTTGTTCTTTTTAGTGGCAAGTCCGAAATCAAGGGCGAACATATTTGAGTGCAACGACTTGTGGTTAGTGTCAATTCCGTCTATGTATAAACCTGTCTTTTTCTCGGTGAGCAATGCGTTTATAGTTTTCTTCACACGTTCCGCTTCTTTTGTGTAAAGACTTGCGTCATCGTTCTTTCCAAGAGCCTTTGCTATTTCCGCAATCAGAGTAAGAGCCTTATAGTGATATGCGTTCACCACAGTGTTATAGTCGGTGAATACGAAACCGTCAGCTTCACCACCGTTTTCTTTCTCTATACCTTCAGCACCAGTCTGGGGCCAGTCCACAATATCCTTAAGGCGAGCACCCTTGAAGTGTATAGACTTGTAGACATCGGGCGTGGTCTTTCCCGTTCGAGTGCTTATAAGTCCGTTTTCCTCGCGTAGCGCCAATAGTGTTTTCGCTTTCAGATCCTCGTATGTAGCCGTTAGCAGCCTATTGTCGCCAGTGTACATATATTCGTTCCATGCCATGATAACCGTTTGCAGAATCCATTCTGTAGGCCATGTAGGGTTATATACAAGGTGGTTTATGCTGTGTCGAGCCATAGAGAACTCGCGGTCTACGGCATAATGGCTTAATTGGTTTATTATGGCATCTGCCTCGTATGGTATTCGCTCTCGGTCTCCGTCAACGTATGTCCCGCAAAACGAAGTGGCTTTCACCGTATGCTTGCAAAGTTCCCATATCATGTTAAGCACACTATCAGAAGAATGGAAATAGGCTTCGTTATCGTTGAACGGATAATGCACACTATGTCTTACTATGTCAGTCTTGCCGATGTTTCCGCTATAGTTTTCTATCTCGCAATAGCGGAAAGGATAGACCTCTCCTATATAGTCGGGCATGAAGATAGGGTCTACTCCGCTTTCATTCATCTTCGGAGCGGTGTTGCGTCGGTCTTTGCGTAGCTTTATCTTATATGTTTTTGTGCCTTTTGTCAATGGCAGGCGATAGAGGGCATATCGTTGAGAGCCGTCTGGTTTGCGGTTTACGTGAGTGCCTTTTAGCACTTCACCCAGATGAATATCTACGGTGTCGTTCTCGTTCGTGCCCGTAAGCGTGAGCGATAGTTGTGCGAAAGCGTCGTTTCCGAAATCCAAAAGCGTGTTTCCCTTCCCGTTTACGGTTATGCTCTTTGCGTATTCATCGGTCTTTTCCAATGGGTATCGTGATATTCCGTTGTCCAATACCTTAGCCGTCATAAACGCTCTTGCATCAGAATATATAGGCTCAGAACCATGATTGTCCCATGTTTTCACCTTCCAGTAATATATTGTCGATGGCCTTAGAGGTTTTCCCTGATAAACAACATTCGACGAATTGTCGCTTTCTATTAGACCGCTATCCCACATGTCGGCATCATCCTCGTTGAGTAAATCCATAGATGATGCCACAAGAACACGATAAGCCATCTGCATGGTGTTGTTTTCTTGGCTCGTCATAACCCATCCAAAGCATGGTTTTTCGCTTCTCACTAAAGCTGTTTGCCAATTCTCTATCGCGTCTTTGGTTTCATCGAGAGTCATGGTAGAGGGATAACCGTCTACATAAACAATGTCGGTATGCTCTATAAGGTCTGTAGTGAGCCTTATGGGCTTTTGTGCGTTAGATATGTTTGCGGTCATTATTATGACGGCAATTATGGCGATGCGCGTTATGATGCCTTTGTCTATGATGTGTGGTTTATTCATGATGTCGTTTGTTTATAGGTCTATTTATGCTAAACATTACAAAGTTACGAATTTTTATCGGTATAGGTTCACTTGATGCATATTTATTGCGCTTATATTAAATCTAAATCGGTTAAAAAGTTCCTTTGGTTAGGCTTTTTCATTATAAATCGCTAATTTTGCACAAAACAAATGATATGAAGATAGCGGTATTTTGTTCGGCAAATTCAAATATAGACCCAGATTTCTTTTCAAAGACAGAAGAGCTTGGGCATTGGATGGGTGAAAACGGGCACCAGCTGGTGTTCGGAGGGTGTAATCTTGGTCTCATGGAGTGCATAGCAAAAGCAGTGCATGAGTCAGGGGGAATGACCATTGGAGTGGTTCCAACCATAGTGGAAAAGCACGGAAGGGCATCTGACTATACCGATGTGAAGATTATGTGTGATAATCTCAGCGACCGTAAAGACCTTATGATAGCAAAGAGCGATGTCATTGTGGCATTGCCTGGAGGTGTAGGAACGCTCGACGAGATATTCACCGTTGTAGCCGCTGCTTCTATAGGGTATCATGACAAGCGTGTGGTTCTTTATAACATCAAAGGCTTCTGGGATTCGCTTGTTTCTATGCTCGATGACCTTAAGGCTAAAGGCGTGATACGCGAAGGTTTCGAAAAGAGCCTTAAAGTTGCTTCCGACATTGAGGAACTTAAGCATCTGCTTGAAGAATAGTCGCAATATTCCGCAAGAGTCAATTTATATAAAAACGTTTCGCTATTCCAATATATATAATATGGAATAGCGATGTTTTCTTTTTATCCTAATGATATAATGGTCGATGTAGGCTTATGCAGCTGCGTTTTCCTTAGCCTTTGGGAACATCTTGTCCATAACTATCGCTATGGCTCCGTCGCCCGTTACGTTACAAGCCGTGCCGAAGCTGTCCATTGCGATATACAGGGCAATCATCAATGCCTGTTCTTCCGTTCCGAATCCGAGTATTGAAGCCAGTGTAGCGAGCGATGCCATGATTGCTCCTCCTGGCACTCCAGGTGCCGCAACCATCATTATGGAAAGAAGCATTATGAAGTAGACGAAAAGGCTGAAATCGTGGGGTATGCCTTCAAGCATGCATATAGTCAATGCGCATGCAGTGATTTTCATTACCGAGCCGGAAAGGTGGATAGTGGCGCACAGAGGTATTACGAAACCTGCTATGCCCTTGTTCACTCCATTCAGTTCGGTCTGTTTCAGGGTAACGGGTATCGTTGCAGCCGATGACGATGTGCCGAGTGCTGTGAAATAGGCTGGAAGCATGCGCCATAGCATGCGTAGGGGGTTGCTCCTTGCAAATGCTCCAGCCACACAATACTGGTATAGGAGTATTATTATGTGAAGGGCGAATATTACACAGATAATCTGTGCGAACACAGCCATTATGCGATATGCCTCGCCTGTATATGTCATATTGGTGAATATGCCGAATATGTATAGCGGCAATAGCGGTATTATGGCTTTCTCTATCGTTCTTGTTATAATCTCTCCGAACTCGCATGAAGCTTTCTTCAGCGTTGAAGCTCCCATATAGGCTATGCCCAGTCCACACACGAACGAAAGCACCAGCGCGCTCATAACGTCAATCATGGCTGGTATGTTTACCGTAAAGAACGGAAGAATCTCTGCTGCCTTCTCCGTAGAAGCAAGCTGTGCCTGGCCTTCTACCATTGAAGGGAACAATATGCTTCCCGTTCCGTATGCCAGCAAGCCGCACAATACGGTGTCAATATAGGCTATCGCTACGGTAGCTACAAGTAGCTTGCCTGCAGTCTTGCCTATGTCGGCTATAGCCGGGGTTACAAGCCCTACGATAATAAGCGGTATGATGAAGCCGAGAAACTGGCTGAATATGGAGTTGAAAGTCACGAACAGCCTCACCAAAGGCAACGGCAGGATATTTCCTGCCGCTACTCCTAGCGCGATTGCTATGATTATGCGAGGCAACAAGCCAAGTCTTATACGCTTCATCGCCCTTGTCATTTAGTTTTCTCTGTCTGCTATAAGTCTTTCTGCCATAGCCTTTCCGAGTGCCTCACATTGGGCGAAAGACTCTTCGCTTAGGCTCTGCTTCATCTCTACAGGCTCGCCTACGACTTCAAACTTCAGCTTGTTCTCGTTCCATTCCTTTATGCGCTCTACAGCCTTGCCTGCCCATGCGAAGCTTCCGAACCATCCCAGATAATGCCGGTTCTTGATGTCCTTGCCGGCTATTTCGCTGAGAAGCACTTCCATTTCGTGGTATAGACCAGCGTTGTATGTAGGTGCACCCACTATAAGTCCACGATAGCGGAAGATGTCGCGAAGTATATAAGAGTGGTGTGTCTTTGAAACGTTGTAGATAACGATGTTCTTTATTCCAGCCTGGCTTGCTGCACGCGCTATCACTTCTGCCATGCGCTCCGTATTGCCGTACATTGTGCCGTAGCATATCACGATGCCCTCTTCTGTTTCATACTTGCTAAGATGGTCGTATATGCCTATTACCTTCTCTATATAGTCGTGCCATACTGGTCCATGGGTAGAGCAGATATAGTCGAGTTTCACGCCTTCCAGCTTCTTCAAGGCGTTTTGTACAGGAGTGCCGTATTTGCCCACGATGTTTGAATAATAGCGAACCATTTCGAGCCAGAAGGTGTCGCAGTTGATTTCAGAGTCTATTATGCCTCCGTTCAATGCTCCGAAGCATCCGAAAGCATCGCCTGAGAACAGCACGTTGGTGGTAGTGTCGAGAGTGACCATTGTCTCTGGCCAGTGAACCATAGGAATGAGAACGAAGCTCAGCGTGTGGTGTCCAAGCTCTATAGTGCTGCCGTTCTTTACCTCCACCTCGTTTGAGTCAACCTTGTAGAAACCTTCCATCATGCCGAAGGTCTTCTTGTTTCCGATAATCTGTATTTCCGGGTAATATTTCTTTATGAGCGCTATCGAGCCGCTATGGTCAGGCTCCATATGGTTGATTACAAGATAGTCAATCTTGCGGTCTCCAATCACCTCGCGTATGTTCTCGATGAACTGGGTGAAGAAGTCAACCTCAACGGTGTCGATAAGGCACACTTTGTCGTCGTCGATAAGATAAGAGTTGTATGAAACTCCGTTAGGCAGAGGCCACAATCCTTCAAAGAGGTTCTTGTTGCGGTCGTTCACGCCTACATAATAAATTTTGTTTGTAATCTCAATCATGACAGTTGTTTATTTGTTGTTTTAATCTTTAAGTTCTGCTTTCATAATGTTTCCGAAATCCGTGTCAACGGCATTGCCTATGCTCTTGCAGCAGTTGGCGGAGAATGCCTGCGCACATGCTATGATGTTGTCCCATTGTTGTTCGCTGAGACCGTTGTCTATCGTCTCGCGCGTAATGCCGTATTTTATCATGCCGTACACCAGTCCCGCGTTGAAATTGTCTCCGGCTCCTATCGTGCTCACCGTCTCGGTGCTTTCTATAGGATAGCTTTTCTTCAATCCGTTGTCGGCACGAAGCTCTACAGGCGATGCCCCGTCGGTATAGATGAACTTCTTGCAATAGAACGAAATCTCCGAGTTATACACCTTGTCGGGCGAGTCCATCTTGTACATCACGTTGAAGTCCTCGCGGCTTCCTCGCACAATGTCGGCATACTCGAAGTTCTCCAGAATGTTCGGCGTGAGCTTCATCACCTCGTTCTCATGCGACTTGCGGAAGTTCACGTCATAGTAGATTATTGCTCTTTTGCTTCGCGCCATGTTCAGAATAGCCATCACCTGTGGTCTGATAACGGGGTTTACGGCATAGTAGGAGCCAATCATCACGATGTCGTCCTCGTTTATCTCAGGCATGAAATAGTCTAGTCGGTCGTGTGGGTGGTCCTTGTAGAAGATATAGTCGGCATCGTTCTTCTCGTCAAGAAAAGCCAGAGATATAGGCGACTTGCTGCCGATGAACATGTTCACATGGTCAGCGTTCACTCCGTTTGCCTTCAGGAACTCTACCGTAAGGCGTCCTATTCTGTCGTTGCCCACTTCGCCCACGAATGTGGTGTTCACCCCGGCGCGCCCCAAAGAAATTATCCCGTTATACACCGAGCCGCCAGGCACAGCGCTTATAGGCTGTTCGTTTCTGAATATTATATCTAATACGGTTTCACCGATTCCAATGACTTTACGCATAATGTTTCTTGTTTATAGCCTTTGAACGGGCTTTTATGTCAATCTTTATCAGACTGCAAATTTCCGAAAAAAAACGCAAACGGCAAAGGGAATACAAAGAAAAATGTTTTTGGAATTGACTTGGAAAGACAGGGGAGTGGTGTTACCTTATGCCCTGCTATTGAAAATGCCGTAAATGCACGAAGCAAATCACCAATACACAGCTCATGATATTCTTGGCTTTAGTTCTATTTCATTCCCGATAATCTTTGGTAGTACATAGCTAACATTTTTGTGTGAAAATCCAAAATTCCCAAGATTTTCAATAAAAAATTCCCATGATTTTCAACTTTTGCCGAAATTTCCATGTTTTCTAAGATGATTTCCATAGTATTTTCAGAGATGTTTGGAATAAAAGCAAAAATGCAGTATCTTTGTGCCAACAATTTCCGCCGCGCCTCTTCAAAATGCGTACCAGGGCGGAACTTATTTTATATGTGTTCAGATTAAAAGACGGTTATAAACGGCAAACGAGACTTGAGTATTATGGCTACGGTTTATAGAAGCAAGGTAGACGCATGGCTGGTGGCTGTGATAATTATAGTCATAGTAGTTCCTGTTATTCTTTTAATGCCGTCAGATTTCTCGTGGATAATTGTTTTAATTGAAGGCGGTATGCTGGCTTTCGTGTTTTATTGCATTTTCTCCATTTCTTATGTTATTTCAGATACTATGCTAATCGTGAAGAACGGTTTTCTTGGCAATGAAAAATATGATGTAAAGTCTATATGCAAGATTGAAAACACCCGTACTATTCTCTCGGCACCAGCTGCATCATTAGACAGGATTGCGATATATTTTGACGATAAAGTTACGGTTTTGGTTATTTCTCCTCGCCACAAGGAGGCTTTCATAAATAGACTGTTTGAAATTAACCCTAATATCAGATATGACGTTTAGCGAGGCTTTCTATATGTGAATGTCATTACAAAGCATATTTTTCTCATCATGAAAGCATATTTTTCGTGATGGTTTTTATACCCTTTTTGTATAAGAAAAGGATATGTAAAAATGCCGTTTTATTTACAAAATACCGATAATTTAGCATTAAGAAACATCATTGGATTTGAAAATGAAGTGCTGATTTTTAGATTCTAATCATGTTAACGAATGTAA
>JAUNIZ010000313.1 GCA_030523165.1 Prevotellaceae bacterium
TATAACTGAAGTCAAAACTATAAATAACTAAAATATAAAGAATATGGAACCAGTAGTTAGCATTATTATGGGCAGCACAAGCGATCTGCCTGTAATGGAGAAGGCAATAAAGTTCTTGGATGATATGGAAATACCTTTTGAGGTAAACGCTCTATCTGCTCATCGCACACCAGACGCTGTGGAAAGCTTTGCGAAAGGTGCTAAAGAGCGCGGAATAAAGGTAATCATAGCTGGTGCAGGCATGGCTGCTGCTTTGCCTGGAGTGATTGCTGCTTCAACGACATTGCCTGTAATAGGAGTGCCAATCAAAGGTATGCTTGACGGTCTTGACGCTATGCTGAGCATTATTCAGATGCCTCCAGGAATACCTGTAGCTACTGTAGGCGTAAACGGAGCAATGAATGCCGCTATTCTCGCCGTAGAGATGCTTTCGCTTGCAGATGAGCAAGTTGCAGCTCGCCTTGCTGAATACAAGGCTGGACTGGGCAAGAAAATAGAAAAGGCAAACAAGGAACTATCTGAGATAAAGTACAAGTTCAAGACAAATTAATGAGTAGCGGATTGATGAAACGAGAGAGAAAGCTCTTTCTTCGCATTGATTCCGTTCATATTATATAATGTCATCAGTACTATTCTTCATATATACATTTATCTATGGATTTATTCAATTACAAACGACGCGAAAGTTCTGAAGTGATGATAGGCAGCACACCACTTGGAGGAAACAATCCTATAAGGGTGCAGTCTATGACTACCACTTCCACGAATGATACCGAAGGAAGCGTCGCACAGGCAGAGCGCATAATAAAAGCTGGCGGTGAATACGTCAGGCTTACTACGCAAGGCGTGCGCGAAGCCGAGAACATGAAGAACATAAACGCTCTGCTTCGTAGCCATGGATATAACACACCGTTGGTGGCAGACGTTCATTTCAATCCACATGTAGCTGAGGTTGCTGCTCTTTATACAGAGAAAGTGAGAATCAATCCAGGCAACTATGTTGACCCTGCGCGCACATTCAAGAAACTTGAATATACAGATGAGGAATATGCTGACGAACTGAAAAAGATTGAAAAACAGCTTATTCCGCTTCTTGATATATGCAAGGAACACCATACGGCTATAAGAATCGGTGTAAACCACGGCTCTCTTTCTGACCGTATAATGAGCCGCTATGGCGACACACCCGAAGGTATAGTTGAAAGCTGCATGGAGTTTCTACGTATATGCAAGCGTGAAAGTTTTAACAACGTGGTAATTTCCATAAAGGCAAGCAACACTGTTGTCATGGTTCGTTCTATGCGTCTGCTTGTAGACGCTATGGAGAAAGAGGGCATGAAATACCCTCTCCACCTCGGAGTAACAGAAGCTGGCGAAGGAGAAGACGGCAGAATAAAGAGCGCAGTAGGTATCGGAGCCTTGCTTTCTGACGGCATTGGCGACACGATAAGGGTATCGCTGAGCGAAGAGCCAGAAGCAGAAATACCAGTAGCGCGCCATCTTGTAGACTACATAAAGCGCAAGGAATCTCATCTGCTTATACCTGGCGATGAGGCAAATGGTTTCAACTGGCTTCGCCCAGAGCGACGTTCTACAACGGAAGTGGAAAACATCGGAGGCGAAAACGTTCCTGTTGTAATCATGTCTGCCATTAAAGGCAAGGGCGCAGACGAGCTTTCTTCTAACCCAGACATGACACCTGACTATATCTATACAGGCGATGTTCTTCCTGAGAAACTCGCTGACGGGCAACGATATATAGTAGATTTCAATGCATACTCGCAGCTGTCAAGCCACAAGAATGTTTTTCCTATATTTCCATACAATGCCGTTCCGTTCATTTCGATGATTGATTCACCGTTGAAATTCCTTGTTCTCCAGTTCGGAGCCAATAGCGAGGAATATCTTGCATGCCTTAAAGCTCACCCTGAAGTGGTGGTTATCTGCATGAGCAATCATCAGAATCGTCTTGGCGAACAGCGTGCCCTGGTTCATGAGTTTATGTCTAACGGCATAAAGAACCCAGTGGTTTTCTGTCAGATGTATAGACATTCACAAGAGGAAAAGGGCGATTTCCAGCTTGAATCGGCTGCAGATATGGGTGCCCTTATGTTCGATGGCCTTACTGACGGAATATGGCTGATGAACAACGGAACATTGTCTTTGACTGACATCAACGCCACAGCTTTCGGCATTCTGCAGGCAGCGCGTCTGAGAACATCAAAGACAGAGTATATCAGCTGCCCTGGCTGCGGTAGAACTCTCTATGACCTTCGCTCCACGATAGCGCGTATAAAGGAAGCCACAAAAGATATGAAAGGCCTGAAAATCGGCATTATGGGTTGTATTGTCAATGGCCCTGGCGAAATGGCAGATGCCGATTATGGTTATGTAGGCGCAGGCAGAGGAAAGATTTCTCTATATCGCAAAAAGCAGTGCGTAGAGAAAAACATACCAGAGGAAGATGCCGTTGAACATCTTCTGAAGCTCATCGAGAGCGACAAAAGCAATTAAGCCAATACGAATATCACGACATACGCTTATGCGCTGATTGATAATAGTGATATTTAAGCATATAGACGGCTATATAAAACAAATGTCATCATTCGGAAGTTGAATGATGACATT
>JAUNIZ010000062.1 GCA_030523165.1 Prevotellaceae bacterium
AAGTCTATTCTCACTGGAAAGCATTGAATCTACAGATATTTCGGTAATAAAAAGAAATGATTTCTTTAGTCTTATTGAGCATGATTCTTATGCGAGAAACCTTTTTGAAGAGAAACTTATAGACCGTTTTCGTGCCTATCAGAAGCTATTTCTGTCAAGGATAAAAAACACACCACAACAGAGATATGAAGAATTACTTAAAGAATATCCCAACATAATACAACGTATACCACAACATTATATAGCTTCTTATTTAGGTATCACTCCCGTTTCTTTATCACGCATAAGAAATCGTCGCTGAATTTCATTTCTTTACAATTGTTATCGTTTGCGCCCAATAGAATGTCTACCTTTGCACATTGCAAACAAAATCATTGATAATTATGAAGAAATTGGGCACAACAGGGCTTAAAATCTTGAAGATTAGCCATCTTCTTTTTGCCATCATGTGGATAGGAGGCGTCATGGCATTGGTATGTCTACAACTTGGTATTACTCCTGATACGAAAGAAACAATGTATATGGCTGCTATTACACATCTTGTAGTAGACGAGTATTTCCTTATTCCTGGTGGTATTGGTATTGTTATTACGGCTCTAATATATGGCATATTTACCAAATGGGGATTTTTCAAACAAAGATGGCTTACCGTAAAATGGATTATTACCATAGTGCTGGTAATTATAGGAGCAGGATATATGGGAATAACAATAAAAGATAACGTAGTATATGCCCAGAATATGCTTTACGATAATGTCAATATGGATGTTTTTTGGACTAATATCTATCATGTTGCGATAGCAGGAATAATCCAATTAGTCGGCTTCGTTTGTATTGTGACTATATCTGTTATCAAGCCGTTGAAAAAGAAAAATGCAAATCAATCTAACAAAGGATAATATCATGAAGCGTATTTTTATTATAGACTGGACATTAATACCATTGTTCCTGTTTACGGCATATACAGGAATAGAATTGCATGTTGCTGGGCATGGCAGCAATCATGAGCTATGGCACAATTGGGCTGTGTTTCATGTTTTGGCAAGTTTATTGTTTCTTGTAATCATAGTATTCCATTTTGCTACCCATTGGAGATGGTATAAGGGGCTTATTAATAAGGGAATTGGAAATAAAAGTAAAGTAACCGTTGTCTTATCCGTATTGTTCCTATTTGAAACTATAAGCGGAATAGTCTTGCTTTTTGTTGATGGAGTAAGCTCACAAATAGGATTGTTGCATTACGGAATTGGACTAATAATGAGCGTGATAGCCATTGGGCATACCCTAAAACGATTTCCTATTTTGCGTAAATCAGTAAAAAGCAGACGGCATTAGAATTTCTTTCTGTCTATAACAAATAACCAAAACAAAGCATTCATATCTTCAAATAAATCAAAAGCCATTCGGAAAAACGAGAATATATTCTCTTTTTTCAGTCATTTGCACTATCTTTGCACCACCAATTGTATTATTGATGTATTACGTAACTAAAAGAATGGAGATAGCAGGCTGTCATAGGTTGTCACTTCCCTATGAAAGCAAGTGCTGTGAGATGCATGGACATAACTGGATAATAACAGTCCACTGCAAGGCGAAGGAATTGAACGCCGAAGGAATGGTTGTGGATTTCAAGCAGATAAAGGACAAGATACACGGATATCTCGACCACGGAAACTTCAATGAACTGCTTCCTTTCAACCCAACGGCAGAGAATATCGCACACTGGATATGCGAACAGATACCTCAATGCTTTAGAGTTGACGTTGAAGAAAGCAGAAACAATTCTGTTACATACATAGTTGACGAGGAATAAAAGCGGTATGCGTGTAAACGAGATATTCTATTCGCTGCAGGGCGAAGGCTATTTTACAGGCACACCAGCGGTATTTCTGCGTCTTGCCGGGTGCAATCTTTCGTGCTCTTTCTGCGATACGGAACATGAACCGTTCACGGAGATGACCGAAGAAGAAATAGTCTGCAGCATCTCAAGTTACCCTACTTCACATGTAGTCATAACAGGCGGCGAGCCTACGCTGCAGCTTACATCAAGTCTTGTAGACATGCTGCACGACAAAGGTAAATTCGTTCAGATAGAAACTAACGGAACTATGCCGTTACTGGAAGCTTGCCACATCGACTGGGTTACATGTTCTCCTAAACGCAGCACTATATCACTAAAGCATATCGACGAACTGAAAGTAGTATATCAAGACGCAGCCCAAGACATGGATATATATGCCAACGTTGAAGCAACTGTCTATAGCCTGCAACCGTGCGACACAGGCAACAAGGCACACAATGAAACTATTCTAAGGGCAGCTATCGACTATTGTCTTGCCCACCCTAAATGGCGACTTTCATTGCAGACACATAAGATGATTGACGTGAAATGATGTTGCAACAAAGCAGAAACATTGCCTTATAATACGCAGCCATAAGCCTGGCATAGCCTTTCGCTTTGTACAGAAACAAGAAAAAAGAGTGTTTAATGTTCAAATTACAAGATAATTTTCCTATAAAATCCGAAAAAATTTGGCTGTTAATAATAAATAAAGTATTTTTGCAGAACCATTATTGATACACAATTAAATGAATACTGACAATTTAACGCAGATTCTTACACAGACGGTTGAACGGCTTTCGCAACCGGAATCGTTAAAAGAACTGTTTCATCAGCACCGTAACGGCGACCCTCTTCCGTCGGGAAAGGCTCTTGCGGAAATAATGGAGCTATCACGTTCAATTCTTTTTCCAGGATTCTTCGGTAAGTCTACCGTTAATGTCAAAACCCTAAAATATCATATTGGAGTAAATATCGAAAGGCTTCACAAGCTGCTATCCGACCAGATAACTGCTGGATTATGCTTTGTGGACAAATGTTGCGAAGACACAGAAGACCGTCTTACATGCCACAAGAACCATGCAGAAGAGCTGGCTACACAGCTGATAATGCGCATGCCAGACATAAGAGCCGTGCTCGCTACTGATGTAGAAGCGGCATACAACGGTGACCCTGCCGCTGAAAGCACAGGTGAAATAATATCATGCTACCCCGTGATTCGCGCTCTGGTAAACTATCGTGTAGCACACGAACTTGTTTTGCTTGGCGTTCCGTTGATACCGAGAATCATTACAGAAATGGCACATTCGGAGACAGGCATAGACATTCACCCAGCTGCAAGCATAGGGCATCATTTCACGATAGACCATGGTACAGGTGTCGTAATAGGCGCTACATGTATAATAGGAAACAACGTCAAGCTCTATCAGGGAGTAACGCTTGGAGCCAAGAGTTTCCCGCTTGACGAGAACGGAAACCCTATCAAAGGTATCGCCCGACACCCTATCTTAGAAGACGATGTTATCGTCTATTCAAACGCAACCATACTTGGAAGGGTAACCATAGGGCAAGGCTGCGTCGTTGGAGCTAATATCTGGGTTACAGAAGACATGGAACCTCAGACAAAGAAATACAAGAAATCGAATTGACAAGCTATTTAATCATAACTATATAGGTATAGTATAACAAAAATAACAGATTACGAAATAATGGAACAAGAATTTGAACTCATAGCCAAAACCTTTATGGGACTTGAGAGTGTTTTGGCTCAAGAGCTGACTCAACTGGGAGCTAACAATGTGCAGATAGGCCGCAGAATGGTGTCGTTTACAGGCGACAAGGAACTTATGTACAGGGCTAACTTCCAGCTTCACACTGCAATAAGGGTACTAAAGCCTATCGCACACTTCAAGGCAACTACTGCCGACGAGGTTTACGAAGAGGTAAAAAAGATAGACTGGAGCCAGTATATAGACCTTAAAGAGAGCTTTGCTGTAGACTCAGTGGTATTCTCTGAAGAATTCAGACACTCAAAATTCGTTTCATACAAGGTAAAAGACGCTATCGTTGACCAGTTCCGCGAGAAAGCAGGACAGCGCCCTAACATATCTGTATCTAACCCTGACATTCGTCTTAACATGCATATAGCTGAAGACAAGTGTACACTTTCGCTTGATTCAAGCGGTGAAAGCCTTCACAGAAGAGGCTATCGCCAAGAGTCAGTAGAGGCTCCGCTAAACGAAGTATTGGCTGCCGGAATGATTCTAATGACAGGTTGGAAAGGCGAAACAGACTTCATTGACCCTATGTGCGGTTCAGGAACATTGCTTGTAGAAGCCGCTCTTATTGCACGAAACATGGCTCCTGGACTTTTCAGAAAGGAATATGCCTTCGAGAAATGGCATGACTTTGACAGCGAACTCTTTGACCGCATCTATAATGACGATAGTCAGGAGCGTGAGTTCAAGCACCATATATATGGCTACGATATAGACATGGCTGCTGTAAATACCGCTACTCTCAATGCCAAGGCAGCAGGTCTTACTAATGATATTACCGTAAAGCAGGCTGACTTCAAAGACTTCAAGCAGCCGGAAGGAAAGGCTATACTCGTGGTAAACCCTCCTTACGGAGAACGCATATCTACGCCTGACTTGCTCGGAACATACCGAATGATGGGTGAAGTGCTTAAGCATCAGTTCAAGAACAACGACGCTTGGGTGTTGAGTTATCGTCAGGAATGTTTTGACCAGATAGGTCTTAAGCCTTCTATCAAGATACCTGTCTACAACGGTTCATTGGAGTGCGAGTTCAGAAAATACCAGATGTTTGAAGGAAAGCTCAAGGAATTCCGTGGCGAAGGCAATATTCTGAAGACGGAAGACGAAAAGCGTGCTATGTCTGAAAAGCACCGTTTCAAGAAGAATAGAGATTTCAAGAAACGTCTTGACGAGGAAGAAGAAAACGAAGAAGGCGACATTCGCACGTTCAAGTTCCACAAGATTTCCTTCAAAGACAATGACGGAGGTTCTCGTGATGACCGCAGAAGAGGACGCGACCGCAAGAGTTTCGGCGACCGTAGTGACCGCAATGACATGAAAGGCGGCAAGGAACGTCGTGGTGGAAAGAGCTTTGGCGGTGACAAAGGCGGAAGAAAAGGCGGGAAAGACTTCGGCAAGAAGTTTAACAATAAACGTTTCAACGATGACATATAATAAGGTAACATTTGCGGCAAGGCTCTTTTGCTTTGCCGTATTGATATTTAGCTCAATGACAACGGCACATGCTCAATCAAGGGAGTTTACTCTTGAAGACCTTAACTTCGGAGGAAAGAACTATCATAACATGATTCCGAGGAACCGCTACATGGCGTGGTGGGGAGACGAACTTGTGCGTACTGATGTCGAAGAGTGTTCAATAATCGACAAAAAGACCGGGAAGGAAACACAGCTATTCACTATTGACGAGATAAACGAATGGGCAGGCCTGTCGGAAACAGATAAGGTTCGCAACCTTATGTCTGTAAGTTTCCCCTACCCAGACGAGCCTATCGTATTGCTGAACGCAAAGAACGAGCGCATACTCGTCAATTTCTCTGAGAAGATAAAGGTTTGGAGCCAGCCGAATAAAGATGAGTCTTACGAAGAATGGAACCCTGTTTCACGTGCAGTTGCATTTGTCAAGGATGACAATCTGTATGTTACCAATGGAGAAGGCATAACTAAACAGCTCACGACAGACGGTAGTCATGACATCGTATATGCCCAAAGCGTTCATCGAGACGAGTTCGGAATATATAAAGGAACATTCTGGAGCCCTAACGGAGAGGCACTTGCCTTCTACCGAATGGATCAGAGCATGGTGCCAGACTATCCTCTTGTAGATATCGATACACGCATTGCGACACTCGCACCGACCAAATACCCAATGGCAGGTGAAGCAAGCCATAAAGTTACAGTGGGAGTCTACGACTTGCAGACAGGCAATACAATTTATCTAAAAGCAGGCGACCCTACCGACAGATACTTTACCAACATAGCGTGGAGCCCTGACTGCAAGAAGATTTATATGATAGAGCTTAACCGCGACCAGACGGATATGGAACTGGTAAGCTATGATTCAAAGACAGGAGACAAACTTGAAACGCTATATAAAGAGCATCATGACAAGTATGTTCACCCGATGAATCCGATAACATTCCTGCCTTGGGATAACGAAAAATTTATCTTACAAAGCGAGAAAGACGGATACAACCACCTATATTTGTTCAACACTAAGGGTGAGCAACTTAAGCAGATAACAAGCGGAAAATGGATTGTTCTTGACCTCGTAGGCTTCAACCGTTCATCGAAAAGCGCAATAATACTCTCTACGGAAAGCAGTCCTATACAGAACAACCTTTATTCAGTTGACATAAAATCTGGCAAACGCACATTGCTAGACAACGGCAAAGGATGTCATGCAAACAACTATCAGGCAGGCGGACACCATAGTCTGATATTGTCAGCGTCAGGAAAATATCTGTTCGACAACTACACTGAGCCAGAAGTTCCGCGCATGATAAATATTGTAAATACAGTAAACGCAAAGAATGTCAACTACTTTACGGCTGACGATCCTTGGGTAGGAAAAGATGTTCCAGAGTATTCTTGCGGTACGCTGAAGGCTGCTGACGGTGTTACAGACCTATATTACAGAATGGTAAAGCCTGTAGGCTTTGACCCGAACAAGAAATATCCTACCGTCGTATATGTATATGGAGGTCCTGGATTGCGCAATGTAGAGGCACGCTGGCACTACTGGAGCCGTAGCTGGGAGACATATATGGCACAGAAAGGCTATCTGTTGTTCATTCTCGACAACCGTGGTTCTACCGATCGTGGACGTGACTTCGAGCAGGCAACATTCCGTAATCTCGGCGTTGAAGAGATGAAAGACCAGATAAAAGGCGTTGAATATCTAAAGAGCCTGCCTTATGTTGACGCAGACAGAATGGGTGTTCACGGATGGAGTTATGGAGGTTTCATGACAACATCTCTTATGACTACATATCCTGATATATTTAAGGTAGGTGTTGCAGGTGGCCCTGTAATTGACTGGAAATGGTATGAAGTCATGTACGGAGAACGCTATATGGACACTCCACAAGCTAATCCTGAAGGATACGAATCTACAAGTCTTATCAACAAAGCAAAGAACCTGAAAGGAAAACTTCAGATAATTATAGGTACTGACGACCCTACTGTTGTGCCTCAACATGCATTGTCGTTCCTCAAAGCCTGTATAGAAGCAGGCACTCAACCTGACTTTTTCGTGTATCCGGGAGAAGGACACAATATGCGAGGACACCAGAGTGTGCATCTTCATGAGCGCATAACACAGTATTTCGAAGACTATCTGAAATAAGTAAAGCATATATTACATAGCATATTAAGACCATTTGAAATAAAAACAGATAACCGTTTATCGTATGAAAATATTATTATTGGGCGGAGGCGGACGTGAACACGCCTTGGCATGGAAGATTGCTCAGAGTGAGAAAGTAGAGAAGTTGTTTATCGCACCGGGTAATGCTGGAACGGTAAATGTTGGCGAAAACATAGCTATAAAGGCTGACGATTTCGACAAGCTGAAGGACTTTGCAGTAGAGAATGCCATAGACATGGTAGTAGTAGGACCTGAAGACCCATTGGTAAAAGGTATCTATGATGAGTTCAAGAACGATGAACGTACATCAGGAATTCCTGTAATTGGACCGTCAAAGAAGGGCGCAGTTCTCGAAGGCTCTAAGGATTTTGCAAAGAATTTCATGCAAAGACATAACATCCCTACCGCAAAATACCATACATTCAACGGCACAACGATAGACGAAGGACTAAGTTTCCTTGAAACATTACAGCCACCTTACGTATTGAAAGCAGACGGATTGTGCGCAGGAAAGGGCGTTTTGATTGTTCCAACATTGGAAGAAGCTAAGAAGGAATTTAAGGAAATGCTTGGCGGAATGTTCGGCAACGCTTCTGCAAGTGTAGTTATCGAAGAATTCCTTAGCGGCATTGAATGTTCTGTATTTGTACTTACTGACGGCAAGAACTACAAGATTCTTCCTGAAGCAAAGGACTACAAGCGCATAGGAGAGCATGATACTGGCTTGAATACTGGCGGTATGGGCAGTGTTACACCGGTTCCTTTTGCAACTAAAGAATGGATGCAGAAGGTAGAAGACCGCATTATTCGCCCAACGGTAGAAGGTTTGGCTGAAGAAGGAATAGACTATAAAGGATTTATTTTCTTTGGTCTTATCAATGTGAATGGCGAACCTATGGTAATTGAATATAATTGCCGCATGGGCGATCCTGAAACAGAAAGTGTGATGTTACGCCTAAAGAGCGATATTGTAGACCTGTTTGAAGGTGTAGCAAACGGTGATTTGGATAAGCGCAACATAGAGTTTGACCCACGTTCCGCAGTATGTGTAATGCTTGTAAGCGGCGGTTATCCTGAAGAATATGTAAAGGGCTATCCAATCAGCGGTATTGAAGATGTAGAGGGAAGCATAGTATTCCACTCTGGAACATCATTTAAGGATGGTCAGGTAGTTACTTCCGGCGGTCGTGTAATTGCCGTAAGTTCATACGGAGAGAACAAGGAAGAGGCTTTAAAGAAGTCATTCCAGGAAGCACAAAAGATACAGTTTACGGACAAATACTTCCGTAGCGATATAGGACAGGATTTATAGTCCAGGCTTGCAGTCATGGAGTTATGGCATTGATATATAAGGCTGTCATCTCATAAAAGCCTTGTGTGTCTGATATATAATATCATCATTACAATCGCCTTAGCTCCTTGACTGCTTTTATTCATAATATCAAAGCAGAAACAATGGCGGTAAAAAGATTGCAGAACAAGATTGCGGAAAGTCGTTTCTCGTTGCCCATAGTATCGGTATATGCACTGATGGTATGGCTGGCAATAGGACTTGTTGAGCAGCAGTTATACGTGCAATTGGCGATATTTGCGTTGTCTGCCTACCTTATGGTAGAGCTTAACAACAGCAATTCCTTATTAAGCATGTATAGCCGCATGGTATCTTGTTCATATATCATGCTTACAGCCATGTCCACTTTCATCTTATATGAGATAGAGCCTTTAGCTGTTCAGCTTTGCCTTATTGGCACATACCTTATATTATTCCGCTGTTATCAGGACAAAAGGGCACAAGGCTTGATATTCTATGCATTTTTCTGCATCGGCATAGCAAGTACGATGTTCATACAGATATTGTTCTTTGTTCCGTTTATATGGATTATGATGGCTGTAAACCTTATGGCTTTCAGTCACCGCATATTATGGGCTTCTATCATTGGCTTGATTACACCTTATTGGTTTCTCGCTGGGTATTATGCCTTCACTAGTAACTTGAACGCATTCGTAGAACACTTTCTCTCTATTGCGGAGTTTGAACCGTTGTTTGTATATAATGAGATAAATATCTATAGGATTATAACATTCTCGTTCCTTGTTCTCATGTCATTGATTGGGATTATACATTTCCTGCGCAAAGGAAAGGACAAAATACGCACAAGAATGATTTACGAGATATTCATTGCTATGGATGTCATAACATTCGTATTTATTGTACTACAGCCTCAACATGCAGATACATTGATAGGTATTATGGCTGTTAACACAAGCGTATTGATAGCCCGCTATATTGCCCAGACTCATACATGGCTTACAAACATATCGTTTATCCTGATTATGCTTATTACATTTGCACTCACAATATTTAATATATGGATGCCATTAACGACTTTCTTATAAATTACGGGTATGCAGGAATGCTTGTTTCAGCATTTCTGGCAGGCAGTATTCTTCCGTTGAGCAGTGAAATAGTCATGCTGGCACTATTTGCAGCAGGGCTTGACCCTTGGGCATTGGTGATATATGGAACTATTGGCAATGCCTTAGGCAGCATGTTAAACTATTCTATAGGCATGTTGGGAAGAATAGACTGGATAGAAAAATATCTGCACGTAAGAAAAAAGGACCTTGACCGCGCCCAACGTTTCATGGCTGGACACGGTGCGTGGATGGGATTCTTTGCGTTCTTGCCTGGTATTGGAGAAGCTATTACGCTAGTTCTTGGACTTATGCGCTCTAATGTTACGATTACCGTAATAAGCATAGTAATCGGAAAGTTCCTTAGATACGCGTTATTGATATTTGGCGTGGAATTCTTTGTATAATCCTATATCCAATGATTTAGGATTATCATTTCTGTATCATAAAACATAGGTTTCCTATAGAGAAACCATATGTTTCATAACACGAAAACTATCATTTGTCTTTTCTTCCGAATAAAGAGAAGTGAACGTAACGTTTCGGATGTGCCTTCAAGTCTATCAAAAGAGAATCAGCAGAACGCATAGTGCTGTTCAGGTTATAATATAATGAAGGGTCACGCATAAGCAAACCTATAGTGCCTTCATTGCTGTTAAGCTTAGCAGTGAATGTCTCCACATTTGTCAGTGTTGCATCTACCTTAGACATTGTGCCTGCCAAGTCAATCTTATTGAGGTTGTCTGTCAGCGTTGTAGTATTGTCTATGACATTCTTAGCTCCTTTCATCATACCAGGAACTTCTTTATTCAGACTTGCAAGAAGCGTGTTCAGCTGTTTTGTACTTTCTGTAAGATTGCCTGTAGTAGCCTCAATGTTATGCAAAGACTGCACCAATGCAGGGTCTGCAAGAATAATATTAAGACTATGAGATATGGAATCAAGTTTTGGAAGAATACTCATAATTACTGGTACCATATCCTTCATCTTGCCTAAAGCGCCGTCATTGATATCTCCCTGGATTATTTCTCCTGGATTAACTCGCTCTCTTGGATTTGTAGCAAGCAGAAGATTAATCTTAACATTGCCCAACATGTCACTTACAATCTCGGCACTACTGCCTTTTGGTATTCTAAGTTCTGGGTCTATATCTGCCTCTACCCTTATATCACCAAGCCTGTTATAATCATATTTTATACCTTTAACTACACCAACCTTATAGCCGTCAGCATAGATAGGACTAGACGAAGCCAATCCGCTTATGTCCTTGAATGAAATAAAATATGTGTTTGTATTTGAGAACAGATTGAGTCCCTTCAGGAAATTCAAACCGAAGAACAGGATTATCAATCCACATATTGCAACTATTGCTATCTTTATCTCTTTTGTTAAAAATTTCATTTAATTACCTCCTATTAGCCTTAAACTCTTTTATTGCCTGACTTACATTCATCTTCTCACCGTTCTTGAAAGCTATAATAAACGCTTCAGGGAACTTGTCAAGAATACTTTTGCGCAGACGGTATATCTCATTATAATTAGTAGATGCGCCATACGTATATTTCACATAGCCGCCTTCATTGTATGATTCTATATTTTCCAGTCCTTTAAACAGGCTACTGTTATTCTTCAAAACCTTTGTACTCGCCATAATCTGAACCTTGAATACAGGCTGAGACGACTGATTCGTTTGCTCATCTTTAGTATCCTGTCTGCTATCTTCTTTCTTCTCTTGTGTTTCTTGTACTCGTTCAGATGATGATTTCTGTACTGTGCGTGTTTCTTCATCCTGAGAAGATGATTTCACTTGTCGTGTTTTTTTCCGTTCAGTCTTTCTCGTTTCAGTCTTTTCCTCTACCGGTACTACAGTAGGAATATTGACTTCATCGTTTTCAGACGAGTTGTATGGAACAGTAAAACCTTTATTGTACTTGTTCTTGAACTTCACGAACGCCTCATAAATACCGCGTCCCATGTTGTCAACGTTCGTCTTGTTATTCAGATATCTTTCTTCATCAGGCGTAGAGATAAATCCTAACTCTATAAGACAAGCCGGCATAGATGTCTCACGCAGCACAAGAAACACGTCTTGCTTTACGCCTTTGTCCTGTCTTCCGGCAGTACGGCAAACGCTATTCTGCACGTATTTAGCAAGCTCCACGCTTTTAGACATGTTCGCATCGTGAATAAACTCAAACATGATAGTGCTCTCTGGAGAATCCGGGTCATAACCTTCATAATGCTCTTTATAGTCCTCCTCTATCATTATGACTGCATTTTCACGCTTTGCAGCAGTCAATTTCTCATCAGAACGACGCATTCCCATTGTGTAGGTTTCAAGTCCTCGGGCTATTCTTCCCTGTGGAAGAGCATTTGTATGAATGGAAATAAAGACGTCAGCTTTATTTTTGTTGGCTATGCTTGCACGTTTATGAAGCGGAATAAACACGTCTGTCTTGCGTGTATAAATGACTTTCACGTCAGGACAGTTGTTTTCAACATATCTTCCAAACGCCAATGCGACATTGAGATTTATATCTTTCTCCTTGGAAAATGCTCCCATTGCTCCTGTGTCATGCCCTCCGTGTCCTGCATCTATAACAAGCGTAAACTTCTTTTCCGCACTGAATGACATTGCGGAAATAGACATAAACATAAGCAAGATTAATATTATCTTTCTGCCCATTGTCGTTGATTATAGGCTGCAAATACAGTATCAACAAGCGAATAGTAACTTTCTCACTTTTACTGTATGCAGTTTACTTTTTGCAAAGGTAGTTATTTCTTTTAGAAAACCGTACCGTTTCAAATAGTTTTATCATTTATTAAGTGTAATTCCACTGCTGCGCCTCCTGTATGACCGCCCATTGGTGGATTTACTTTAGTAATAATTAGGTCTATGCCTTCAACTGTAGGAAACATTTCTTCGATGCTTTTGCCAATCCTGCCTGCCACATGTTCCAGCAGACAGGATGGCTTTTGCATTTCCTTATTTATGATTTCTAATAGTTTCGCATAATTTATCGTATCGTCCACATTATCGCTTTCAATAGCCTTTTGCAATGGATATTTTACTTTAAGGTTTACAATAAATTCACCACCTGTAAGTCTTTCCTGCTGCAAAACGCCATGTCTGGCATAAATATGCACGTCTTTAAGAATAATATATGATGATGATATTTTCATATATAATACATATCTGATTATGGAATTAAAAGGATTTTAGACAAAGCCTTGCGGTTATTGAACTTCTGGTATGCCTCAAGGCTGTTTGTCTAATATCCAATATTGCATAATACTAATACCCTACCCTAACTACTATCCGCATCTTGATGCTCCGCAGTTCTTGCAAATCAGACAACCTTCCTGATAAATAAGAGTTTCCTGACCGCAAGAAGGACACTTCTGCCCTCTAGCCTCAGTGCCGTCAACGATATATTTCTTCAATGCACGCTCTACACCGTTCTTCCATGTATTAATGCTTTCACTCTTCAGTTGCAATGAACTTACAAGTTTAATAACATGTTCAATAGGCATACGATACCTCAACACACCGGATATAAGTTTTGCATAGTTCCAGTATTCAGGGTTAAACTTTTCGCTTAGACCTTCCACTGTAGTCTTATATCCACGCTTATTCTCAAACTGGAAGTCATAACGGCTCTTTCCGTTTTCGTCTTTCTGCTTGATAATCTTTCCTTTTGTCACGGTCTTAGGCAGCACTATACCTTCCTCATCGTCTTGCAGACCAGTAAATATCTCATATGGATAGCCGTCAAGCAGACCTACGAAAGCCACCCATTTCTCCTTGTTGTTCTGGAATCTTACAACATCACACTCCAACGTTTGAGGTCTTACTTCAGTCACTTCTGGATGACGGCATATAGGCAAACCTGTGTTATCTGTTTCTTTTTCTTCTTTCTTTTTCTCTACAGATATCATCACTCCAGCACGGCTTCCATCTCTATATATTGTACAACCCTTGCATCCTGAACGCCATGCCTCAACATACAGACGGTTTACAAGTGCTTCGTCTACATCGTTAGGAAGGTTTACCGTAACACTAATTGAGTGGTCTACCCATTTCTGTATTGCACCCTGCATCCTTACTTTCATAAGCCAATCCACATCATTTGCAGTAGCTTTAAAATAAGGAGACCTTTCTATTAGCTGGTCTATTTCCTCTTGAGTATATCTCTTTTCTGTATCTATACCGTTTATTGTCATCCATTCTATAAACTTCTTGTGGTATACGATATACTCCTCAAAAGAGTCGCCTACTTCATCAACAAAGTCTACATGAACATCTGTATCATTAGGATTTACCTTACGACGACGCTTATATACCGGAAGGAATACCGGTTCAATACCGCTCGTGGTCTGCGTCATAAGGCTGGTAGTTCCTGTCGGAGCAATAGTAAGACATGCAATGTTTCTACGGCCATACTTAACCATATCAGCATAAAGCTGTGAATCAGCTTCCTTTATACGGTTTATAAACGGATTATTTTCCTCACGTTTCGCATCATATATAGTGAAAGCCCCACGCTCTTGCGCCATAGTTACCGAAGAACGGTAAGCAGACAAAGCAAGCGTCTTATGTACTTCAACAGAGAAATCGGTTGCCTCTTGCGTTCCATATCTCAGCCCCATAGCAGCTATCATATCGCCTTCAGCAGTAATGCCCACACCTGTTCTACGTCCAAGCCCGCTCTTGTGCTTTATCTTTTCCCATAAGTGATACTCCGAACATTTCACCTCGTCACTCTGTGGATCTTTTTTCACCTTATTCATTATAAGGTCTATCTTCTCAAGCTCCATATCCACTATATCATCCATAATACGCTGGGCTATAGCTACATGTTTACGGAACAAATCATAGTCGAAATAAGCCTTGTCAGTGAATGGATTAACAACATATGAATACAAGTTTATTGACAACAAGCGGCAAGAATCGTATGGGCACAATGGTATTTCTCCACATGGATTAGTAGAAACTGTGCGAAAACCTAAGTCGGCATAGCAGTCAGGTATGCTTTCACGTATAATTGTATCCCAGAACAACACGCCTGGTTCTGCGCTTTTCCATGCATTATGCACAATCTTTTCCCATAAAGTCTTTGCGCTTATTGTTTTTGTCATCTGCGGATTGTCACTATCAACAGGGAATTGCTGAACATATTCCTTATCTTCCGTAGCACAGCGCATAAACTCATCGTCAATCTTTACCGATACGTTTGCACCAGTAATCTTGCCTTCTGTCATCTTTGCATCTATGAAAGCCTCGCTGTCAGGATGCTTTATGCTAGCAGACAACATCAGTGCACCTCTACGTCCGTCTTGTGCCACTTCACGTGTGGAGTTGCTGTAACGTTCCATAAAAGGAACAAGTCCTGTTGATGTCAGTGCAGAATTATTAACAGGCGAACCCTTTGGGCGAAGGTGAGAAAGGTCATGACCAACGCCACCTCTACGTTTCATTAACTGAACCTGTTCTTCGTCTATACGTAGAATTGCACCGTATGAATCAGCGTCACCGTCAAGACCTATCACAAAACAGTTTGACAATGATGCCACCTGATAGTTGTTGCCTATACCTGTCATTGGGCTACCGGCAGGAACAATGTATTTGAAATGGTCTAGAAGTCCGAACACCTCATCGGCACTCATAGGATTCTCATATTTCTTTTCTATTCTTGCCACTTCATTTGCTATACGCCAATGCATGTCTTCAGGCGATTTTTCATAAATATTGCCGAAGCTATCCTTCAGCGCATATTTGTTCACCCAGACTCTTGCGGCAAGTTCGTCACCGCCAAAATACACTAGCGAAGCCTGAAAGGCCTCTTCATAAGTATAAGTTTTATTTTGTTCCATCGTTTTAATAGTGTCGTTTAAATTGAATTTTCATCTTGTTTCATAGTACAGAGAAAATTCCCTATTGCCAAACTCATGCAAAGATATATATAATTCGTGATACTAGGAAATATTTTTAATGAAACTTTTTGTCTTTTTTCAGTACAGAAGTTTTCCAAAACTGATAACTTTTTAGTTTTCACATAGATAAGAATTTTCATTTATGAAAATGTTTCATTGTGTTTTTCTTGCCGTCATTGGCTCATTCAAATCAGTCTTTTGTAATACATGCCACAACAAAACAACCAATTTGAATAATTCTTTTATAAAAATAAAAGTGGATGTATTCGTATAATACATCCACTACAAACAAAACCTATTGCACTTTCACTATTACCATTTAACTGGTTCGTTTAATATGACACCATCTGTAGCATCTTCTTGCGTGAAAGTATTTCCCTTATATTGAACACAGAGCATAAGCAGCGGTGTTTGCCCGTTGTTTCGTACAGAGCGCTTGCCTTCCGGTGAAACACGAACTACGCTACCCTCTGTTACAGGGAATATTTTTCCGTCAACCTGAAATTCTCCATTGCCATTCAAGAAGAAATAAAGTTCTTCATGATTCTTGTGAGTGTGGATGAAACCAGATTCAGTTCCAGGCAAGAATGATTGGAAAGAGAATTCTCCGCCAGTTGCTTCTATTGCCGCACCTCCAAAAACTTTGCCAGGAATCTTTATCTCTGGGCCAAGTTCCAATACATATTCACCCACTTCATTCAACTTTCCTACGTTAATAGCGCTAAAGTTGTCTGATTTCATAATGTTTTCAATCTTTTTCATGTCTTGCTTTTTATTTAATTGTTAAACTTGAATTTCCGTTTATTGTATTCTTTTTAATGAATTCACATTGTATTAAAAGTGGCTTTTCGTACTGCAAA
>JAUNIZ010000063.1 GCA_030523165.1 Prevotellaceae bacterium
AATTTAATTGAGATTTGAGATTTGTGACGGTTTATTTAACAGGTATTAAGAATTGAACATCATCATCAGCATGAAAGCAACAAAATATGATTGTAAATAAAATTGACATGCAAGCAATTAGCATTAGCTTTGTTTTCGCTTCTCGTCATAATCGGAAAATATTTTCCAACAGAAATTACACCTCACTCCACTCGACTCTTTGACTATTTCCGTACATATTTATAAATATAAAATCATAATTATGTAAACTATTTTCTTGCTTTAATAAAGATTCAAGCAACACAGGCAATCAAATATTTATCTGTTGTTATTGATATTTATAAATATTTAACTTTTACGTAATATCGTGATTGGCAAAACCGTCACAAATCTCAAATCTCAATTAAATTCTGGACGCTTACTAATTTATAATTTAATTAAGAATTAAAGGTATTCTCTGCAGAATTTCTCACCGAGGGCGAAACCTTCTTCATAAAGGCGTTCAAGCTTGTCGAGGTCTTTCTCTATGCGCCCTACTTCCATAGGCCGTTCCGGGCGTATGCAGATTATCTGCCCAGCCGCTTCCATGCGCTCAATCATTTCAAGCTGTTGGTTGTATGCCTTGCAACGATGGCTCAGAACCACACGCAGACGGGGATAGTTCTTGTAGATGAAACGAGGAATCTTGTGGTCTTTCTCTGTGCTGCGATAGCCGTAGTTGCGCGTAAGCACTACGACGTTGTGCGGATGCCCCTGCTCCATTGCCCTCATTACGGGAATGCTGTCAACTATGCCGCCGTCGAGCATAGGTATTCCGTCTACATGCACAATCTTGCTTACGTAAGGAAGGCTGCTGCTGGCACGCACGGCATCGAGCAGACGCTGACGGTCCTTGCGCTCAGAGAGATAGCACGCCTTGCCCGTAAGGCAGTTTGTAGTAACCATTTCAAACTCGTCGGGATTGTTGAAGAAAGTGTCATAGTCGTAAGGCAGCAGCGTGTTGGGGAAATCTTCATAGAGAAGTTTCTGGTCGAATATGCAGCCTTGCGTAACGAGGTGTCTTAGTCCGATATACTTATACTGTGCAAGATAGTCGATGTTTGAGATTCTGGCACGCCTTATCTGGTGGCTCATATACGACAAGCCGTTGCAAGCTCCGGCAGAGACAGCCACCACATAATGGAAGTAAAGGTCGTTCTTCATAAAGCCATCCAGCACGCCGCTTGTGAACACGCCACGCATGCCTCCACCTTCCAAAACCAATCCTGTATTCCTGTTAATACGCATAAAAGTATAAAAAACTGTTGCAAAGATAATGAAATTCGATTAAAATTGACTACCTTTGTCGGGTAAATCATTTATAATGGTTGAAATTAGCGACTATTGACGAGCTTTAAGCAAGTAAATCAAGTCATTTGGTTGCAAAATAACATTGAAATCTAAAATATCAAGACATGTTCAGTAAAGAAACCTACGTAAGCCGACGCGCCGAGCTGAAAAAGCTTGTAAAGAGCGGCGTTATAGTGCTTTTCGGCAACAACGAATCACCATACAACTACCCTGCCAACGGATATTACCCGTTCAGACAGGACTCATCGTTCCTTTATTATTTCGGTCTCAAGAGAGACGGTCTTGTAGGCGTCATCGACATTGACGACGACATAGAGACGCTCGTAGGCAACGACATCGACATAGAAGATATAGTATGGTATGGTTCCGTTGACAGCGTTCACGACATGGCAGAGCAGTCGGGCGTGAAGAACTCCGCGCCTATGAAGTCGCTGCAGATAATCTGCAACAACGCCATGCGACAGAAAAGGAAGATTCACTTCCTGCCTCCTTACCGCTACGACACCAAACTGCAGATATTCGACCTTATGGGCATTCACCCTAACCAGCAGAAAGAAGCTGCATCGGTAGAACTCATAAAGGCTGTGGTGAAGATGCGCTCAACGAAAGAGCCACAGGAAATAGAGGAAATAGAGAAGGCTTGCGCCATAGGCTACAAGATGCACACAACGGCTATGCGCCTTACAAAGCCTGGACTGACGGAGAAGTTCATCGGCGGTCAAGTGAACGGCGTTGCCGATGCCTACGGCTCAACGGTAAGCTTCGCCACCATATTCACGCAGCATGGCGAGATAATGCACGGCACACCGTCGTGGAACGTGCTTGAAAGCGGCAGGCTTGCCCTGTGCGACGCTGGCGCGGAAAACAAGGAAAACTATTGCTCCGACAATACCAGAACATACCCTGTAAACGGCAAGTTCACGCAAAGGCAGCTTGAAATCTACCAGATAGTAGAGGCTTGCCACGACTATGCCATCGACGTGGCTAAGCCGGGCGTGAAATGGTATGACGTTCACATGGCAATTTGCCGGCTCATGACCGACAAGCTGAAGGAAATAGGTCTGATGAAGGGTGACACCGAAGAAGCCGTAAGAGCCGGCGCACACGCCATGTTCCTGCCTCACGGACTGGGCCACATGATGGGCATGGATGTTCACGACATGGAAGGTCTCGGACAGAACTACGTCGGCTTTGACGACGAGATTCAGCCTTCTACACAGTTCGGTACAAACTGCCTGCGCATGGGCAGACGTCTTGAAAAAGGCTTTGTAGTGACTGACGAGCCTGGCATTTACTTCATTCCTGCGCTGATAGACGACTGGAAGGCGCAAGGTCTGCACAAGGATTTCCTAAACTATGAAATGCTTGAAACCTACAAGGATTTCGGTGGCATACGCATAGAAGACGACATTCTCATCACAGACAATGGCTGCCGCTTCCTCGGAAAGGAACGCATACCATATCACCCGAAAGACGTGGAAGAATTTATGAAGAATAATTAAATATATAATTTTGATAGAAAAAGATGAAAAAACTAATTGCACTTGCTATGCTGGCTTGCATTGCAACCGGCGTAAACGCACAGGAAAAGAAAGATTCTGTAAACAAGAACAAGCCTGTGTTCACTACAATTAAGGAGAACAAAATCACAAGTATCAAGGACCAGAACCGTAGCGGCACCTGCTGGGCTTACTCTACACTGAGCTACTTCGAGAGCGAGATTCTCAAGAACACAGGCAAGACATACGACCTTTGCGAGATGTTCGTGGCTAACCATACATACATTGACCGCGCCGTAATGGCAGTTCGTATGCATGGCGACGTTTCTTTCTCACAGGGCGGTAGCGCATACGACGTTCTCTACTGTCTGCAGAACTACGGTATATGCCCAGAAGACGCAATGCCTCTGCCAGGAACTCTCTATGGCGACTCGCTTGCCAACTTCGGCGAGTTCTTCAAGGTGATGGAGCCTTACGTAAACACTCTTGCTAAGAGCGACGCTAAGAAACTCTCTCCGGCATGGAAGAAAGGTCTGCAGGGAATCATCAACGCATATCTTGGCGAATGTCCTGAAAGCTTCACATACGAAGGCAAGACATACACTCCGAAAACTTTCGTAGAAAGCCTTGGCATCAATCTTGACGACTATGTAACCATTACAAGCTACACACACCACCCGTTCTGGACACAGTTCGCCGTTGAGGTGCAAGACAACTGGCGCTGGCCTCTGAGCTACAACCTTCCTATGGAAGACATGATGCGCGTGATTGACAATGCCGTTGAAAACGGATATACTATCGCTTGGGGCGGTGACGTTACAGAAGACGGTTTCACACGCAAGGGTCTCGGTATTGCCTACGACGTGAAGAAGGCTCGCAGCATGGCAGGAACTGACGCTGACCGCTGGTTCAAGCTGTCAACTTCAGAGAAGAAGACAAAGCTAGACTCACTGGGTGTCAACGCTCCTGAGATTGTTCCTACACAGGAAATGCGTCAGGAAGCATACGACTGCTGGGAAACAACCGACGACCACGGAATGTTGATTTTCGGTATTGCAAAAGACCAGAACGGCAGAGAATACTACATGGTGAAGAACTCTTGGGGCGAATATGGCGACTATAAGGGAATATGGTACATGACAAAGAACTATGTTGCCTACAAGACTATGGATTTCATGGTAAACAAGAACGCCATTCCAAAGGATATCCGCAAGAAGATGGGCATCTAATATTCCCATACAGACAAACTGATATATGCCCTGCAACATATTGGGCATAATTTAAAAAACGTTGATTTCAGAACTTTTATGTCAGAAATCAACGTTTTCTTGTTTTTTATTTGTAACTTTACACGCCATTTCTATTTTTCACGCAATGGCACCCCGATATGAGAAAAATAAAAAACAATATAAATGCACTTCAAATGGAATTACGAACCACCAACATCAGAACAAGAAAAGGCGGCTGAAGAGCTGGGAGTCAAGCTGGGCATAAGTCCCATTCTGGCTTCAATACTCATTCGGCGAGACATTACCACTGAATCAGCCGCAAAACGGTTTTTCCGCCCGCAACTGAACGACCTGATTAATCCATTTCTTATGAAGGATATGGATGTAGCCGTTGACAGGCTCAACGATGCTATGGGCAGGAAAGAGCGTATTATGGTGTATGGTGACTATGACGTTGACGGGTGTACTGCTGTTGCTCTTGTCTACAAGTTTCTGCAACAGTTCTACTCCAATGTCGACTATTACATCCCCGACCGCTACGACGAAGGCTACGGGGTTAGTTATAAGGGCATCGACTATGCCCATGCAAACGGCGTAAAACTTATAATTATTCTGGATTGCGGTATCAAGGCAATTGACGAAATCACCTATGCCAAGAATCTTGGCATAGACTTTATCATTTGTGACCATCATGTGCCCGACGAGATTGTGCCGCCGGCTGTGGCTATTCTCAATCCAAAGCGCAAAGACGACACCTATCCCTTCAAGCATCTGTGCGGTTGCGGTGTCGGATTCAAGTTCATGCAGGCGTTCGCGAAGAACAACGGAATACCTTTCTCAAGGCTTATTCCCCTACTCGATTTCTGTGCTGTCAGCATAGCTGCCGACATAGTTCCTGTCGTTGAGGAAAACAGAATTCTTGCTTATCATGGGCTAAAGCAGCTTAACCAGAACCCGAACATCGGTCTGAAGGCAATTATCGACATCTGTGGGCTTAACGGCAGAACGCTTACCATGAGCGACATCGTGTTCAAGATAGGCCCAAGAATCAACGCTTCAGGGCGCATGGAGAACGGAAGGGAAAGCGTAGACCTCCTTGTAGAGAAAGATTTCGGCTCAGCGCTGAGAGAGGCGAAGCACATCAACGAATACAACGAGCAGCGCAAGGACATTGACAAGCAGATGACCGAAGAGGCAAACCAGATTGTCGCGCGCATAGAAAGCCAGAAACGCCATTCAAGCATTGTCTTGTATGACGAGAACTGGAAGAAAGGCGTTATAGGCATCGTGGCCTCAAGACTGACGGAAATATATTTCCGTCCGACAATAGTCTTGACTAAAGACGGCGATTTCGCAACTGGCTCTGCACGTAGCGTTACAGGCTTTGACGTCTACTCTGCCATCAAGAGCTGCCGCGACTTGCTGATAAACTTCGGAGGGCATACCTATGCTTCCGGTCTGACGCTGAAATGGAGCGATGTGCCTGAGTTCAGACGCAGATTCCAGCAATACGTTGACGAGCACATACAGCCGGAACAGACAGAGGCTATTCTCAATATCGACGCTATGGTTGACTTCAAGGACATAACGCGCAAGCTGCATGCCGACTTGAAAAGATTCGGACCATTCGGGCCAAAGAATCCTAAACCGCTATTCTGCACTACTGACGTTTACGACTTCGGCACAAGCAAGGTTGTAGGAAGGGAACAGGAACACATAAAGCTTGAGCTTGTAGACTCAAAGTCAAACAACGTGATGAACGGCATAGCGTTCGGTCAAAGCGGTTCGGCTAGATATATCAAGTCAAAGCGTAGCTTCGACATTGCCTACACCATTGAAGACAACGTGTTCAAGCACAACGATGTGCAGCTTCAGATAGAAGACATTCGCCCTGCAGAAGACGAAGACTTTACGGAAGAGCCAGCCTAAGAATATCTTGCGATAACATTTTACGCTTGCTTATTTACATGGATGCCGATAAGAAAATGGATGCCGATAAGACTATGTGCCCAACACCCGATGACAAAATGCTGAAGATTCTCCACGACAAATGGGGATATGACTCGTTTCGTGGCATTCAGCAGCAGATAATCGAGAGCATCAGCAGCGGCAAAGACACACTCGGACTGATGCCGACTGGAGGAGGAAAATCTATAACATTCCAGGTTCCGGCATTGGCACAGTCGGGTGTCTGCATAGTCATTACTCCGTTGATAGCCTTGATGAAAGACCAGGTTTCAAACCTCAGAAAAAGGGGCATTAAGGCTGCAGCCGTATATAGCGGCATGACGCATACGGAAGTTATATCAACGCTTGAGAACGCAATCTTCGGTGGCATAAAGCTGCTTTACATATCGCCGGAACGACTTTCTTCTGAACTTTTCCAAAAGAAACTAAGCCACATGAAGGTGAGTTTCATCACCGTTGACGAGGCTCACTGTATATGCCAATGGGGTTATGATTTCAGACCTTCATATCTGCATATCTCCGATATAAGGAAAATTAAGCCCGATGCACCTATTCTTGCTCTCACCGCTACGGCTACCCCGAAGGTAGTAAGCGACATTCAGAAACAGCTTGGATTCAAGCAAGAGAATGTGTTCAGAATGAGTTTTGAACGCAAGAATCTTGCTTATATAGCAAGGAACACTACTGACAAAGAGAGCGAACTTGTTCATATTCTGAAATCTGTCAACGGCTCTGCTATCGTCTATGTCAGAAACAGGAAAGGCACAAAAGACATTTCCAAACTGCTCAACGGCAACGGCATAAGTTCCACTTTCTATAACGCCGGGCTTGAAGATTCGGTAAGAGACATGCGTCAGGAGGAATGGACAGAAGGAAAAGTAAGAGTAATGGTGGCTACCAACGCTTTTGGCATGGGCATAGACAAGCCAGACGTAAGACTGGTTATTCACATTGATTGCCCAGATTCGCTTGAAGCCTATTTCCAAGAAGCTGGGCGTGCAGGCAGAGACGGCTTAAAGTCTTATGCCGTGATGCTTTATAACAACAAAGATAAAGCGAAACTTGAACGTAGAATAAACGAGACTTTCCCTGACAAAGACTATATCAGAAAGGTGTATGAACACATTGCCTATTTCTATCAGATAGGCATCGGCAGCGGTGCAGGTTGCCGATATGAGTTCAATATTGACAAGTTCTGCCAATATTTCAAGCACTTCCCCGTTCAGGTAGATTCTGCCTTGAAGATACTCACACGTGCAGGCTATATTGATTATGACTGCGACGATGACGGCAAGGCGCAGATAAAGATGTTGCTTGAGCGTAACGAATTGAATCGCCTCGACAGCCTCACCGAAAACGAGAATGCCGTTATAACGTCATTGCTCAGAAACTATGGCGCGGTATTTATTGACTACTGTTACATAGACGAAAGCCTTATTGCACATCAGTCGGGAATAACGGTGCAGGAAACCTACATGATTCTGAAAAGCTTGAGCGAGCGCAGAATATTGCATTTCATTCCACGCAAGAAAATACCCCATATCACCTACACGCAGAGACGTGAAGACATGGAACGGCTTGTTTTCTCGCGTGAGATATACGACATCAGAAAGGAAGAATACAAGGAGAGAATAAAGGCTATTATAAAATATGTAACCAACCCCGATTCATGCCGTAGCAGACAGCTGCTAGCTTATTTCGGCGAAGACAAGTCTGTTGACTGCAACCAGTGTGACGTCTGCATTGAACACAGAAATAATCACATCGACGAAAACAATCTTGATGAAGTCTGCAAACGCATTATTGACATTTTATCCGACAAGAATCCTCATGTAGTAACTGACATATATAATGCCGGCATCGAAAGGAATGTCGTTGATGCTGCACTCAAATTGATGATGGAAAAGGAAATGATAATCGTTAAAGACGGAATGATATATAACAAATGATAATCATTAAAAAAGGAATAATATATAACAAATGAACAAATCAACAACACTTATTCTCGCGCTTATTCTCGCATTCTGCAACATCGCCAAAAGCAAAGCTTCACATAGCTTCATTGACGATTGGAAAGCGGAAACGGTTATAAGCGAAGCCGACGTAAAAAACGTAGGCATAGACAATTGCTTCAAGTCAGAAAAAATCAGCGACGACATATTCAAGAGAATGTGGCTGAAATCGTGGAAAAAGAACTGCACAATGAAGCGTGACGACTTGCGATATCTGAAGATATTGCACCGTAATGCCGACGGCAAGCCACAGTTAGGCGAAATGGTGGTCAACAAGGCAATATCCGACAAGGTGCTGAGAATATTCCGCAAGCTTTACGATGCCGGCTATCGCATCGAGAGAATGGTTCTTGTAGACAACTATGACGCTGACGACGAAACTTCAATGCGAGCAAACAACACTTCCTGCTTCAATTTCAGATTCATAACATTGTCAAAGACAAAAATATCAAAACATGGAAAAGGGCTTGCCATTGACATAAACACGCTATACAATCCTTATGTAAGGCAAACAAGCAACGGAACTTATCACATAGAACCGTCTACCGCCAAGAACTATGCTTTCAACAGAGACAAGCGCAATGACATTCCATATAAGATTGACCGCAACGACCTTGCCTACAAACTTTTCATTGCTGAAGGTTTCGAGTGGGGAGGCAGCTGGGACAACAGAAAAGACTACCAGCATTTTGAAATAGACCTGTAAGCATCGCTATAATAGAAGAAAAGGAGAAACGGGTTAATGACTAAGCACTTTGCCCGTTAACTCCATTTCGCAACTATCGGCTATCTAGACAGATAGCTTACTGAAAAGTTTCTGTGTTTGTGGTATGCACCTCATTAAATGTTATCCTATAATACAATCTTTATAGCCTTATTTCCAGCCTTTACAATATATACGTTATTTGCAGGAACATTCACGTCATTGCCGTTTCCGCTATATACCATACGACCGTCAAGCGTATATACAGAATAGCTTTCGCAGCCTTCAGTTCCTGTTGATATGAGTTTTCCGTTGATTGTTATTGTGCTTGCTTCATTTGAAATGTTCTTAATACCCGTTGTCGTTTCCTCTACGATGTTAAGGAAATCACTCCAAACGTCAGCAGCCTTGTATTTGTCAACACAGCCTTCTGGAACGTAAAGCACACAAACTTCTTTGTCAGGGCCATAGAATGTATAGCTGTCTATTTCCAGCGGTGTCTCTATACGGCAATGAATCTCCTTTATATTGTCATCGCTGAAGAAAGCGTCTTCGCCTATTGTCTCAACGTTCTTGCCGATTGCCACGTATTCGAGAGAATCGCAGAAAGAGAACGCGTCAGCACCGATTACCTTCAAGTCGTCGTTCATTGTAACAGACTTGAGAACCATGTTTGTCGTAAACGCTGCTTCGCCTATCTCCAGCACACCGTCTGGCACTGTGTAACTCTCGCCGTAGGCGCAAGGCATGAACATAAGCGTTGTGGCTTCCTTGTTGAACAGCACGCCGTCAATAGAAGAATAAACCGTATTCTCGCTGTCTACGTTTATTGCCTGAAGCTGCTCGCAGAACTTGAACACGTCATCGCCAAGCTCTACAAGACCTTTGCCTATGTTTACCGTCTTTAGGCTTATATTGTCGAAGAAAGCGTCACCACCGATATGTTCAACTGCATCAGGAATTGTTATCTCTTTCAGACTCTCGTCATAGCAGAAAGCCATGTCAGAGATTGTCTTAACGCTTTCGGGTATTGTTATATATTCCAGTGCAGAACAGTTGCTCAACATTGATTCGCTTATCACCGTCAGGTTGCTTGGCAGCTTTATATTTGTGAGCGACGAACAGCCGTCAAAGGCAGACTCGCCTATCTCCGTAACGCTTTCAGGTATTACGATTGACTCTAACGCCGTGCAGCTTGAGAAACTGTTGTAGCTTATATTCTCTACACCTTCCTTGATTTCTACTGATGTCAAAGACGAATCGTCATAGAAAGCAAAATCGCCTATCTTCTTCAATGTGCTTGGTATAGTTACTGACGTCAAAGACGAACATCCGCTGAACGCAAACTCGTTCAGCTCTTCAAGTCCTTCTGGCAAAACTGCCGACTGCAGTGATGTGCAGCCTTCAAAAGCGTAGCCGTCAAGTGTCTTTAATGAACTGCCGAACACAACTTCCGTCATCGACGTGCAGCCTTCAAACACAGCCTGGTCAATAACTTCAACTGCATCAGGAACGGTAAAGCTTGTCAAGCCGCTACAGCTGCTGAAAGCAGACCATTCAATGCTTATTGTTGACTCTGGAATCTTTACTGATTCTAGCTGCGAACACTCGCCGAACATAAACTCGCCTACCACATTGTCTGTCGTTCCGTATGTATAATAGTAATAGTCGCCACCAGCCACGATATCTGCAGCCGACATGTCTAAAGCCGTAAGACTATTGCCTGTAACTTTATCGCCATAGCAATCAATGCCAGCCATCTCGCGTATATACTTGATGTCTGTGCCGTTAAGCTTGCCTGACAGAACAAGCTCTGTTACCGAACTCTTCTGGTCTGCTGTCATCAATGTAGGCAGCGTGCCTGCCGTTTCCACGTTAACCGTCAGTTTTGTGTCTTGTGCCGATACATTCAGCGCAAATGCGCACAGCACCAAGACGCTAGTCATCCTTGTAAATAATCTCATGTTGATTTGTCTTTTGTCAACCGTCACATGCACTTGACGGCTGTTGTTAATTTTTTTGATAGCATGCATACTATTGTTCAACAACCACGAAGAACGGTTGCAAAATTACATATTATTGACAAAACATCTTAAAAAATCGTCTTGTTTAGCGTGGACACAGCCAAATGCGATTATTCTATAACCACATGATATTCAATTGTTTACGGCTACATTTATTCAAAAGTTTGTAGACAAGCCCGTTTTCTTCGCTCTAAAAGTCTCTTATAAAGTCGTCAAGAGTCTCGAATTTGTCCAGCAACTGCATTTTCTTGTTCTTCAGTCTATACTTGCGTTTGCGCAGTGTAGCATCGTTGATTTGCAGCAGAATGCACTGGTCTTGGCTGCTTATTCCCATCTTCAGCAGACAGCAAAGGCAAAGGTCATCAACGCTAAGCTCGCTGTAATCGTTCTTCAGACGCTCCACAAAGCCGTCATAGCAAAGGTTTGTAGAGTCAAGAAGGTTCTGTTGTTCCTGCGCAGACAAGGCTATAGACTTGGCTGAAACAATCTTCTTTCGCTCGTTCATTTCCTTTAGCGACTCTATTTTCCTGATTACCTCATCCATTCTGAAAATGCGCTCTTTCAGCTCTTTTTGGCTTTGGCGCAATTCATTTACCTCTATGTCTTTGCTCGACAGGCTGTTCATCAGTTCCATTTCCTTTTCTTGCGCGTCTTGCTTTATCTGCATCAGCTCGTAGTTCTTGTCTTTCACCTGACGCAGACTTTGCATCAGCATATTCTCTTTCACAGCCATTGCCTCGCGTATGCGCTTGCGGAAACTTCTATAGTAGCCGGCAGTTATTGCCGATATTACGGCTATGGCTATCACAATCATTATTATAAGAATAGTCTTGTGGTGGCTCTCCTGTTCATATTTGTTGCGCTCAGCCAACATAAGCGAATAGTTGTATAGCTTCTCCACTTTTATCAAGTCTTGCTTCTTGTCGTCAAGATAAGACGAATCAATATATGCCACATACTTCTCCTTGTATTCCAATGCCTTGCGATAGTTTCCGCGCTTTGCTTCAAGCGACGACTTGTCGTAATAGTAAGACGCTTGCTGATAGAAATGCTTTGTCTGGTGACCTCTGTCTATATACACTTCCGCAGAATCATAACGATTCATTTCCGTCAGAATAACCCCTTTTATAGCCATAAGCGGCTTCACGTCAGTACCCGAGCAGCTTGTTATCGCCATGTCGATATACTTTAGCGCATCGTCATGACGACCCTGATAAACACATGCCGTAGCCTTGCTTTTATATAGCATCCACAAATCGCCGTAATCATGGCTTTTGCCCATTTCAATGGCTGAGTCGAATATTTCGTGAGCCTTCGCGTAGTCACCGCTGAACATGTATTCCCACCCTATCAGGTCTGTCGAGCGTATAATCTTGCTTGTGTCTTTAAGCGCTTCGGCATACTTGCGTGCCTTTTCGTATTTCTCTATCGACAATGTATAAGGCATCTCTGACCTTATAGCCCATCCCCATTGACTATAGATAAGATACATGATATGTTCATTGCATTTGCCTTCGCCGTGTGTAGCTGCTTGCGCATAACATTTTACAGCCTTTGCCCTCTCGTCTTGCTCTGCATAGGCAAGCCCTGCGCAAAGTTCCGATATTGCCGTCATCTCCTTGTCACCCTTGCTTTCATAATAGTCGAGGGCAATGTTCACAAGCGAGTCATTGTCCGCTTTATTGCCGTTGATGAAGTCAGACAATGCCTTCAGCAATATATATCTGTATTTCAGATTTTCATGAGCGAAACTTTCTGCCGTAAGTGGCTGCAATATCTTGGCTGCGCTGTCGGGTTTTGTAAACAACAGAGTGTCTATCACATCAAGCTTCACGCTTTCTTTCTTATAGCCTGATTTATAGCCAGCGGAAAAGAATGCGACGACCGCAATGACAGTAATAGTAAATAAAATCAACAATATTACATGTTTGATTCTCATAAAAATACTTTTTGCTCTGCAAAAGTATATAAAATATTCCAAAAAGCAATCGTTTACACCTATTTAATGTCTATATATTATTTTATTGCATATATATTATTCCAACAGACATTATTTTATATAGAAGTCTTTCGTAAGATTACTGTACCATTCCGAACGGCCGTTCAAGTTGCCGTTTATACATTCGCATGATTCTTCTATTTGTTTAACCACATGCTTTTTATATGCTAACAGACAACGACTTACGCTTTTTGTCTTAACCGTTTTCAACAGGCATATACGCGAAGGGTAAAGACCTGCAAATATCGCTTCGTTATCAAACTCTCCTTTGGCTGATTCCGGAATGACAAACGAACATTCACCGTCGTCTTCAAGCAGCGAAGCAGAGCACTTTAGGAGTTCGCTGAAAGTAATTGCAGTGGTGTGTCGTGCCAACGAACGCTGTGCATCGGGAGAAGCGAGTGAACGGCTGAAAAACGGTGGATTGCAGACTATAGAATCAAACTTCATTCCATTGCCATTGCCTTCTCCGTATGCTTTGCAAAAGTCCTGTATCGAAGCCTTCACCACGTTTATTCTGTCAGCATACTCCGTATTGCCCACGTTCCTCACTGCCTGGCGATAAGCCCCGTCATCAATGTCAATAGCCGTTATTTCCGCATCATCATATCTTTGTGCCATAAACAGGGCAATCAGTCCAGAGCCAGTGCCTATGTCGAGAATCCGTTTGCCTCCATTAGCCCACGCACCAAGCAGAACACCGTCGGTGCCTACCTTCATGGCACATTCATCGTGCCACACAATGAAACGTTTGAATTCAAAATATTTGTTTGACATTGTTATAACTCTGATCTTGTCTAGTGCAAAGATAAATCAAAGGAGTGTCACTTTATGACGTAACTTCTGTATTTTCAGTTAAATTAACATCGTATCTTGGTCCACAAGAAATCCTAATACGTTAAAATCCATGATAATGTTTGGTGATTAAGGAATTTATCGCTAACTTTACCGCCATAAACGCAAAAATTGTTGCCTATGACATAAAAACGGGAAAAGACACAAAGATAAAGAAGCGGAAGTCCACGCCTTTATTGTCTAAAATTCCAACAAAGGACTAAACAAGAGAACAACAACACATAATTGCGTAAAAACATTTGCGCAAAATCATAATTAATTATAAACATAATAGTATGAAAAAAATTCAACTGCTTTTAATTACGCTTTTATTTTCCTGCACGAATGTATTTGCTACAAGTATTGACTTTGTCGGTGAGCTTAGATATCAGTTTGATGAATCAAAAAATGAGGCAACAGTTATAAAGCGTTCTTCCACTTATGTTTTTTTTTATGTTGGAGACATAGTTATACCGTCAACCGTCGAGTATAATGGTACAATATACACGGTAGTAGCGTTGGGAGATGAATGTTTCCGCTATTGTGCAAGCCTTACAAGTGTATCAATACCGCCAACGGTGAAGTCGTTAGGTATAGGTTGTTTCGGAGGATGTTCGGAACTTACAAGTATTGTTATCCCTTCGGGTGTAACATCATTGCCTGATGGGTGTTTTAGCGGATGCGAACTCATTTCAAGCATATATATACCTTCATCTGTGACTTCATTTGGTTATAATTGTTTTGAAGATTGTAGAAACCTTAAGAATATTGATATACCTTCTGGGGTCACGTCATTTAGTGAAATGTGTTTCAGCAGATGTTTAAGCCTTGAAAAAATCGATATACCTTCGGGTGTAACGTCTTTAGGTGATTTATGTTTTGAAGAATGTTTAAGCCTTGAAGGTATAGATATACCTTCGTCGGTAACGTCAATAGGAAAAGGTTGTTTCAGAGGCTGTACTAACTTTATAAGCGTCGATATTCCTTCAACGGTGACATCTATAGGTGATTATTGTTTTTCTGCTTGCGAAAAACTTGAAAGTATTACTCTTCCATCAACTATAGATTCATTGGGTGAAGGCTTCCTTTGTGAATGCAAAAGCCTAAAAGACATTAATATTCCTGAGACTGTGACTTTATTAGGCGATTATTGTTTCAGAGGTTGCATAAGCCTTGACAACATTTCTTTGCCTTCATCGCTCACCTCAATAGGCGAGGAATGTTTTGCGTATTGCGATAGCCTAAAAAACATTAATATTCCTGAAACTGTGACTTTATTAGGCGATTATTGTTTCAGAGGTTGCATAAGCCTTGACAACATTTCTTTGCCTTCATCGCTCACCTCAATAGGCGAGGAATGTTTTGCGTATTGCAATAGCCTTACCAACATAACTATACCTTCAAAAGTTACTTATGTAGGAGACAATAGCTTCAAAAGATGTCCGCTATTGGAGAAAATAGAATGTCAGCCTATCTTACCGCCAGTGGTTCCTACTACAACGGGAGCAAACCCTGAAACTTGTCTGCTATATGTTCCTCAACAATCTGTAGATTTATATAAAGTTGCTACAGGGTGGAAAGAGTTCTTCAATTCGGCTTCAGGCATTTCTGCTGTCAAGTCGCAAGACCGTAAAGTTGTTGTCGCTGACGGAATAATCAGCGTGTCTGGTCTTGCAGACAACGAGCGTGTAAGCTTCTATTCTGCCGACGGCAAGCTGCTCGGAACGACTACAGCCAATGGCGGCATTGCTTCGCTCAGCACATCTGCAAAGGGCATTGTGATTGCCAAAATAGGAAGCCAGTCAATAAAGGTTGCTGCTGAATAAAAGCATTAAAAACATAAAGCGTTTAATATTCAAGTCAGGCGAAGGTCTTTTATAGGCTTTCGCCTAATTTCTTTTATATCAAGCGTTTACGCCAAGCAGTCAAATTTATACCCATCCAGAATTTAATTGAGATTTGAGATTTGAGACGGTTTTAGAGTTAAATTAAGTCAACATCTAACAAGCATAGACAGTCATGACGTTTTGAGTTCGCCACCCTTCGGGGACGATAGATAGTTAGTGACGTTCTTTCCGCAAGCCACGCTGCGCTCGCATAGCGGTTAGAGAGAGTTCGCCACCTTCGGTGACGGTAGCAATCTTAGAAGTTTCGCTGGTTTTGCGCTCATGTCCCTGAAAGGGGCGAACTTCTATAACCGACTGGTCGAAGACCTGCGGACATTACCGACATATATCCACATCGTCCCCGAAGGGTGGCGAACTTTCTATTGATTGCAGTTAATTCAGCCTTGACTATCATGCAAATCACTTCGCAATTTTTCTCACATGTCAAAGAACGCAAGGGATTATGTGCAGCGCTCCCTCCTGCGCTTGTGTCTGCTCCTTCCGTCATTCTGTCTCAGAGTTCGGAGAACAGCGAGGTTTTGTTTTTAGACGCTCCCCTACGTCTTTGAACGTTCTGTGGTTAGTCTGGAGTTTTCAAGTTGCGCGCTATTTCTTGAAATGACTCTGATTGACCCGTTACGTTTCGTATGTGGTGCAGCTTTTCTTCTGCAAAGGAAATGCAAACCGAGACCAGAACTGCCAAGCTTGCTTGGGCATTATGCCGAGGTGCAGCTTTCATTATGCAAAGTTACAACATCTTAAATTGCCATCTATGCTTTATGATGCTATTTGATGCCATTCTATGCCTTTTTCTTATAACACGTTGACTATCAGTATATCCCAAAGACATCATATTTTTGCATGTCTTGCAGCTTTTCGATTACAAAGATAATACATTCGTTTTTGTCAATGTGCATTTACGTGCTTTTCGTGC
>JAUNIZ010000064.1 GCA_030523165.1 Prevotellaceae bacterium
CAAATCTACTACCAAACTACCAAATTCACTACCAAAGTTTGGCATTGCTTTTTTTAGAGTGATATTCGCCGTATCTTTGCCCCAGAGATTTCCAAACGGAGGTCTTTGGGGCAAAGCCGTTTATGCAGACAAGGTTAATTGATGCGCGCAGACTGAGGAAGCAAGACGCAATGCCAATTCATAATTTATAATTTATAATTCATAATCTAAAAAACAATATGGCTACGACAAAAATATATCGGGTGGTAAGTTGCGGAGAAATGGAGACCGTACAGAGAAGGAACGCAGACGAAGGACTGCTCAACAAGCGCAACATTGTGCTGAAGGAAATGGGCGACAACTGGGCTGACGAACTGGCTGCAACGCTTCTGGGCAACAACGCACAGCTGCAGTTCTACAAGGGCGACATGGTGGCGGCAACGCTGCGGTTCACCGCAAAGGAATACAAGGACAAATACTACCAGGAAGTAACAGTTACAGACATAATGAAGTTAAACCACTAAAAAAAACAGCAATTAACATGAAGGCAACAATAAACATTTCAGACAAGGTGTTCGAGAAACTGATGGCTAAAGGCATCAACGGTACAATAAACGGCAAGATTGGCTACATAAGCCCTACGGAGGTGAGCTTCACCGTAAACCAGCCGCGACCGAAGAGCAAGTACAACTACAAGCGGCTGAGCCACGGCAGGGCAAGCGAGAACGAGGACAACGTGAACCTCACGCTCAGAATAAGGCTCGACGAGGCATACGTGAACCCTGTGGAAATAATACGCGAGGAAGCCGAAATAGGCATTGAGTTCATCACCGCACGTTTGAGAGAAAGGACAGGAGGATGCCGATGACGGAAACCAGCATGCCGGAAAGACACCAGTCTACAAGGACAAGACGATTAGGCGGAAAGGTCTACAGACGGATACACAACGTAGCGTCGGCATACAAGCTCTACAAGCCAAAGGCACGACATATACGTCCCTGAAAGGGGCAAACTTCACTAACTGAGGGTGAGCGTAGCGTTACCCTCAGATTACAAAAACCATTAAAAAAAACAATAACAATGTTCGGATATATAAAAAACATAAACGGGGGAAACGTCAGAAACTGCACCCCCGAAATTTTCTACAGCGCTATAGACGACCCCTATGTGGCAAGAGTATGCGCAGAGCTTGAAGACGCGCTCGAAAAACGCAGACGTGGAGAAATGTCGCGCGAGGACTATGACACGTTAAAGAACAGCAAGAAACGGCGGTTGCCAGCGTTCACTCCCCACGCAATGTTCAAAAACGGAAGACGATGCAACGGCAATGCGGTGCCCAGCGGACTGTCAATGTATGACGTTGACCATATCAGCGACCCTCGCGGCTACTACGACGAGAAGGTGAAAGGCAAGGAGAAGCGGCTAGGAGTGGTTCTCGCCCACGTAACGCCCTCTACCGAAGGTCTCCGCCTGTTCTTCATTATTCCGCAGGGCATGGACATAGTGAATGCGCAGAAGTGGATGTCAGAGCAGCTTGGCGACGACCAGTATGACCAGTGCGTGAAAGACCTTGCCCGAAGTTCGTTTGCCGTTCCCCGCTCCTACATAATCTACATAGACGAGGAAAACCTCTTCAAGACGCACGAAACCATAATCGCTACGGCAACGGCTGAAACCCTCACGCAAAACCCCGACAACGCAAAGGAAAGCGCTACAGACAACGGCAAGGCAGAAACATCTGCTACAGAGACCAGCGAAGAAGCAGCCAAACAAGAAGCGACAAAGACGGGCTACGACTCGGAACGCACGTTCAAGGGTGTTCGCTATGCCGACATAATCAGGGCTTACTTCAAGACCAACGGCGGAGAGCCTGTAGAGGGAGAGCGACACAGCAAACTGCTCAAACTGGCTGCACACCTGAGGGCGATAACCGACAACAGCGAAGCCCTGCTGATGGAGATAATGCCACGCTACGGACTGCCCGAAGAGGAACTGCAGAAGATAGTGAAGGACTCATGCGGCTCAAAGCTCTACGGCATATCGAAGGTGATGAAGAAGACGCTTGAGAAAGTAGGAATCATTGACGAAGAAGCAGATGACGATGACGACGAATGCGACGAGGAGGAGGCAAGCACCTCGCCACCCGAAATGCCCAAGGAACTGCCGCCGCTGATAAAGCTTCTTGTGAGCAAGACACCAGCCATATACAAGCCAGCAGTAGCCCATGCGGTTTTTCCCCCACTCGCAGTGCATCTCTACAAGACAAGGTTCCGCTACATAGACAACGTGGAGCACGAAGCCACTCTCATGAACGTGCTGATGGCTGGAACGGGCGCAGGCAAGAACTGCATATCGAAGCCTATCAAGCACATACTTGCCGACATAAAGAAGCGCGACGCGGAGAACCTCAGACGAGAGCGTGAATGGAAGAACGAGGTAAACTCGAAAGGCTCCAACAAGGACAAGCGGCAGCGACCCGACGGACTGATTATTCAGTGCATCGACGCCGACATGACAAACCCCGCCTTCGTGATGCGCACAGCCGAGGCAGACGGCCACTTCCTCTACACGAAGATGAACGAGATAGAGCAGTTTGACTCGCTGAAAGGCAACGGCAAGAGCAACCACCAGTTCCAGATAATGTGCCTCGCCTTCGACCCTGAGAACGAATACGGACAGACACGCGTGGGCACCCAGTCGATAACGGAGAAGGTGCAGGTGCGCTTCAACTGGAACGCTTCGACCACCATAACCAAGGGCAAGGACTACTTCAAGAAGGTGCTGACAAACGGACCTATCAGCCGCCTTAACTTCTGCACCATACCCGAACAGGAAATAGGAGCCGACATGCCAGTGTATCTGGAATACGACAAGAAGTTCGACGAGCAGCTGAAGCCCTATATCGACAACCTTAACAAGACCACCGGGCGCATAATCTGCAACGAGGCGTCGCAGCTGGCGAGAAAGCTGAAAGAGGAATGCGCCGACTATGCCCGACAGTCAATGAACAGAGTCTACGAGAATCTCTCCTACCGCGCCCTCGTGATAGCATGGCTGAAGGCTTGCGTGCTCTACGTGGCAAACGGACAGAAGTGGGACCCTACGTTCGACGAGTTCATCCGCTGGAGCCTTCACTACGACCTGTGGTGCAAAATGGAGTTCTTCGGCGATGCCATAATGAAGGCAGAGCAGGAAACCACCTCAAGCACTCACCGCGGAAGGCGCAACCTCCTGGAAGTGCTGCCCGACGTGTTCACCAAAGACGATGCCGCCAAGGCACGACAGCAGAACGGCATGAAAGCCAGCGGCACCAGACACATGCTGTCTATCTGGAAATCACGCGGATACATAATGGTAATAGAGAAGGACAGATACAAGAAAACGGTGTATAATTCCTAATTTATAATGAAGAATTCATAATTGGCTGCGCACGACACGCAGGATGAGTAACCAACGTTGAAGGCGTCTGCCCAATTATGAACCGAAGGTCATCGTGCGAAGCGGAAGATAATTCTTAATTATGAATTATAAATTAAAAAAACGTCACAAATCTCAAATCTCAATTAAATTCTGGATACCCTACCGTCACCGAAGGTGGCGAACTTTCTCTAACCGCCATGCGAGCGAAGCGTGGCTTGCGGATATAAATGATATGTATGTTAATAACTCAGGTCTCCAAAGGAGGCCAACTATCGGAACGATATATAACCGCAGGCGATAACCTGCGGAGATAGAGATATATCCCGCAGGTCTACGACCAGACGGAAAGGAAGTTCGCCACCCTTCGGGGACGAAGTGGAGACATCAGCATAATATCCGAAGGTCACGCTTCGCTCACCATCGGTTACAGAGATTCGCCCCTTTTAGGGACGTGAGTATCTTTCGGCAGTTATCTTTCGTTTGCGCGATGACCGTTGGATTCATAATTCATAGTTTGCAATACGTCGTTAATTAATTTCATAGTAAAAAAAACGGCAAATAGCAAAAAGGGAGACTTATGTGATACATTGTTCGCTTAACCTTTGCAGTATTGTGAAAAAGTGATAACTTTGCTTTCAAAACAATCGGTATGGAACAGATACGTGAACATATAATTTTCCCTGAATGGCTTGAAAACAACGAACGGGCGGCTATTGACGATGAGATTGCGATATACGAATATCCGACTATCTGCGATACGGAACGCTCGCACGTTGTTTCAGGCGATACAATCATTCTGTGTGAAAGCGGCACGATAGACATGCTGGTAAACATGGAACGGGTTGTGGCTCGTTCTCAGTACATTGTCATACTGCTTGACGACTACATAGTGAAGTTCAACAGCGTGAGCGACGACATGAGGTGCAGGGTGCTTATAAACACGAGACAACTGTTTGAAAACATACTGGCTGACGTAAACGAAAGGCTGCACATAGCCATGTCGATTTACAAGACTCCATGCAAAAGGCTAAATGAGCCGATGTTCAGAAGTATGACAGACCACATCATCATGCTTAAGCGAATAATGTCAATAGAAGAGAACCCTGACCGCATAAACATCATACGCCACATGATGATTGCGTACTACTATGGCATAAGGTCATGTCTCTATCCTGACATCAGCAGAAAGCTGTCGCACAAGGAACTTGTAGTTGAACGCTTCATAGAACTGGTGAAGAAGCACCACATGCAGGAGCGCATGCTTTCGTTCTATGCCGACCGCCTGTGCATAACCACAAAGTACATGTCGAAGCTGATAAAGGAAACTACAGGCAAGTCGCCGAACGACTGGATTGACGAATATGTAATGGTAAGGGCAAAGTATATGCTAAAGTCTACCGACCTCAGCATACAGCAGATAAGCATAGAACTGCACTTCCAGAACGCCTCGTTCTTCGCCAAGTATTTCAGAAGACATGCAGGCATGTCGCCAAAGGAATACAGGAAAAACAGGATTTAATTCATAATTCATAATTCATTGTGAATTATTATCGTTATCTTTGCATCCTGATACGCTGCTGATGCGCATCAAGTCATAATTAACCTTACTATAAAGACTACGACAATGAAGATAAACATGACAGAATGGATGCAGGGCATAATAGCCGACAAGCACATGGCGGCTGTGCCTATCATGACGCACCCGGGCATAGAGATGATTGACAGGCACGTGCAGGACGCCGTGAGCGACGGCAACGTGCACGCCGAGGCTATAAAGGCGCTTGCCGAACACTACCCCACAGCTGCCGCTACGGTGATAATGGACCTTACGGTAGAGGCGGAAGCCTTCGGCGCTGACATCAGGTTCGAGCCTGACGCTGTGCCAGCTGTAATAGGCCACATGCTCAACGGAGCCGAGGACATACGCCGCCTGAAGGTGCCGTCGCTAAACACAGCGCGAGTGCCGGCATACATCAAAGCCAATCTGCTGGCAGCACGCACTATAAAAGACCGCCCTGTGCTCGGAGGATGCATAGGCCCCTTCTCGCTTGCAGGCAGGCTCTACGACATGTCGGAGATTATGGTGCTCATACTCCAAGACCCCGATTCAGCCGATATTCTTCTTAACAAGTGTACCGACTTCATACTGAAATACTGCCTCGCGCTGAAGGAGACGGGCGTAAACGGCGTGGTAATGGCAGAGCCTGCGGCAGGACTGCTGTCTAACGACGACTGCATGCGCTTCTCGTCAATCTTCGTAAAGCGCATAGTGGACGCCGTACAGGACGACTACTTCACCGTAGTGCTCCACAACTGCGGCAACACAGGCCACTGCACGAAAGCTATGGCAGCCACCGACGCGGCGGCATACCACTTCGGCAACAAGTGCGACATGGCAGAGGTGATTCAGGACATACCGGCAAATGCGCTCGCAATGGGCAACCTCGACCCTGTGTCGATGTTCAAGGACGCTACGCCCGAAGAGATGAAAGAACTTACCGCAAACCTCATGAAGCGAATGGCTGCATACCCTAACTTCGTAGTCTCCAGCGGCTGCGACACTCCTCCACACACTCCGTTCGCCAATATCGACGCGTTCTTCGAGGCGGTAAAGGAATACAATGATAAGGTATAATTATCTTCCGCTTCGCACGATGACCGTTGGTTCATAATTAAGAATTAAAAAACCGTCTCAAATCTCAAATCTCAATTAAATTCTGGACGCTTATTAATTCATAATTATAAATTAAAAACATGCTCGAACGCGCAATAACATACAACGACCTATGCATCAGCCCGTCTGAACTATACGAACAAATGGGCTATGGCGATGCCGTCCCTGACGCTTCCGTATTGTCAGAGATAGACGGTATGACAGCGGACGTGAAGCCGTTCCTGCGCCCTCGCTTCTGCTTCTTCATAGCCCCAGGCACGCTTGACCTTGAGCGCAACACGCTCACATCATGCGGCAAGGAGTTCACGATAGGCAGAATAATCGCCCGACAGCTGCGCGGCTCCGACGCTTTCGCTTTCTTTGTAGCCACAGCCGGAGTGATGTTCGAGGCCTTCCAGCAGCGTCTGATGACAGAAGGCGACATGGTGAAGGTGTTCGTAGCCGACTCTATGGGCAGCGTGATAGCCGAGAAGACCGCCGACTGCATGGAAGAGGAACTGCAGGCATATATCGCCGACAACGGCTGGAAACACACCAACCGTTTCAGTCCGGGCTACTGCGGCTGGCACGTATCACAGCAGCAGAAACTCTTCTCTCTCTTCCCCACCCCTGCGCCTTGCGGCGTGAAGCTCACCGACAGCAGCCTCATGATTCCTATCAAGTCGGTAAGCGGAGTGATAGGACTCGGCAAGAATGTCCGCAAACTTGAATATACCTGCGGACTGTGCGACTTCAAACAATGCTACAAAAGAAAAAGAAAATAAGTTAAGATTCTTGGGAGTTAAAGGAGTTAGGAGGAAGTTAAAGGAGAAGTTCCTTGAGCGCTAGCGAAAAAAGGACAATAGCTTTGACGCTTGAGTATTCTAAGCAAAAACAGACATTTCCTGATTTTGGTTGACGAAAAACCGTCTCAAATCTCAAATCTCAATTAAATTCTGGATGGGTATACACCCACAAGACTATTGTCTTTTAACTCCTAGAGCCGAAGGCTCTAACTCCCTTAACTACTTTAACTCCCGAAAAATTTAATTAAAGAATATATAAAGCGCTATCATTACCGCCGCAAGGGCAACCCAGCTGATGATGACGCTGCGCTTAGGCTTCTCGCTAAGCTTCACTATTTCAGAGTTGACAGTGGCTTTCTTGTCGTAGAGACTTACTATAACCATGCTGATGATGAGCACCACGAAGATGTAGAACGACAGCATCATGAAGTGGATAGCCTCGGTTGCGCCAGGAATGATCCACAGATACAGAATGCCTGAACCTATGCTGAATATAGTTCCGAAGGTTAGCGTAACGTTTGCGGCAAGCGTTGTGCAGCGCTTCCAGAACACGCCCATAACGAACACAGCCGCCATCGGAGGGGCAATGAAGCTAAGCACCGACTGGAACACGTTGAATAGATTCATGCCCTTTATGTTGTCTACCGCTACGGTAATGATGATAGACACCAGAGCGCCTATCACCGTAACGACATGGCCGGTGCGTGTTATCTCGTCTTGCTTTGCCTGCGGACGGATGTTCTTCACGTAGATATCCATTGTGAACACCGTGCTCAATGCGTTCAGAGCCGAACCGATAGTGCTGATAAGAGATGCGGTAAGGACAGCCAGGACAAGCCCCACCATGCCTATAGGGAAGAGGCTCGACACCAATGTCATATACGCGTTGTCTGCCTCTATCGTAACGTTTCCGAAGAAGCCCGTGCGCATCAAGGCGAAACAAACGATACCCGGAATGATGTAGATAGCCACGTCGAGTATCTTAAGCCAGCCAGTGAAGTTGGCACCCTTCTGTCCTTCGCTGAGATTCTTAGCCGCCAATACAGGCTGCACCATAGACTGGTCTGTACACCAGAACCACAAGCCCGAAATAGGATAGCCAAGAAGTATAGGCAGCCAAGGGAAATCGGGGTCGCTGATAGGCTGGAACAAGTCCCAGTATTTTGACGGTATGACATCAGGATTTGCCAATACCGACACTCCGCCAAAGAAGGAATCGCCGCCGAGACGGTAGATGCCGAACCACGTCAACGTAGCCGACACGGCGATAAGCAGCACCATCTGATAGACATTGGTATATGCCACAGCCTTCAGTCCGCCAAGCATCGTGAAGAAGGCTGATATGGCGAGAAGAATAAAGGCAGACATCCACATAGGAATGCCGAACACCTGACGGATGATAATACCGCCTGCGAAGAGCGTCAGCGCAAGCCATGATATGAGAATCGTTACGATAGTGTACCACGCCAGCATGTTGCGTGTGGACTGGCCGAAACGCAGTCCCATGAACTCAGGCAGCGTGGAGACCTTGCTGCCTAAATATCGCGGAGCGAACACAAACGCAAGCAAGGCTATGAACACGAAGGCATACCATGCGTAATTGCCCGACACGATACCCGTAGTGAAGCCGGCACTTGCCGACGCTATAAGCATTGAAGGGCCTACATTGGTGCCCCACATGGAGAAACCGATGTGGTGCCACCGTAGAGAGTGTTCCGCAAGAAACAGACTGCTGCCCTTCTTGCGCTTCGTACTTGCCCACATGCCTATGGCAAGCAGGATTACAAAATAGGATACAAGAATCACCCAGTCAAGGGTTGCTAATGATTGTACATTCATGGTTACATGTTATTAAGTTTTATCTTTATTCTGTTATTTCTCCGTATCAGCTCTTGCCGAGCAGTTCCTTTGCCACGCCTACAGCCGAGTTGGCGTTGTCGCTATATCCGTCAGCGCCTATCTCGTTTGCGAAGCCCTGGGTAACAGGCGCACCGCCTACCATTACCTTCACCTTGTCGCGTATGCCTGCTTCTTCAAGAGCGTCGATAACGTCTTTCATGTAGGTCATGGTGGTTGTCAGAAGTGCCGACATGCAGAGAATGTCAGCGTTGTTCTCCTTTACAGCCTCAACGAACTTGTCGCACGAAACGTCAATGCCGATGTTTATCACCTCGAAGCCGCAGCCTTCAAGCATGGAAGCCACAAGGTTCTTGCCAATATCGTGGAGGTCGCCCTTTACGGTTCCTATCACTACCCTGCCAATGGTCGTCGACGCGCTGCCTGCAAGCATAGGCTTAAGCAGCTCCAGGGCAGCCTTCATGGCACGGCCTGCCATAAGCAGCTGTGGCACGAAAGCCTTGCCGTCTTGGAAGCGGCGGCCTACTTCACCCATAGCACGTATCATCTGGCCGTTGATAATGTCTTGTGGCGCAACGCCTTGGTCTATCGCCTTCTGGGTAGCGTCTTTGGCATCGTCGCTCTTGCCTGCGAGTATAGCCTCATAGATAAGGTCTACAGAGAAAGCCGGTTCCTTAGGCTCTTCTTTAGGCTTCTCAAGCGCATCGTTCGGTATGACATACGCTTTCTTCGGCTCTTTTGCGCTTTCAGAAACGGCTTCTTCAGCTGCCGTTACCTCTGCAACAGAGCCTTCGTCAACGCTATGGTCGGTAGAATGAGGAGAAAGGAATAAACCCTTTATAGGCTCTACAAGTTCCGCCATCTTGCGGATATGCCCGTCTGTAGTGCCGCAGCAGCCGCCCATTATGTTAAGCTGGTGGCGCTCTACTATCTGCCACATTGTCTTCTGCATCATCTCCGGTGTCAGAGCGTAATGCCCGTCTTTGTCAGGATAACCGGCATTAGGATATGCGGATATAAGATAATTGGTCTTCTTGCCAAGTCTGCCCAGCAAAGGCAGAACCTCATTGATGTCGGAGCAGCAATTGACACCTACCGACAATATATCGTCGCCGCCGTTCTCGGCTATGAATTCCTCTACCGACTGCCCAAGCATATTGTAGCCCTTCGAGCCTGAAACGGTGAAGCTGAGCATGATAGGCAGCTGTTTGCCCTTCTTGCGGAATACGCCACGCGCCGACTCTATTGCTGCCTTCGCGTTGAGCGTGTCGAAGATTGTCTCTATCAGCACAGCGTCTACACCGCCGTCAACCAACGCTTCTATCTGCTCTGTATAGGCATCTGTCAGCGTAGAATAGTTGAACGGCTGCCAGCCGGGCTGCGTGGTGTCAGAGGCTATGGAGCATGTCTTGTTTGTAGGGCCTACGGAACCCACCACAAAGCGTGGCTTGTCAGGGGTCTTCCTCGTATATTCGTCTGCTGCCTTGCGCGCAATCTTGCATGCCTCAAGGTTTATCTCGCGGCATATAGAGTCAAGGCGATAGTCAGCCATTGATATGCGCTGCGCGTTGAAAGTATTCGTTTCTATAAGGTCTACGCCTGCCTCCAGATACCTGCGGTGTATGTCTTCTATAACGTCAGGACGCGTTAGGCAGAGCAAGTCATTGCAGCCTTTCACGCTTACAGGATGTGTAGAGAAACGCTTGCCACGGAAGTCGTCTTCGCCAAGCTTGTAGCTTTGTATCATCGTTCCCATAGCGCCGTCGAGAACAATGATTCTTTCTTTCGCTATGTCTTTGATTGGCGACTGCATTGGCGTAGGCTTTGCGTCTTGCGAACCGTCAGCGTATCTTTCCTTGAACGCTGCCTCTACCTTATTGATAATAGCCTCCACCTCACGGTCGGCATCGTCTTTATTCGAGCTTATCCTTATTGTCTCGTCATCGTTGTCTTCCTTCTTCGCCTCGTCTTCCTGATATTCCTCTACAATGCGCAGAGCCTTTTCCACCTCGTCTTCGTTATGGAAATCCATCTCCAAGTGAACTCCGTTGCCTCCGATATTGTCAAGCAAAGGGCGAAGCTCGTCGAGAGTAACCCAACAAGCCATAATGCTCTTTCCTCCAGCGAGTATCTTCTTGTAGAGGTCATACCACTTCGGAGAACCGCCCTGGGGCTCGCCTACACCCGGTGTCCACTGTATCGCGTTGAGTTCTTCTATCTCCAGCAAGGCAGGAAGATGATGCATGGCGCCCACTCCGTCAAGATGATACAGGGTATAGTCTATCTTCTGGCACTGCTCACGTATAAACGGCTGCACGAAGCGACGATAGTCTTCTACGCTTATCATTGTGGATATATCGCTCTGAAGCTTCGACATCTTGCCCGGTGCCCATGAAGAGAAATAGCAGAAAGCCATTTCGTCGCCCTCACGTATTATATCGTAGAGCTCGTCAAACACCTTGAAGTAGATATCGTTGATCTGCTGCATCTGGCGCTCAAGCACCTCCGGCTGGGTAACGGTATCCATAAGCACCTTGTCAGTACCTTTCAATGCGGCAAGCACATCCATGCCTTCCATAAGGTCGGGCATACCTACGAAGTAGTTTCCGTTGGCTTTCTTCTTGCACGCCTTCAGCAGTTCCTTGTGCAGAAGATAGTTTGGATGCTCCGGATTGAACTTCAGCTCGTCGCTATAGTTAGGGTCAGGGTGTATCCATATAGTGTCTTCACCGCCCTCGAACACACCTCCGAGTATAGCTGCCAGAGAGCCTGGACCAAGCTGGGTATTGGCTACAGGCAGCATATCTGCCTTCAGTGAGCTATGCGCAACATACCAGTCAAGGTATTCAGCCCTCCATTCCGGGTCAAACCACTTCTGGTTCAAGTCTTTAGGTGCCTTAGGTTCAGGTATGTCGGCATGTGGCTTTACTCCATTCTGGAAGTGTTCCCACATATTGACGATTATACCTTTATGGTTCCACCAGTTTATATATCTTTGTTTAGTCTCTTCGAGATTGCTTTTCCACATATTATTATATAAGTTACGAAATTATGGTCTTGTCGTTTTTATTCCTTTCTTCAATGACCGCCATTTAATGTTTATAGTTCAATTCCCTTAAAGCTATCGTCTATGACAATCGTCTTCACCTTGCTCATATCCATATCGTCTGTGCAGTCTACCAACTCAGGATATACTGGTATTTCAGCGCCTTTCCTTACATAAACAGGCATCAGTTCCAACGGAACTTCCACGTCTTTAAGCCAACGGTTGCCTTCTACGGCTTCGCCTGTAAAGAGGTTTACCCATGAGCCTTCAGGCAGATAGATAGTTCTTATGCCCTCGCTGTTCATGACAGGAGCCACAAGCATGTCGTCGCCGAAGTAATATTCGTCGTCGATATGCCAGCATACCTTGTCTTCAGGATGATGGAACACCAATGCCTGAACGATTGTCGAACCGCTCTTCGTGGCTTTTTCGCTCTCGCGGAGAATATAAGGAATAAGCTTGTAACGCAGGTTCCACCAACGCTTCACTATGTCTGATATGTTAGGATAGAACCACGGCTCACGCTTGTTTGTACCATGATAACGTATGTGCGACGAGAATACTCCGAACTGGGTCCAACGTACATATACATCATCTGCAACTATTGAGTTCATGAAGTTAGGCAATGTATGGAAGCCAGGCACATCATGGCTCCAGAAGGCAAAGCCAGACAAGCCGAAATGCAAGCCTCCTCGCAGCGAACCGGCAAGGCCTTCCCATGAGCTGCAAGAATCACCTCCCCAATGCAAAGGGTATCTTTGGCAGCCTGCCCATGCCGCTCTTGCCCATACTATACCGTCGCCCGTAACATCCTTGGTTATCTCGTATGCGGCTTTCTGGTACAAGAGCGCATAAAGGTTATTAAGGAGTTCTGGCTTCATTCCCTTGTAAACGGCATCCATGTGTATGTTTTCGCCGAAGTCGGTCTTTATACATGTAATGCCCATATCCAACAGACGCTTCAACAAAGACTTGTACCACTCGGTTGCCTTAGGATATGTGAAGTCTATCGTTCCTGCATAGTCAAGGGCAGAGAAGTTAGAGCCTTCTGACTCTTGCTTCTTGGTAAGCTTGCCTATATATTCGTTTTCACGAGCCTCGTCTATCTGTTCCGCATCCTCGGCAACGTATGGCAGCTGCCATAAAGATACGCGGAAGCCCTTCTTCTTAAGGTCTTGGATAAAGCCTTTAGGGTCTGGAAAGCGTTCTTCGTTGAACTTCCATTCACAAAGCCAGTCGGTTTTGAACCAGCCAGTGTCAAGGTGTATCACGTCGCAAGGATAATGTTCCTTGCGCAGACGGTCGCATATTCCGTTCACTTCATCAGCACTGAAATATGTCATTCGGCTCATCCACACGCCGAAACTCCACAATGGAGGCATTGACGGATAGCCGGTAAGGTCACGATAGCCACGTATTATCTCTTCTACAGTGTCACCGCCAATGACAAAGACATCAAGCATTGCCTCGTCGCTCAAGAACTCTACCGAACGGGAAGAAAAGCCTGCAAGCGAGAGCTTGCTATGGGCGCAAGTGTGATAGAACACTCCATACATACGGCTTGACAGATAGAACGGTATGTTCTTATATGTTCGACGGTTGTTGACACCTTGCCCGTCTTGGTTCTTCAAGAAGAACGTCTGACCGCTCAAATCCATCTTTGCGAAGCGTTCTCCAGTGCCTGCAAAACACTCGTCGAGCTTACATTCAAACGACATCGTGGCGCGTTCCTTATGTCCGTCAAGCTTACAGAAGCCCAACGGGAACGCATCGTAGCGTGGAGGAGAGAAATGATCGTATGCGGCAAGCCTTATTTCACGCTTTCCGTCTGGATAAAGTCTTATGTCCAACGTATCCTGCGGGTCTGGCTGAAGGTCGCTCCATCGGTCAAGTTCTGGTGCCTTCACATTGACTACAGCCCTCTTTATGCCGCATTCATCAGTTATTGTATATTCGCCATTCTCATAATTTACAGATAGCGGCATCTTCTTTATGCGCTCACTAAACTGCAGTATCTCTGATTCGTCTGTTATCTGCTTCTCTCCGAAACCGATAAAAAGGCGCAATATACCCGGTTCATACTGACGTATTATGAGTGTGTACTCTTCTCTTGGCACAGACGTATCTGCAGCCATATCGTTGTCAAGCACCTGCTTCTGGAACGGTACACCTATATGAATATCGCCGTCAACGGCAATCACCCTTGTCGGTTTATATGCTTTCCACAATGACTCGTCGCGCTGAAGATCTGCGTCAAAGTCCATGAAGTCAAATAGATAGTAATTAGTAGGTTTCATGTTTTTTCTTTTTATATGTATTCCAATGAATCAAAGAAGTATGTTTTAAGCTCTTCCGACTCACTATTTCAGATATTTGTTCTTTCCTATTATCAGGCTTTTCCCTGGCTGGTTATAGCCATAACTCTCCTTTTCAAACGTGTTTCCTTCAACGGTATAGCCGTCTGTAGCTTCATCGAAGTACACGCAGAAGGCTCTTTCGTTAGTGGCATAAGGAGCTTTCGTTGGCAATGTAACGGTATTTCCGCTAATCACCGAGCCCGGCTGATTGGACAAAGTGTATATTCCACCTGCATCGTAAAGCTGCTTTGCATAGTCGTGAACGTTGTTTCCGACAATACGGTTGTTGCGCATGCCGCTTTCATTGGCAGTCCAGCCCCAGCCTACACATATTCCTGAATAATTGACGTTCGACACTTCGTTTTGTACTATGTCGGTGTTCTTTACATAGCCAGCGCTTATTGCAGCGCATCCCCAGTCTTCATTGGTTGCGTCATCGATGCGACAACGGCTAATCTTTATGTCTGAACAGATGTCGGTTTCTATCGTCGGGGTATATGGTATATGGGTTTCAAAACCTCCTTCGCCAAAGCCTCCTGCCATTATCGCCGTGCCTCCTATGTCGGTAAATGAACATCCGTTTATCTCGGAACTATTTACCGCATACACGAAATCCAATGCCGTTGCCCCTATATGAGTGAAACGGCAGTCGTCAAACATTATGTTATTAGCGAAACGTGCCGTCAAAGCGGCTTCTGGTCGGGCTATCCAAGCCTGGTTTTCCAATGCTGCCTTGTGTGGTAAACCAGGTTCTTTCAGCTTGTAAGCGTCTATCATGCGGAAGCCTCCTTGCAGGGTAACGTGCCCTTCATACGACGGTCGAAGCCATGCAGAGTGCTCAAAGCCTATGTTATCAAACTTGATATGACTAACTTGTCGTTCTCTTGTTCCTTCTATCTGCACAAGCGTCTCAAGCACAGGAGCCGTTACGTCTGCGCTATTCATGTCTACTACGTCTTTCGGATAATAGTATATCTTCCCCGAAGGATAGTCTTGATACCACTCTCCAGGCTCGTCTATCAGTTCCAAAGCGTTCATTAGCGTGAAGCCAGAGCTGCCATACTCTCCGTCAATGACAGGCTGGGGCCAAGGATGTGCAAATTCCAGCTGGCTTTCTGGCTGGTGAAACGTTACCTTAGTCATGCCGTTTCCAATATTTTTCATCTCTCTGACTCTCAGTATAGCTATTGCCCAACGTTGCATAACCAGCATTTCCAAGCGGTTTGCATTAGTCAAGTCAATTGCAGGAGTCGGTATTGTTATGCTTTCATCGTCTGTATTGAAAGCCTTCATGCGCTGCATCTTGCCTTCAACAAACTGGGTTGCACGTCGTGCCTTGCCTCCGTTTACCCACAACTGGCGTATTTCTACCATTCTGTTGCCTGTCATCGGGGCATCAGCTACCCATATCTTGCCTCTTAGATTTTCTGGAATACGGTTATCAGAACAGCCTTTCTGCCAGTTTTTCACCTCTATTCCTCCGCTAATAGTTACCTTTTCGCCTTCAACGCCACGTATTATCGTGGGCGATGCTGCCGTTCCGCTGTCCTCAGGGCGCACAAACAACGGCTTGCCTAACCGGTAAGTGCCTTCACGCATCATTATATTTATACCGCCGTTAGCCTCTGGTTTGTTTAGCCTACGCCATTCTCTTGCCATCTTCAACGCATTCTCCAGCGTCTTCAAAGGTGCATCTGCTGTGCCTGAACCATTATCGTTGCCCTTTACGGAAGACACATAAATATCTCCTGCCATAGAAGATAGCACGCTACAGCACATAATGGATAAAGCAAAAATGATTCTCTTCATCATCGTATCATGTATTATTTAAGGTTCGCTCCTGTTACGGAGAATAAAGAAACGGAATAATCATCTGACTATCCGCAGCCCTATTACTTTAATCGTAGATTCAGTTATATTATACAAAGAAGTGTAATTCCAGCGCATCAGAGACATGTCTCCGACTTGCCAAAACGCAGTTTAAGTGATTACAAAGGTAATAAAATTAAAGGTAAAACACAACAAATAACTAATTAAAAAAGCAAAAATGAAGAAAATCAAACATTTTAAATCAAAAATCAATGATTGGCTCTTTAATTGCAATGACAATGGTTC
>JAUNIZ010000065.1 GCA_030523165.1 Prevotellaceae bacterium
CCTTTTCTCCGTGAGGAAAGAAGGGTGCCTTTTCTATTGTATAAATAAACACAACAATAATGACTTATTAGCTAATAAACAATAATTATTTTGCAAATCTATTGCCTTCTGCCGATAATTACATATATTTGTAACTGCATTATTGCAAATAACAAATTAAAAATTTACCAAGGATTATGTTAAACAAGGAAATTGAAAAAGCTCTAAATGAGCAGATAAATGCTGAGATGTGGTCAGCTTACCTTTATCTATCTATGGCATCATACTGCCATTTTATCGGACAGCCAGGAATGGCTTCATGGTTTGAAGTACAGTTCAGCGAGGAACAGGATCATGCAAAGATTCTTTTCAACTATGTTCACTCACGTGGTGGTCGTGTAGAACTAAAGCCCATTGATGCTGTTCCGACAGAATGGAGTGGCATACTTAATGTTTTTGAAAGCACTCTCAAACATGAGCAGAAAGTTACAGATATGATTAACAACCTGTATGCTCTTACACATGAGAACAATGACTTTGCTACACAAAGTATGTTAAAGTGGTTTATTGACGAGCAAGTTGAGGAAGAAGAAAGCGCAAAGACCATTATCGACAACATCAAAATGATAAAAGACAACGGTTACGGCATATATATGCTTGACAAAGAACTTGGAGCAAGAACATACAAACAAGCTGCACCATTAAGCGATTCTTCACTATAAGCATTATTCTGTAACGGAATAAAGAAAGACAATAGTAAGAGGTGTGATTGGCAATAGCCAGTCACACCTCTTACAATTTATATAAACATCTTACTATATTCATACATGTAGAATATATCAAGGAAACATATATCCTTTACATTATACCTTATTATATAGGGTATATATACAAATTAAAAAATGTGCCTGCCAAAGAAGACAGACACATTTCCATTATAGATTACGAAATTTATTGTTTCCTAAATTATTCAGCACGAAGAGTAAAGCGCTTGAAATCAACTATTGTAAGCTCTTTGTCAGCAGCCTTCAAATAGTCAGATACGCTAAGTTTGCCATCCTGAATGAACTCCTGATTAAGGAGACAAGAATCTTTGAAGAACTTGTTCATACGACCTTTAGCAATGTTCTGAATCATCTGCTCTGGCAGATTAGCAGCCTTCTGAGCAGCTGTCTCTACCTTTATCTTGCGGATTTCTTCAGCCTGAGCCTCTGTGATATTGCCTTTAGCAATACCTTCAGCTATGTGCTCTTCGTTTTCTGCAATGTAAAGATTGAAACCAGCCTTCTTCAAAGCAGCCTCAACAGCCTTGTTAACCTGCTCTTCCTTAGTCTTCTCAATAGCAACCTTCAACTCTGTATCCTTAACTTCCTGAGGAACGCTAGCTTCATCAAGAGCAACAGGATTCATAGCTGCAACCTGCATAGCGATAGCATGAGCCTGCTCTTCAGCAGCCTTGTTAGTCTGAACCATTGTGCAAAGGAGATGCTTGCCCATGTGGTCATAGATAGAAACATTACCGCCTTCGATAAAGAGATAGCCATCAAGCTCCATCTTTTCGCCAGTGATACCTGAACGAGCTACAACTGCATCCTGAACGTTTGTTCCGTCAGCGATAGCGAGAGCCTTTACTTCATCAAGACTCTTTGCCTTAGCTGCAACAGCTGCATCAAGGATATCCTGAGTAAGAGCAACGAAATCCTTACCGTTAGCAACGAAGTCTGTCTCACACTTCAGGGCGATCATTGCAGCAAATCCTTCAGCTGCCTTAACAAGAACACAGCCGTTAGATGTTTCACGATCAGAACGTTTAGCAGCAATAGCCTGTCCCTTTTCGCGGATAATTTCCATTGCTCTTTCAAAGTCTCCCTCAGATTCTGTGAGAGCTTTCTTGACATCAGCGAGACCTGCACCAGTCATGGTACGCAGTTTCTTGATGTCTTCCATATTTGGTTTGTAAGCCATTTTGATTTTAGTATTATTGATTATTAATAATATTATGCCTCAGCTGGAGCCTCTTCTTCAGCAACTGTTTCCTCTGCTACTGGAGCTTCAGCCTTAGGTTCTGCATCCTTACGAGCCTTACGAGTACGCTTTGGAGCACCGTCAGCAACTACTTCTGCCTGCTCTTTAGATGCTTTCTCGTCAGCCTTTTCAACCTTGCGCTCTTCAAGACCTTCTGCGATAGCAGCGCAGCAAGCGTTAAGGATAACCTCTACGCTGTCCTTTGCGTCATCGTTAGCAGGAATCATGAAGTCGATATTGTTAGGATCAGAGTTAGTATCAACGATAGCGAATACTGGAATACCAAGGCGATTAGCCTCTTTAACGGCGATAGCCTCTTTCATTACGTCAACAACGAAAAGTGCTGACGGAAGGCGTGTAAGGTCAGAAATAGAACCGAGGTTCTTCTCAAGCTTAGCGCGCTGACGTGTAATCTGAAGGATTTCACGCTTTGAGAGGTTAGAGTATGTACCATCGTTCATAAGCTTGTCGATGTTAGCCATCTTCTTTACAGCCTTGCGGATTGTAGGGAAGTTGGTAAGCATACCACCTGGCCAACGCTCGATTACGTATGGCATGTTAACAGAAGCAGCCTTTTCAGCAACTACTTCCTTAGCTTGTTTTTTAGTAGAAACGAACAGGATTTTCTTTCCTGACTTGGCAATCTGCTTCAAAGCATCTGCAGCTTCGTCAATCTTTGCTACAGTCTTGTGAAGGTCGATGATATGGATACCGTTACGCTCCATGAAGATATAAGGAGCCATTGCTGGGTTCCATTTACGCTTGAGGTGGCCGAAGTGACAGCCAGCCTGCAATAACATATCAAAATTTGTTCTTGACATTGTTCTTTGTTTTTTAATTGTTTTGTTTACTTTCTTTTTTAGTTTTGTTAGAACCAACTGACAGGTAACCGTATGCCGGATGCGTTAAAAGCTCCTTTAGGCTATCCGCAACATTTCCGATTATCACCGGCTTGCGGGTCTTATCAGTTTAGATACTAAACATTAGGATTTGAGTTTTAAGGTTCTCAGTTTGCGAGTTCCGTTTCGGAAACACCAGAAACATAGAGCCAAAACCCAAATATATTAACGCTTGCTGAACTGGAAGCGACGACGTGCCTTTGGACGTCCTGGCTTTTTACGCTCAACTTCACGAGCATCGCGTGTAAGGAATCCGTGGCTTTTCAAGTTCTTCTTGTCCTCAGCGTTAACTTTAACGAGTGCGCGAGCGATAGCAAGACGCAGAGCCTGGCTCTGTCCTGTGAAGCCGCCACCGTCAAGGTTTGCCTTAATATCATATTTCTCTGCTACTTCAAGAAGCTGAAGTGGCTGTTTTACAACATACTGCAGAATAGCAGAAGGGAAATATTCTGTAATGTCTTTCTTGTTTATAATGATCTTGCCGCTGCCTTCGCTAAGATAAACACGAGCGACTGCACTCTTACGACGGCCTATTGCATTAACTACTTCCATTATCTTTATTATTTATACTGGTTAATATCTATTGCCTTTGGCTGCTGTGCCTGCATATTGTGCTCAGTGCCGTTGAATATATAGAGGTTGTCGAGAAGTCTACGACCAAGACGACCTTTAGGCAGCATGCCTTTAACTGCATGACGCAGGATCTTGTCCATACCGTCCTCGCGTTTGCGAAGTTCAGCAGGAGTGTTGAAGCGCTGTCCACCTGGATAACCAGTATAGCGTGTGTAAACCTTGTCTGTTTCCTTCTTTCCAGAGAAAACCACCTTTGATGCGTTGATAATGATTACATTGTCACCACAGTCTACGTGAGGTGTGAAGTTTGGTTTGTACTTTCCACGAATAATTTTAGCAACTTTAGAGCAGAGACGACCTACAACCTGGTCTGTCGCATCGATTACGACCCACTCTTTCTTTGCTGTTTCCTTGTTAGCGGAAATAGTCTTGTAACTTAAAGTGTTCATTTCAATTTTTAAAATTTACTACTAAAAAACGTTTTTAACTCATTGAACGGCGATTCACAAACCGTCGTGCTCGGCCAAAAGCACGGCTATTAACACTCCGCTCATGGGGTTCTAAGAGTTTCCCCGTAATAATCGGACTGCAAAGGTACGTCTTTTTATTTTATAAAGAAACACGCTAAAGCTCCAACAGCGAATATTTATATTTATTTAACTATTTGCCCGTAACAAATTATAATATGCATTACAAAAAGCCTGATAATATCCCAAAGAAAACAAGTATGCCAGTTAGATTAAACAAAGCTATCGTTTACGACTCGTAAAGCATAGCTTTTCGACATGGAAAACTATGCTTTACACTTATGCAAAGAAGATATTAATCAATGTTTTTATTGTCTCGGTATTGCAAATAAAATAAAAAGATGTAAATTTGCACAAAATATAGCGGCATGTCAAAGAGAGGGTTACTACTGATTAAGGCATCTCCGCATCATATATAAAAGAAAAGATCAAACTGAATGAAGTTTCTTTCAATACTGAAAAGGCTATTTACAAAGGTTTTTCAGCCTATTAACGGCAATGCCGCTTTCTGGGTTTTCATGTACACACTGGGACTTGTGTGCACATATGCTGTCGTGCCGAACAAGCGCGGATACCATGCTTACGAGCTGGCTCCTACTGAACTGTTTTTCGACATTACCATATTATGCGTGCTGATAGCGTTGCTTCCGGGCATGATAAAGAAATGGGCAAAGCGCATAATCTATGTCATTGCGTATACCGTAGCAATAATAGACGTTTATTGTTTTGTAAAGTTCGACACCACTATAACGCCTACAATGCTGCTCCTTGTCGGAGAGACAAATAGCGACGAAGCATCAGAATTTCTCGAATCATATCTCTCTCTTTCTATAATATTCAGCCGACTCGGAAGAGTTTTGCTTGTCTTGCTTGTTCACATCGTGTGGGCTATAATATGGAAAAAGCGCAAGAAGTGTGCCGAATGGATAAAGAGAAAGATGCCTAAAGCTGAAAAAACGGCTACGATATGGAACAAAGCCAAGCCATACTTAGGCGTTATTGCACTGGCTTTGTTTATATACAGCGCTACGGAATGTTTCTCTAACAAGACGGCTTTTGTTCGTCTGATGTCATATGACAATATCGGTGACGTGGAACATGAGCTGACAGAAAAGAACAGAGCAGTGCTTTACCAGCCTATATACAGGCTTGTTTTCAGCGTATATGCCAACGAGCTGACCGCGAAACAAATCAAGACGCTTGTAAAGAATATAGACAATGTTAAGGTAGACAGCTGCACTTTCCGCAGCAAGAACATAGTGTTGATTATCGGAGAAAGCTACAACCGTCATCATTCAAGCCTATATGGATATGGGCTAAAGACCACACCATTGCAGGAAAAGCGCGCAAGAAAAGGCGAACTGATACCGTTCAGCGATGTCATTGCGCCTTGGAACCTTACAAGTTTCGTGTTCAAGCATCTCTTTTCTCTATACACCGTTGGAGACAAAGGCGAATGGTGCGACTACCCTCTCTTTCCTGAACTATTCAGAAAAGCAGGCTATCATGTGACGTTCCTTACCAATCAGTTCCTGCCACAAGCTAAAGAAGCCGTCTATGACTTCAGCGGAGGTTTCTTCCTTAATAACCCTGAGCTTAGTAAAGCGCAGTTTGACACTCGCAATACACGTCTGTTCTACTTCGACGCAGGGCTTATAAACGACTACGACAAGCTGAAATCAGAGAACGAGGAGAACAATCTGATTATCTTCCACCTAAAGGGTCAGCACGTTGACTATCGCACAAGATACCCTAAAGACCGCGCGAAGTTCACCGCAGACGACTATGAACGCCCTGACCTAAACAAGAAAGAGCTGAAGGTATTGGCACACTATGACAATGCTATTCTATACAATGACTCTATCGTTGACCAGATTGTCAAGCGCTTCGAAGATGAAGACGCTATAGTAATCTATGTTCCTGACCATGGAGAAGAATGTTACGGCAAGGGCGTTCACTTCTATGGGCGCATGCATTCCACGGAGATAACTGCACGACTCGCACGAGAAGAGTTTGACATTCCTTTCTGGATATGGTGCTCGCACAAGTATATGGTCAATCACCCAGAGATACTAAAGGAGATTGTAGAAGCTAAAAACCGACCTTACATGACCGATGCTTTGGCGCATACGCTATTGTATCTTGGTGGCATATATACGCCTTTCTATCGTGAAAGCCTAAACGTGCTGAGTCCAGAGTTTGACGAGAAACGACCTCGAATACTCAAAAACACGACCGATTATGACAAGCTCAACGTGGAAGATTAACGGTTGGAAACGTCTGAAAGCACATGTATTAAAAAGAAAAACAAGGCAAAGAATGAAAAAAGAATTGTTAAGCATAGCAGAATCAAAGGCACTGAGGGGTATCGCCATTCTTGGAATTATCCTTCATAACTATTGCCATTTCCTGAGATTTGCGGTAAAGGAAAACGAATATACATTCACTGCAGCAAAGCCAAGGCAGTTTCTAGAAAAGCTAACGAGCCTCAACCCTGACTTGTTTGTTCACTTCTTTTCGTTCCTAGGGCACTATGGAGTGCCTGTATTCCTTTTTATCAGCGGCTTTGGACTTGTCTACAAATACGAGCAACATACAGAGAAGAGAACGCCTGCCCTACCCTTCATAGGCTTCCACTATGCTAAACTGCTTCGCCTAATGTTCCTTGGCTATATCGGATTTGCAGTAGTAAGCTATCTGCATCCTCATGGTTATCATGGATATAACCTTGAACGCGTGATAGCGCAACTAATAATGTATATAAACCTCTTGCCCGACCCTGACCACATAATAAAGCCTGGCCCATACTGGTTCTTTGGACTTATGCTTCAACTATATATCGTTTACCGCTTGTTCCTGTACAAGACAAAATCACTATACACAATAATACTAATAGCCGTATGCTGGATTATCCAAGCCATATTCACGCCAGACAATGACCCTGGAGGCGAGGCGCTTAACCGTATACGCTACAATTTCATAGGCGGCATGTTGCCTTTCGGAATGGGAATACTATATGCACGCTATGGCAGATGCCTTGACAGATGGGCATATCTTGCAATTGCAATAATTTCAGCTATAGCAGTGCTTGCAGGCAGTTTCTGGTTCCAGACATGGCTATGGGTGCCGTTGTTCGTGGTAACAGGTGCCGTTGCAAGCGTTAAACTTATTCCAGAGAAGGCGTTGACGCCTATGGTATGGTTTGGAGCAATATCGTCTGCACTCTTTGTAGTGCACCCTATAACTCGCGAGATAATAATACGAATGTCATATAAAGGCTATGTATATAGTGGTATAATTACATATATTATAGCGTCTATATTGCTTGCATGGATATTCAAGCTTTGTTTCCGTTATATACCTAAACCAAAACTGCGCACATGAAAAAACAGATAGAATTGTCAGACATAAGCCGTTATCGTGGCGAACTAATGGGGTTAGCCATGATTTTCGTTATGCTTTTCCACGTATGGATGCCTAAAAGCTACTTCTTTTACGGGCTTAACCGTTGTGGAAACGTAGGAGTTGACATGTTTCTGTTCCTGAGTGGCATAGGGCTTTGGTATTCTTGGTGCAAGAACACTTCGGTAAAGAACTTCTTCTGGAGGCGTTATATTCGCATTTACCCGGCATGGGTGCTCATGGCAAGCTTGTTCTATATACCTAATTATCTTAACGTTCCAGGTGGTGGATATAGCCCCGACCTGCTCAATCTTGTATTGAACATACTTATAAACTGGAGTTTCTGGCGAATAGACGACCTCACATTCTGGTTCATACCGGCAATAATGATGATGTACACATTCGCGCCTGCATATATGAACCTTATTCGTCGCAACCCGGCTTACAGATGGTTGCCTGTAGCTGCTATGGTATTAGCGGTAATGGTACAATATTATCCCCCTATACATCAGAGCGTCGGGCATGTTGAAATATTCTTCAGTCGTATTCCTATATTCCTCATTGGCATCAACTTCGGAGAATATGTAAAGGAACAAAAGAAGTTCGACGGTTCGTCTATATGGCTATTCCTTATACTTTTCGTAATGAGTCTCGCCATGTGTATAGAATTCGAAGAGTCATGGAGAGGGCGCTTTCCTCTGTTCCTTGAGCGCATGGTCTATATTCCATTGACCATATCTGGAATAGTTCTCCTTTCGCTCTTGCTAAGACACACACCGAGTTTCATCTGTCGTGGACTGGCTTTTGTTGGCTCAGTAAGCCTTGAATTGTACCTCATTCATATTCAGTTTGTTCTGAAATATGTCAAAGTATATAAGCTTGGATATTGTCTTACCGCTCTTACAATGATAGCAATATCATTGGTATTGGCATGGATTCTCCATCGTGGAGTCGGGCTTCTGACAAAGAAACTTCCAAAGAACATTGGATAAAAGAATACACAGGAAAGAGGTTATCATTATTAAAACAGAGAGTATGAACAAAAATTTATTGAAACTAATACGACCAAAGCAATGGCTAAAGAATGTCTTTGTATTGCTTCCGATGTTCTTCGGAGGCTCATTGCTTGACCCTGACGACATACGAAACTCGCTTGTTATGTTCTTCGGATTCAGCTTTATTGCATCGTCTATATATTGTTTCAATGACATCATCGACGTAGAAGCAGACAGAAAGCACCCTGTAAAATGCAAGCGTCCTATTGCTTCTGGAGCAGTAAGCGTGCGCCAGGCGTGGCTTTTGATGGCGATTCTATTCATAATGGCATTAGCCGTGCTTGTTCTGTTTACAGATTTCAGCATAGCTATCAATGCTGGTTTCATTCTACTAGTCTATTATGTGCTTAACCTGCTTTATTGTAAATGGCTGAAACAACATGCCATTGTCGATGTGTGTGTAATAGCTTTCGGCTTCGTGCTGAGAGTTCTTGCAGGAGGTATATCTACAGATATCACATTGAGCAAGTGGCTTGTGCTGATGACATTCCTTCTCACTCTCTTCCTTTCATTCGCAAAACGCAGAGACGATGTGCTTAGAATGAACGAGACGGGAGAACCTCCAAGAAAGAATACAATCAGGTATAATCTGACATTTATAAACCAGGCAATCACCATAACGGCATCGGTTACACTGGTCTGCTATATAATGTACACAGTATCACCCGAAGTGGTAAACCGCTTTAACTCAGACCTTCTATACCTCACATCTGTGTTTGTTTTGCTTGGTCTGCTACGCTACATACAGATAACTGTCGTAGACAAGAAAAGCGGTGACCCAACAAAGATGATGCTTCAGGACAGATTCACTCAGGCAGTAGTATTCTGCTGGGCATTAACCTTCCTTGTATTGATTTATATAATCAAATAATAAACGATGAGAATATCAAGGCTCATAAACAGAAAAAAAACAACTATAAATGCAATATCCTTTAGGTAAAATATATGCATTCGATTTCGACGGAACGCTTACCAAAAGCGATAGCTTGCTCGAATTTATACGTTTCGTCAAGGGAGACAAAGATTTTCTGCTTTGTTTCCTACGCTTCACGCCATTAATAATAGCCATGAAGCTGAAGCTATATCCCAATTGGAAAGTGAAACAGAAAGTGTTTTCCTATTGCTTCAAAGGCATGAAACTTGACGATTTCAACAACTATTGCAATCGTTTCGCACAGGAGAAAGCGAATATCATGCGACAAAAGGGAATAGAAAAAATAAAGAGCGTGCTGGCAGAAGGAAGCAAGGCAATTATCATAAGCGCAAGTATAAACAACTGGGTTGAACCTTTCTTTCGTGAAATAGGCGATGTATTCGTTATCGGAACTATGATTGAAGATAATGAAGGAATAATAACAGGGCGATTCCTGACAAAGAACTGCTACGGCAAAGAAAAGGTTACTCGTCTGTTACAGCTTTACCCTGAACGGAAAGAATACTATCTGACGGCATACGGAGACAGCCGTGGAGACATGGAACTTCTGGATTTCGCCAACGAAAGCTATTACAAGCCTTTCCGCAAATAAACGCCAAAGAACAATAGAGATATTTGAACAAAACAAACAACATGATAAAGAAAATTATAGAACTGCTGAAAATAAAACGTGAAGAGTGGCTGGCTGCTATTGTAGCAGCTATTGTTTTCATCACGCTTCAGGCTTTTGTAATAATAAGATATATAGATGTCTTTACACAGACAGGGCGAGGTTACTGGTCTGTTTTCGTGAAGAACTTCTACATATCAGGCTTTGACCCGATAACATATACCGTAATAACGCATTGGGGAGCCAACTATAACGTTTACCGACACCCACTGTTGGCATTCTTCATCTACCCTCTTTCGATGCTCAACGAGTGGCTTACTGATGTAACAGGAATAAATCTTGTGCAGTTCATAACAGCTGTTCCGTGGCTTGTATGTGCGTTCTATTCGTTTATTTTCTTATACAGAATATTCCGAGAGATAATAAAAACGAGTCGCTTGGATGCAACTCTCTTGTCTGCATTGTACTTCTCGTTTGCATACGTAATGATTTCTCTCGTTGTTCCAGACCATTTCGGAATATCAATGTTCCTGCTTCTGCTTACTATTTATCTGTCAGGCAGAAAGATGCAACAGGGAAAAACGTTCAAGATATGGCAGACTGTTCTCTTGTTTTTCTTTACCGCTGGCGTTACGCTAAGCAACGGTATAAAGATATTCATATATGCCCTGTTCACTAACGGAAAGAAGTTTTTCTCTATCAAGAACATTCTCTTTGCTGTTCTGCTACCTTCTATATTAATATGGATATTTGCACGTTGGGAATACCATAACTACGCTTTGCCAAAGGAAAGAGCAGCAAAAGAATCAAAGAAAAAGAAGAATGAAGAGAAAAGGAAAAAAGATTTCATCGCATTCGCCGATACCACAAGCATCAAGGATAGTGCCAAGATGAGAGCAGCGTTCAATGCGGAAATCAAGAAGAAAGCTATTGCCAAATACAAGGCAGACAGAAAGAAACCTTGGAACGAACATAAGGGTAAGCCTATGGGAAAAGGCGAGTTTACAAGCTGGACAGACAAGAGCACGTCACGTATAGAAACGGCTATTGAGAATCTTTTCGGTGAATCAATCCAGCTGCATAAAGACCATTTGCTTGAAGACACGCTAAGAGAAAGGCCTGTTATCGTGAAATACAACTGGGCTATTAACTATATTGTAGAAGCTATTGTCGTATTGCTCTTCCTTGCAGGAATATGGTTCGGCAGACGTTCACGCTTTTTATGGATGTGTCTTGCAGGCTTTGCCTTCGACATGGTTATACACATGGGATTAGGATTTGGCATAAATGAAGTATATATAATGGGTGCCCACTGGCTGTTTGTAATGCCTATTGCCATGGCATTCCTCGTAAAAGCAACGGAAGGAAAACGCTTATCTACATATCTGCGTGCGCTTATTCTGCTGCTATCTCTCTATCTTTGGATTTATAATGGAACGCTATTTATTGATTTCTTGATATGAAAATCTCAATATTAGTACCTGTTTATGGAGTAGAGGAATATATAGAAAGATGCGCTGAATCATTGTTTAAGCAGACGTATCAGAACCTTGAATACATATTCGTGAACGACTGTACGCCAGACAAAAGCATCGATATTCTTCGCTCTATCATGGAAAAATACCCTGAAAGGAAGGCACAAGTACACATAATAACCAACGACAAGAACCGTGGCGTAGGCTATACAAGAGCCTCAGCACTAAACTCTGCCACTGGAGATGCGGTAATGATTGTTGACAGCGACGACTATATTCCTGTTGACGCAGCAGAACTTATGGCAAAGAAAATGAAGGAAACCGATGCCGATATCGTAGACGGTGGGTATCGTGAAGTAAGGAATAGCGGCATATCAGACACTATTGAGCCATGCCAAGTGAATGATCAAAGAAAGTATCTAAGCCTTCTTATCTGCCAAGACCTTGTTACCAACCGCATGTGGGGAAGGCTTATAAAGCGTAGATTATTCACTGATCATGACATTAACACGGTAGAAGGAATAGACTTTAGCGAGGATTATTCGCTAATGACGCGCCTTGTCTTTTTCGCAAAACGCGAGACTATCAAGGAGAATGTCTATTACTACAACATGACAAACATGGCTTCTTACACCCATAACGCAAGCGAAAAGCATTGTATATCCTATATCCGTTCAAACAAGCTTGCCTACGATTTCTTCAGGAAGAACGATGTCGAAGGGATATATAGACTACCTATACAAATAGGCATGACCAATATGCTGCGCAATTTAAGACGCAATAATTTCGCACAAAGCAAAATAGATGAACTTTTTCCATATAGACCTTCATGGCTTTGGTTCCGTTTTCTTGCATCAATATTCCGAAACAAATGTCCTTTTTCTATAGCAAACTTCATCTATCTCGCAACAAGAAGAATCGCAAGCAAACTTATAATGTTGTAATGAAAGAGAGTTTGACCATCATGAAAGAGAATATTCCTCTTCATGAAAGATAAATTGACCCGAACTTTCGTGTTGCCGTAGCATCAAAAAAGTCCGGGTCATATAATACTTACTCAACGACTTTCAGCTTCTTTGCGGCTTCTTCTGGTGTCATAAGATTAAAGTGCCACCACTCTGCCTCAAATACAAGCAAGCCGACTTCAGTCATTACACGACGAAGCAACAAACGATTCTCAAGTTCACGCTTGGTTATACGTCCATCGGCAAGCAATTTGTCTTCTATATTAGTGCGTGCCTCATCACCGAAATAGTCGTATTCTGAGCCCATTGGAAGCGGTTCTCCTGTACAGTCCATTAAGGTCAAATCGACCGCGGCACCATAGTTGTGCATACCCTGACCGACATTAGGGTCTGAAACGAAATCACGCATATCTGTATCTTTTACCATATTCCACATATTATGCTGAATGCGTATAGGACGTGCTGCATCATAAACCAGCAGATTCAAGTCTGGTCTAATAGACTTCAGAAGCTTGCGTGCTTCAGAAACCTTCTTTGCCAACTCAGGCTGCATAAATGCCTTGTTCAAATCATAATATAGCTGGCGACCCATAAAGTTATATGGAGTTGCATATACAAGATGAACGGCAATAGCGGAATCTACATCCTGTATATCTACCAGCCCCATTTTACGGATACTTGCTTCAAGAGGCGTATCTTTTGCCTTAGAAGCTTCTGTCTTTGAACACTTGTCCCCTACATTGCAACAGCTTACTAATGACAAGCAGAAAAAGAATACCATTCCTGCTACTGTTGACTTACTTAATTTATTCATTTTCATTGATTTTATTATTTTACGTTTCAATATTCGCACATCATATAAGCTCAAATCCAACAATTCATTAACCTTTTGGCTGAGATTCTAATCTTTCACGTTGCGAAGGTACAAATAATTCTTATGACTGCAAAAATTCGGACACCGGCAATTTATAAAAACCTTACTATATTATATGAAATATAGAATATCCGAGAAATCTTTTCCTTATCTTTTCTTTGCAAAAAAGTCTAAAAATAATATTCTATATGCCTTATAGAACAATAATTTTATTACTTTTGTAATCACTTAGATAACAAATAAAGCTTGTATAACGTATGAAAAATGTTTTGATAGTAATATTATGCAGTATGATACTGACATCATATTCCATATTTTCATCATGTACAGGCAAGAATGGAGAAAACGAGAAGATAGAGTATAATGACTCTATATCGGCAGCATGCAATGGCAAATTCATAGAAGCAAGGAAACTTCAGAACTCCCAAGAATACGACAAGGCTATTGATAAATATAAGGAATGTCTGCTTTATTATTCTGAAGACGAGAATATCTGCGAGAAGTTATTGACAATAGAAACAAGGGCTATGCTGCAGATAATGAACTCATACCAAAGCGAAGGCAAGCCTGAAGAATGTATTGAGTGCCTAAGGGGCATTGCAGACTCATCCAGATTCATACGAAAGTATTGCATGCGCGACTTGTATTCAATATTAGGCTATGCTCTATCTCGCACAGAAAACATGGCTGAAGCAGAAGATATGACAGCAAAAGCCCTTGACATGCCGTTATACAAACCAAACCATGAAAGACTTTTCCGCGACTATGCATACGCAGCTGCAGTATTCTACAGTAATCCTGACAGGCAAGAGGAAGTAGTAGAATTATGCAAAAAGGCATTGGAAGAAGCGAGCCTTGACGAAAACAAATCTGGCGCACAATGGGTTACATCATTGCTTGGCAGCATATATAAACGTACAGGAAGGCTAAGCGAGTCAATCGACCTGCTTGAACAAAGCATTGAAACAGCAAAAGAACAGAATGACACTCTTGGCGAAATAAATGCCTACAATGCGATGTCAGACATTTACCTCTATTGGAATATGCCTGACTACGCTTTCATTTATGCTACAATGGCGATACAGAAATACGAAGAAACAAAGAAAGACAATCCGATGGTCGCCACAACATCATATATCAGAAAAGGACAGGCAATGGAAAAGCTTGGACTTCGAGATTCTGCTTTTTATTACTTCAGGTCGGCTGAGAAGATATGCAAGAACCTCCCTTATAATAGCGGATACGTAGACATAGACCTCTTTGCAGGGGCATACATGATAGAGAATTGCCACGGTGACTCATTGCGACAAGGAGTCAAAAGGCTACAGAAAGTGGCAAAAGAAGCGACTTCAACTAACCGCGCCAAGGCTTACCATCAGCTTGCCTTATATTATCTTAAGATAAAGGATAACGCAAAAGCGGAAATAATGCTTGACAGCATGTATAAGCAAATCGGCAAAAACGAACACCCTATTTATATAGGTATAGACTATGAGCCTATATTGAACTACTTCATTAACAAGAAAGACATTGAAAATGTAGAACGCTATGTGAAGCTTTTTGTCGGAGAAAGAAAGTTCAATCTGGAAGAAGACATAAACATGAAAATGTCTAAGGCTATAGTAAAACTCCAGACAGAGAAGAAAGACAAGGAACTTCTGGTAACACAGATGAAACTTGACAACAGCAATCTGGCGATACGCTTCTATATTGTAGCAATCATATCTGTTGTCATCATCTTCATAATCATATACTTCTACAGCAAGCGTATATATCGTATGCGCCGTCAGATTGCAGAAGAACACCTGTCTGCACTTATGGCTAATCTGGAGAAATCGCAATTGAAAAACACCAACATGGAGCAACAGATTACTGAACTTCTGTCTGACAAGGAGAAAAGAAAAGACATAGAAGCCGTCACTCCAAGCATACTGCGCGACAAGGGAGAATACAAGTTCAGGCAACGCTTTGAACAGCTCTATCCAACATTTCTGCCTGCATTAAGAAAGAGCATTCCTTCCATAAGCAAAAGAGAAAAACTGCTCTGCATGCTGATAATACTAGGGCAAGACAATCAGCAGATAGCCAATCTTCTGAACATAGCCCAACGTAGTGTACACATGCTGCGCCATCGTTTACGACAGAAAATGACATTGGAAGACGGAGAGTCACTTGAAAACTATATACAGAAACTGACAAACTGATAAAAGATTATTTGAGTTTTAAGTGGACTCAGAAGCCATTTTGCATATTGACACAATGCTACAGAATAGTCAATATGACTTACATTGTGACTTGTCGTTTGTGTCTACGATTTTCGATAAAATAGAAATCGAAAATCGGGAAAACCTGTTCCAAAAGTCAAGAAAGGTCGTTTTAAAGTTCAAAACAAGTTGTTTCCAAATTGAAAACGGCTTGTTTCCAAGTCCAAAACGGCTTGTTTCTAAGTTGGAAACAACTTGTTTTGAAATCAGAAACGGCTTGTTTTGAACTCCAAAAGAGCCTTTCTCGCTCAATAAAACGGCTTTTTAATTGCACACTTTCTTGCCGAATCGGATAACGATATGACATTCAAAGGATTACAGTTGCACACGTTTTTAGGCGATATTTTCGCCTTCCTGATTTTAATTTCAGAAAACGCCAAATATATCACTCAAGCATTTGACATATTGAAAGCATATCGGAGAATTTGCTTACACGATCTTTATAGCCTTTTTCTTTATATTGGAAATTCATATTATAGACATTGCTGATGTCCTATAAAACTATACATTACACGTCTAAAAGAACATTATCGACATATTACAATGTCGTTTTATCACATAAAAACTAGCACTCCAATCAAAAAAATAGAATAATCTTATGCTTTTTTAAAATAATATAATTATATTTGCAAACGAATCCAT
>JAUNIZ010000314.1 GCA_030523165.1 Prevotellaceae bacterium
AATTTTATTTTTAGTTATTAATTATTTAAGTTATATAATAATCAATTTATTATGTTTTTGAATTAGTAGTTTCTTTTTGTAGAGAATGTCTCCATAGCGTTAAACTCCGCAAAGATAACAATTTATAGACAATCGAGAGATTGATTAATAAGTTTTAACAACGATTTTTATTATTTTTCATCAAAACATCTCCATAATTATCGTCAATCTTGCTTTGTTTACTTTAATTTAGAAACCGCATCCTTTATTCTTCGCAAGGCTTCGCGTATGTTGTCATCGCTCGTTGCATAACTCATGCGGAAACAGTCAGGGTCGCCGAAAGCATCGCCTCCGACAGTAGCCACATGACCTACTTCAAGCAGGTACATTGCAAAGTCTGTAGAGTTGTTTATGGTGTGTACACCATCGCTCTTTCCAAACAGACTGCTGCATTTCGGGAACAGATAGAATGCTCCTTCTGGAACGTTAACCTCTAGTCCAGGTATGTCCTTTGCCAATTCAACGATAAGGTTGCGTCGGCGTTCAAATGCCTTGCGCATTTCTTCCACGCAGTCCTGTGAAGCTACGTATGCCTCTACTGCAGCCTTTTGGCTTACAGAGCAAGGTCCGCTTGTGTACTGTCCCTGCAGCTTGTTGCAGCCTTTTACTATCCACTCAGGAGCAGCAATATATCCTATTCTCCATCCTGTCATTGCGTATGCCTTAGAAACGCCGTTTACGATGATAGAACGTTCTTTCATTCCCGGAACGAGGGCTATACTTGCGTGCTTCCCTGTATAGTTGATATGTTCATATATTTCATCAGCAAGCACATAAAGCTCGTCATGACGTAAAATGACTTCAGCCAAACCTTCCAGTTCTTCCTGGGAATATACGCTTCCAGTAGGATTGCTTGGTGAGCAGAGTATAATCATTTTAGTCTTTGGAGTGATGGCTGCTTCAAGCTGCTCTGGTGTCATCTTGAAATTCTGATCGAAGCCTGCCTCTACGATAACAGGTTCGCCTCCAGCCAGTTTCACCATCTGCGGGTAGCTAACCCAATATGGGGCAGGGATAATTACTTCTTCGCCTTCGTTTACAAGAGCCATTACAGTATTGCAGACGCTCTGCTTTGCTCCATTTGAAACCAATACTTCATTAACTGTATAGTCAAGCCCGTTCTCATTCTTTAGCTTGGCTACTATTGCTTCACGCAAGTCTAGGTAGCCAGGAACAGGAGAATATCTTGAAAAGTTGTCGTCAATAGCCTTCTTTGCCGCAGCTTTGATATGGTCAGGCGTATTGAAATCAGGTTCACCAACACTCATGTTGATGACATCGATACCCTGAGCTTTCATTTCATTACTCTTTTGCGACATAGCCAATGTGGCTGACGGCGCAAGACGGTTAAGACGGTTTGATAACTGTGCCATTATTTTAAGATTAAAATTTAAGTACTTGCAAAAGTAACAAAAATATTTCTTTCAAAAAAATAAAAGATATGATATTTTAATGTCAAATGTCTAAAAAATATTTCTTCGAGAATATTTTTGCATCATTTAACCCGAAATGTCTACCTAAACTATGTAGGCTAATGACGGTATCGCCATTAGCCTACATAGTTTTTATTCCTATTTATATATAAAGAATTCTAGAGATGCAGATTATGTCCCATTCTTTCCTTCTTCGTTTTCAGATACTTATAGTCATATTCATTAGGAGTAATTTCGATAGGAACATTCTCGACAATCTCCAGGCCATAAGCCTCGAGGCCTACACGCTTTGTAGGGTTATTTGTCATAAGGCGCATCTTGTGTATTCCAAGATAACGCAGCATCTGCGCTCCGCAGCCATAGTCGCGCTCGTCGGGCTTGAATCCGAGATGCACGTTGGCGTCTACCGTGTCATAGCCTTCTTCTTGCAGTTTGTAAGCCTCTATCTTGTTCATCAGACCAATGCCTCTGCCTTCCTGCTGCATGTAGACAAGCACACCCTTGCCTTCCTTTTCTATCATCTGCATCGCTTTGTGTAGCTGCTGTCCGCAGTCGCAACGCTGACTTCCTAGAATGTCTCCAGTAGAACAAGAAGAATGTACACGCACAAGAACAGGCTCGTCAGGAGTCCATTCTCCCTTAATTAGCGCCATGTGTTCCAGTCCATTGCTTGTCTGACGGAACGGTATTAGCTTGAAGTGGCCGTAATCAGTAGGCATGTCAACAGTCTTTCCTACTGTTATAAGAGATTCGCGTTGAAGACGATATTCAATAAGATCCTTTATAGTAATGACCTTCATGTCATGTTCTTCTGCAAATTTCAACAGTTCAGGCAGACGTGCCATTGTACCATCGTCGTTCATTATCTCCATAAGCGCACCGGCTGGGTAGAGTCCGGCTAGATTACATAGGTCAATGGCGGCTTCTGTGTGTCCGCTTCTTCGCAATACGCCATTGTCTTGGGCATATAGAGGATTGACATGTCCTGGGCGACCGAATGTCTGCGGTGTAGACGCTGGGTCAGCCAATGCCTTGATAGTCTCTGCACGGTCATAGGCGGAAACTCCTGTAGCACATCC
>JAUNIZ010000315.1 GCA_030523165.1 Prevotellaceae bacterium
AAGAGGAAAAAAGTTGAACAGAAAATATTGGAGTATTATGGGAGTGCTGTCTCTTTAGGAAATATCAAAGCCCTGTATGAGTTGGGTAGATATAAGCTTCATGGACGTTTCTATGATTATAATTGTTATCCAAATTTCAGTCAAAGTGTCAATAGTGACTTGAATGAGTTTCAAAAAGGGATAGAATACTTGCAAATAGCCGCCATAATAGGTGATGTCAAGGAGGCATCTGTGGAATTAGCGTTGGCATGTGGCTATGAAACATCTCCAATACGCAATCCGTATCTATGTATTAGTATGCTTGAGTGCTACTATAAAGAATTTTCAATTCCCATAGAAAATTTGATATGCTATATGTATGAAAATGGTTATGGCATTAAAAAAGACTTTAAGCAGGCTTATATATATTGCCCATCGACTAAATTAGTAAATAGTGGCAACGTAAAAACGCATAGAGAAGAAATCCTTGAAAAGATTGAGTCCCTGCCATCCAATTTTGAAAATTCAAAATATGGTATAGGGTTAGATGCAAATATGCTATTTTCAATTGGGTTTACGCATTATAATAATGACAAAATAGATCCTGAGGGCATTTTTTGGTTGCATCGAGCTGCGAGACAAGGAAATGCTGATGCAAATTGGGCATTGGCAGGAATATTGCAAAACGGCAATTATATAGATGGTACAATGGGAGACTCATTTAGCAAGGAATCACAGGTAGTTTATTTTGCAACTAAAGCAGCTGAGCTTGGAAATACAGAAGCTAAAGACTATCTCAAATCTTATAAAGAATATAAAAAGCAATTGGCAGAAAGAGAAAGATATATTCAACAACAGAAGGCTGAAGAGAAAAGACGCAAACGCCAGAAATGGCTGAATGTTGCAGGTGCAGTTCTGCAGACTGCTGCCCAAACTTATGTTGCGGTGGAGAATGCAAAGCAACAAAACAGGAACTATAATATGTCTTCTGTACCACGAATGTCTAACATGCAAATGTCTGATGAACAGTGGCAAGCAAAGAACCGACTTGCGCTACAACAGATAGGTCAATACACAGTGAATAAATATATTTCTGATTGGAATGGAACGCCTATGGTTCCTACAGATATGAGTGCGGTTAATTTAGGTACAGACACAAGTCCTGGTAGCCCATTGTGGATGTGGAAACAGCAAGAGCAAATCAATACCGTTTCAACTATTTTAGGGAGAATGGAATGTGAAAAGCTTGCTTTCTACAAGAGACAAAGAATGCAAATAGAACAACAGCTTATTAATAATCAGCCTATATCAGGCTGTTATGACATTGATGGAAATTGGATTTCTGCGGAAATGGCAGCAGCAGGTCTTTTTGGTGATAATGAAGTGACTAACAATACTAACTACAATAATGAAAATACTAACCCTTACGAGGAAATTCGTAAAAAAAATCGTGAATATTATTCAGAAAGATACGGTAACGTTACATGTAAAATGTGCCAAAATAGCGGTAAATGTTCGACGTGTAATGGGAAGGGTTATAACTATAACCCACTAACTACAGGCACAAATGAATGCCCTAACTGTTGGAGAGTAGACGGAAGGGCATCAGGTATGTGTGGAACGTGCCGAGGAAGTGGTACTGTTTATAGATTAAGGTAAATAAAAAATAAATATTATGAAAGAAATGAAATTAAAAATTATCATGACAACATTAGTAATGTTGTTTAGTATAGCGTTGGCTGTAGCCCAAACAAATACAATTAAGCATACAGTAGAGCGTGGAGAGACTTTAGCCTCTATTGCAGAGAAATATGGAACTACAGAGGCGAAGATAATAGAACTTAATCCAGATGCAGCACAGTTCGTTTATGTGGGAATGGAGCTAAATGTTCCTATGGCTAACCATACAGTAGAGAATGAAACAGATACTAATGAAATAATATCAAATACAAAGTCTAATAATAAAAATATTAGTTATTTAGAATCTCAAGATAATGAAATCTCAATTAGTAATACTAAATCTACTTCTGAACTAACTCCATTGGATTTTTGTTACTTAATGGTGTCTTATTTTTCATCATTTGATGTTGTAGATCAAGGATATTACATGCTGGGTGGAAGTTCATATTCAGAAAAAGGATGGGGAGTTGAGTATTACTTTGGAGCAAATTACGGTCTTGTGGAATCAGATTATGCTGGTACTGTCTTTTTAATAGGTCCATCTTATGGTTATGTTTATGACAAGATACTTTGTGGGGCTTCATTGGATTTTATGGGAAGTTACGTTGACAGTAAATTCAATTGGGGAATTACATTTATGCCTAAAATGATTATCCATCTAGGAAAAATTGCGCCATTAATAGGCATCAATGCAATATGGGCAAAAGGCTCTGATAAACTAACATTAGGATTTCAAGTAGGTTTAGGTTTTAATATATAATTACAGATTAAAGCATACAAATATATAAATATTAAATTAAAACTAAATTATAATCCTTAATTCCGCAACACTATAGTTTAACATTATTTATAAGTGCCTGAGCAAC
>JAUNIZ010000066.1 GCA_030523165.1 Prevotellaceae bacterium
AACGTTTTCGTTAAGCCAAATGAGCAGAGCCAAGCTTGCTTGAGCTATGCCATGGCGAGAAAAGGTCGAATGAAATTCAACGTTAAACTCGGCTTAAAAGGGCCTTTAAACGACCATGTGTAAACATCGATGACAAACATATAAATACATTGATTATACTAAATATTTATATCATATAGAATGAAAATTAAACGTGTTTTATTGGTCTTTGTCTTCCTTGCAGCAAGTGTTGCAGGGCTACACGCACAGACAAAAGACACTCCTTCAAAGAATTCGGTAGTAATGAACAGCTTTTGGGACAACTGGTATGTACAGGTCGGATTGGACATGTCGTTACAGAATCCATACGGTCATAACTCCAGCCACGTATTTCCTAAAGGAAAGACATTCGGATTGAACGCTGCTTTAGGGCGTTGGTTCACTCCTGAAATAGGTCTTCGCGCAAGAGTGAACTGGGAGAATGGCATTGGATTACTGGAAAACCACCATGCAGTATGGGTAGCTCCTTTTGATCAGAAAGGCAAGAATATGGACAAGGGAGGCTACATGTCTGTAGTCGGAGACATACAGTTTGACATTCACAATCTATTCTTTGAATACAATGCGGACAGACTTTGGAACCTTCAGGTATTCCCTCGTGCAGGAATCGTCTACAACTTCGGTGTATCAAAAGGTTCGCCTTTAATAGGCATCGGTATAGGCAATACGTTCAAGATAAACGACCGTCTCAAGATTTATCTCGATGCGGCTTATAATATGGTATCAAGCGGTTTCGTAGGCGTGGAAAAGGATACCGGAACGGGAAGCAACAGCAATGGATATTTCGACATAAGCGTTGGCGTTCAATTCAACTTAGGTAAAAGCACATTTAAACGATTCACTCTATGAAAAAGATAATATTGGCAATGATTCTGTTCGTTGCGGGAATATCACCGGCATGCGCTGCTACGGATGCAGATAACGATGGCGACAAGGTTGTAACCAATTCTTTTTGGGATAATTGGTTCGTGCAGGCTGGTCTTGACATGTCGCTTCAGAATCCTTACGGAAAGAGTTTCTCAAACGTATTTCCTAAGGGAAAGTCTTTCGGACTTAATGTTGCTATAGGCAAATGGTTCTCTCCAGAAATCGGATTGCGTGGAAAAATAAATTGGGAAAACGGTTTCTCACTTTTCGAGAACGGCCACGTTGAATGGATTGCAAAGGGAGATTACGATACGAACATGGACGGTGGAGGCTACTTCGTGCTTAGCTGCGATGTTCTATTGAACCTTCATAGCATTATATGTGGATATGACGAGAATCGTAAATGGAACATCTACGTATTCCCACGTGCAGGTTTAACGTCAAACCGCGCAACGAAATCAGGTTCGCCGATGGTCGGTGCAGGATGGGGTTGCACATATAAACTGAAAGAAAGATGGAGCCTTTACGCAGACATGGCATATCAGGTAACTACAAGCGAGTTCTATAGCGGAGTGTCAGGAACAGGCATGAGCGTTGCCACAGGATGCAACGGCTTCTTTGATTTCAATATAGGAGTGCAGTTTAATCTAGGCAAGAACGGAGGCGACAAGTTCAACCGCGTATCTTCATATTGATGTTCAGCATATACAGATACTCTTCTGTAAGTAATAATAGATGGTGTTGAAAACACCTTTTCTACCTATCTTCATATCCCATGCATGGTCTTTATTGTCACCCATGCATGGGTTTTTATTTATATCTACAAGTAGGTATTCATTATCTTCCCTAAGGAGTCGCCACAGACACTCATGCATGAGTGTCTTTTGAGGGTCATGCATGACCCTCAATAGACACTCATGCATGAGTGTCTATTGCCATCCATGGGTAGTCATTATTGCCACCCTTGCAAGGGTGACAACAGTGACCCTTGCAAGGGTCAGCATAGACACCCTTGCAAGGGTGTCTATTGTCGTTCCTAAGGGGTCGTTGCTGCCGTCCCTTGGTGAGTCTTTCAATTTATCTAAACTGCAAGAGCAACAACGCTTTAACAAATACAAGCGAGTTGATTATTATACGCCTTGCTACCGTGCCTATAATTTTGTACTTTCCTACAGAAAGATGATTTGGGGATAAAAAAGATTATCGCCCGATTTCACAACCGAGCGATAATAACAACACAAACACAAAATATACACTCCATAGCGAGAGTGCATTTATTTATACATATTATTGTATTCCGTCTTCACGCAGCTTAAGCTGCCATTTCCATGCTGAGCGCAAGATGTCCTCAAGGTCAGTATCGGCACGCCATCCAAGCACGTTGTTCGCCTTGTCAGGGTTAGCCCATACCTTCTCGATGTCGCCTTCACGACGTGGAGCATAGCTCCAGTTAACCTTTACGCCAGTAGCTTTCTCGAAACCTTCTACTACTTCAAGTGTGCTTACACCTGTTCCTGTTCCGATGTTGAAATATTCAACTGCATCGGTGTCTTCCTTCTCCAAAACACGCTCCATAGCCTTGACATGAGCCTTGGCAAGGTCAACAACATAGATGTAGTCGCGTATGCATGTTCCGTCAGGAGTATTGTAGTCGTTACCGAAAATCTTCAGTTCCTTGCGCACACCGATAGCAGTCTGGGTTACGAAAGGTATAAGATTCATAGGCACTCCATTAGGCAACTCTCCGATTAATGCCGTAGGGTGTGCGCCTATAGGATTGAAATATCTAAGTATAACAGACTTTATTGGCGCGCCGCTGTGTATGTAGTCTTGTATTATCTCTTCGTTTATCTGCTTGGTGTTGCCATAAGGACTGAGAGCCTTCTGTATCGGAGCATCCTCTGTTACAGGAAGATGATCCTTGTCAGGCTGTCCGTAGACAGTGCAGCTTGACGAGAAGATTATGCCCTTAACATCATGTTTTGGCATAAGCTGAAGAAGATTAATGAGGCTGTTGATGTTATTGCGATAGTATAGCAGAGGCTTCTGCACACTCTCTCCTACTGCCTTGCTTGCTGCAAAATGTATGATTCCCTTAATGTCATCATACTTTGTGAAGACTTTTTCCATAGCTTCATAGTCACAGCAGTCTACCTGTTCAAAAGCAGGACGAATGCCTGTAATCTTCTCGATGCCGTCAACGACATCAGCTTTGGAATTTGAGAGATTGTCTACAATTACAACTTTATAGCCGGCTTGTTGCAATTCTACGGTGGTGTGTGAACCAATGAATCCGGTGCCACCTGTAACCAAAATGGTCTGTTTCATCATGAATAAGTTGAATAGTTGTTATTAATCAGAATATCGGAGGCGAAACGTTCCGCCTCCGACGTTTATAGTTTTTATATTATTCCAAACCAAACACCTTTCTCAAGCCTCCGTCAACGCCAGAGAAGCCCATGAAAGCAAGACTGAGCAGACCTGCTGTAACGAGCACAATAGCCATGCCGCGCATGCCCTTAGGAATGCTTACCATTGACAGTTGCTCGCGGATACCTGCGAATACTATCAATGCCAACGCAAAGCCCAATGCCGTTGAGAATGCGTAGACAACACTCTGAACAAGAGAGAAGTCTTTCTGAATGACAAGGATTGCAACACCGAGCACAGCACAGTTGGTAGTGATAAGCGGCAAGAATATACCCAACGCCTGATAGAGCGACGGTGAAACCTTCTTGAGGATAATCTCTACCATCTGCACAAGGGCAGCGATAACCAAGATGAACGCTATGGTCTGCAGATACTGGAGTCCGAATGGATTGAGTACATAAATCTGAACAAGATATGTTACTATCGTGGCAAGTGTCAGCACAAACGCAACGGCTGCGCCCATTCCCAAAGATGTGGAAACCTTCTGCGATACGCCAAGGAAAGGACAGATGCCAAGGAACTGTGACAACACAATGTTGTTCACAAATATAGCCGAGATGAAAATCAATAAGTATTCCATAATTACGCCTTCTTTAATTTGTTAACTATTGCTATAAGGAAACCCAAGGTGATGAAAGCACCCGGAGGCAACACAAAGAGAAGCATATTGCTAACTTCAGGTAGAAGTACAATGCCAAAGACAGAACCTGCGCCAAGCAATTCACGTACAGCACCCAACAATGTCAAGGCAAACGTGAAACCGAGACCTATACCTACGCCATCGAAAAGGCTTTCAACAGGTCCGTGGCTACATGCGAAGGCTTCAGCACGTCCAAGGATGATACAGTTTACCACAATCAGCGGAATAAAAAGACCAAGGGTTGCATATATTGCAGGAACATAAGCCTGCATCACCATCTGAAGAATTGTAACAAATGATGCAATAACTACCACGAAAACAGGTATGCGCACCATGTCGGGCGTAAGGTTCTTGATCAAAGAGATAACTATATTAGAACATATCAGCACAAACATAGTGGCAAGTCCCATTGACATACCGTTTATGGCTGATGTTGTTGTTGCCAACGTAGGACACATACCAAGAAGAAGAACGAAAGTAGGATTCTCCTTGATAAGGCCGTTCAATAAAATATTTTTGTAATTCATAATCCTTTTCCTTTAAGTTAGATTATTTTGCTTGACTTGTAGCCGACGTTGTACCGTCAGTAGGAACATTGCTGTAAGCCTGATAAGCCTGTGTAACAGCCAATAGGAACGCACGGCTCGTTATCGTAGACGCTGTGATGGCATCGATAGTTCCTCCGTCTTTAGAAACGGTCAGGTTATCCTTTGAAGGATTCTTGCCTATAATGTCACCCTTGCTGCCTTTCTGGAACCATGTGTCAGCCTTTGCTCCAAGACCAGGTGTCTCTGCGTGCTGCAGAATGGTATAGCCAAGAATGTTTCCTTCTAAGTCAAAACCTACAAGAACCTTCAGGTCGCCGCCAAAGCCGCCTGTTGTGCTCTCGATAGCCACACCGAGGTCTTTCTTGTCAGCGCCTACAGTCTTGTGTACTACAAATGTTGCTTCCTTGCCGCCGAATTCCTGCTTAACAGTATCGTCTTTTGCAACGGTTAGCTCTACCCCACCCATTACGGATTTAATACCGTCAGCAAGCGTCTTGCTTGCCTGCTCCTGGATAGGACCTTCAGTAACATGGTTTACGTATGCCAAGATGCTGCCCGTTATCAGTGCTACACCGACAAGAACGAGCACCATGTTTGTTATAGATGATTCAAGTTTTTTCATTTCTTGCCCTCCTTCACAACTTCTCCGAAACGCTTCGGTTTAATGTATGTATTAATAAGAGGCGTAAACGCATTCATGATAAGAATTGCGAAAGACATGCCCTCAGGATATGCACCCCACTTACGGATAATTACTGTCAGCGCACCGATTGCAATACCGTAAATAAGCTGGCCCTTGTGTGTCATAGGAGAGGTTACGTAGTCTGTAGCCATAAAGATAGCACCAAGCATAAGACCTCCGCTCAACAGCTCTGCAACAGGGCTTGCATATACAGGATTAGAAATATGCAGCAATCCGCTGAACACAAAGACTGTAACAAGTATACTTACAGGGATATGCCATGTGATAATCTTCTTCCAAAGCATGAAAGCAAGACCGAGAAGCAATGCCAAAGCACATACTTCACCAAGTGAACCTGCACCGTTGTTCAAGCCAGGATTACCAAGAAGCAATGCCATTGAATCAGGAAGCTGCTCAAGAAGTGTAGCGTCACCCGACTTTATGGCTGCCTTCATTATACTCAGAGGAGTAGCGCCTGTAGCTGCATCTACATAGTTAGTAACCTGTCCGGCAACTGGCCATGAGGTCATCTGCACAGGGAATGACACCAAAAGGAAGCATCGGCCTATCAAAGCAGGATTGAAAGGATTGCATCCAAGTCCGCCGAAAGTAAGCTTGCCTATTCCTATAGCTACCAAGGCACCTATGATTATTATCCATACAGGAAGATTTGACGGCAAGTTCATGCCCAACAACAAACCTGTAAGTATTGCGGAACCGTCGGTTATTGACGGCTCTTTCTTCAACATATACTTTGTTATCGCCCACTCGAAGAATACGCAGGCAGCCACACTTGATGCACAGACAACAGCCGAACCAATGCCGAAATAAAAGAACGACACCAATAATGCAGGCACTAAAGCTATTATCACACCGTACATATTACGTTCTACGCTGTCTGTACCATGCGCATGCGGCGATAATGAAACTATTAATTTACTCATTTTTTCGTTAATTATTTGACCATTCTTTATCCTTTTTACAGGACATTATCTGAATGTAACGGTTTTTATTTCTTAGCGTTACGTGCTCTGATTATTCCCATTACTGTGCTCTTGCCGAGCCTTATGTTATCAAGCATCGGACGATGGGCAGGACATGTGAACTGGCATGAGCCACACTCTATACATGAAGTGATGTCTGCACTTTCTACCTTCTCCCAGTCATGAAGCGCGCTTCCTGTAGCCAAGAGATATGGTTCAAGACCCATAGGACATGCACTTACGCACTTTGCGCATCTGATACATGGCTGTGCTGCCTTGCGCTTTGCATCGTTTCCGCTTAATATCGTAATACTGTTTGTTCCCTTGCAAATAGGCACGTCAACAGATGTAAGAGCCTTACCCATCATAGGACCGCCAGCCAACAGTTTGTTGTCGCCTTCTGGCATACCGCCACATTCATTGATAAGGTCAATCATCGGTGTTCCCATACGCACGAGGAAGTTGCTCGGCTTCTCAAGTTTCTTGCCTGTTACGGTAGTGTAACGCTCAAACAAAGGCTTGTTCTTCATAACTGCCTCATAGACAGCGTATGCAGTACCAACATTCTGAACGATAGCGCCTACATTTACAGGAATAGCAGGAGGAGCAGGCACCTGACGACGGATAACAGCGTCTACAAGCTGTTTCTCGCCTCCTTGCGGATATTTCTTTGCCAATGGAACAATCTCTACATTCGGATTGTTGGCAGTCTTCTGCGCAAGCAGTTCTATTGCCTGTGGCTTGTTGTCTTCAATACCGATATATCCTTTGTTTACCTTTGCTGCCTTCATGAGAATATCAAGACCTACAAGAATCTCGTCGGCATGTTCCATCATAAGACGATAGTCAGATGTAATATATGGTTCACACTCTACACCGTTGAGTATCACGCACTCTGCTTTAGCTCCTGGAGGAGGACATAGCTTTATGAATGTAGGAAAACCTGCACCACCCATACCTGTAACTCCTGCACGCTTTATGCGCTCTACTATTTCCTCTGGAGTAAGTTCCGGGTGTTCGGCAAGGGTTTCTAGCTTGTCTGAACGGTCAATGCTCTCTTCCCATTCGTCGCCTTCAACCTTTACTATAATAACTGGCTTGCGATAGCCTGTAGCGTCTATTGCTGTATCTATCTTGAATACTGTACCTGATACAGATGAATATATAGGAGCTGAAACGAAGCCTCCCGCTTCTGCCAATAGTGTTCCGACTTTTACTTTGTCACCTTTCTTGACAACAGGCTTGGCAGGAGCACCTATATGCTGTGACAAAGGGAATATTGCCTGCTGTGGCAATTTTGCCACTTGTGTTGCTGATTCTGAAGACAGTTTGTTTTCTTCAGGATGAACACCACCTATTCTAAATGTTCTCAGTTTCATGCTTTTACCTCCTCCTGTTTTGGTTCAACACTCTTTGTTTCCGTTTCTGCAGCTGGCGCCTTAGGAGCTTCTTTAACCGGAGTCTCTTTTACAACTTCAGCAGCTGGAGCTTCTTTTACAGGTGCTTCTTTAGCTGGAGCCTCTTTAATCGGAGTTTCTTTAACTGGAGCTTCTTTTGTTGCTTCAGCAGCTGGAGCCGCTACACGTGGCTTTGGTGCAGGGAAGTTTACTGCAATAATAGCATGGGTTGGACATGCTTCTACGCACTTGCGGCATAGACGGCACTTGTCTGGATTAATGTAAGAGAGGTTGTTTTCTATAGTAATAGCCTCGAACTTACATTCTTTCTCACACTTGCCGCAACCTATACATGCTGCCTTACATGCCTTCATGGCTACAGGACCTTTGTCCTTGTTTACGCAACGCACGTAAACGCGACGGTTCTTGACGCCTTTCTTGCGAAGTTCAATGATGTTTCGTGGACATGCCTTTACACAAGCGCCACAAGCTGTACATTTTTCTTCGTCTACTTCAGGCAGGCCTGTTTCTTCGTTGATGACTATCGCGCCGAAATTACATGCGTTCACGCAATCGCCACAACCTAGACAACCGAAACCACAACCGGTTTCACCGGCACCACAAGAGTTCATTGCCGTACAGGTACGCAAGCCGTTGTATTCCGCAATGCGCGGGCGTAGCTCACATGTACCGTTACAGCGAACGACAGCTACTTTAGGTTCACTGTTGGCGATTGCCATGCCAAGCAAGTCTGCTACCTGCCCCATGACGGCTGCTCCACCGACTGGACAAAACATTCCGTCAAGCGAACCTTCATCTGCGCCTTTTACCAAAGCGCTTGCCAAACCTGAACATCCTGGATAGCCGCATCCACCACAGTTTGCACCAGGCAAGAGGCTGACAACCTGTCCAAGACGAGGGTCTTCATGAACAGCAAACTTCTTAGAGCATACATATAGTATCACTGCTGATACTAACGCTATGCAGCCAAGAACGATTACCGCAATTAAAATAAAGTTCATAAGTTTTGTATTTGTTTTAGTTATTAATTTTCAAAAGATTAACTCACACTGCTTACTGCTTGTCTTCAGGTCACTACATGTCCCAGATTTAATGGTTCTATGTAAAATGCAAATCTTGTATTTATTTTATCTCTAAGCAGATAAATCACAAAATAATATGGTATTAGAGAACCCATGGCTATTAACGCAGCTATTGTTTCTCGCCCTGTAAAGGCTACTAATATAAGCAAAACGGATACAAGCAAGATTAAAGGTATTACCGCACTTAGCATTACAGCCCAGAATCCAGTCCTGTCTGATGCCACAACAATGACATTGTCGCCTTTATGCAGACATGAAGTATCGGCATTATAGACGTCTACGGTCTTTTCTTTACTTTCAGAAGCATTACAATGACCTGACACTTTGCATGATGCACATGCTGAAGTCTGGATGATGCGCACCTTCACGCAGCCATCTTCTATATTGTCAATAATGCCCTGATGTTTTATTTTGCCGTTCATGTTATTCTACCCCAAGGTTTTGCAAACTCGAGTTTACAATGCAAAGGTAATATTATATTTCCAATAAGACAAATAAAAAACAGACAAATTATGCAAAAACGTCAAGATTATGTCTCTCTGTATAACAAACAGGCTTTATTATTCGATAAGTTTCTTGAAGAAGTTATCCAAATCATCTTCAAGGCCTTCCATTAAATCACCGCCTATTATCTTGATGTCGCTGTCTACAATATACAGTTCAGAATAATGTTCGCGTTCATCGTTCTCTAGTATAAAACTGTAAGGCTTCAACACGCAAATATTGTCTGATACATCGTTCAGGCGTTCCAGTTCGTGTCGCAATATACTTGCTACTGAATTGTAGAAATTCGGCTCTTGGCTGTTTATCCATTGGTCTACCACACAACGGGTTATCTCGTTGTCGTCATCATCAAAAGCCAGAAGTTCACCGCTGTCTTGTGAAACGCTGATATGTATATCTGTCATTATTGACGGCTCGTCGGTATCTGGGAACTTCTGGGCTATCTTTCTGATAAAGCGTTCAATTTGTGTAATCGTTGAGTTATTTGCTTCCATAGTATCAATATCTAATTGTTTTTTTCTTTCCTTTGCTTTCGTTGCTCATACGGTCTAGCGAAGTTACAACATAGTGTACCTTTTTGCCGTATCCAGCATTATTGCCTTTAGGCAGTTTGTAGTATTCGTCTGTTGTTATTGCTACAATGTTTGAAGGGTCGTTCAGGTTTATTCTTTCCCCATCCTCAAACTTGTACACGACATATCTCTCAGCCTTGTCCTTCCAGCTATTTCCTTTCGGTGCAGTCCAGAATAGCATCGGTTCATCGTCTATTACCATGAACTTCATTTTCCTTACCTTCTTTGGAGCCTTGTTGTCGATATATGGCATACGTGGTGCCAAGGCAGGATATTTCCAATACACATTCTCCAGCATTGAGCCGTAATTGCCTACATTATTTACAACAGCCTTCGCATACCAAAGCACTGTGCCGTTTACATTTGTCATCTCTTGATGAAGTTTTCGTTTAGCTGGCATCTGGTTGATATTCGGATTATCCAAATCAGCGAATTTTGCAGTCCGCTCTACGTCTTCACCTATATATAGATGACGGTTACCAGCATACTTGTCCCACCATTTTATCAGTGTTTCATAATCTGCAGCCTTATGTCCTATCTGCCAATACAACTGCGGAACACAATAATCAATCCAGCCATTGTTTATCCACATCAGCACATCAGCATATAAGTCATCATAGTTCTGCAAACCATTGGTAGCACTGCCAACAACCTGGTCACTCTTCTTGTTGCGGTAAATACCAAAGGGAGAAACGCCGAATTTAACCCAAGGCTTTGTTTCATGAATCGTATTATATAGCTGTCTAATGAATACGTTCACATTGTCTCTGCGCCAGTCGTTCTTGTCCTTTATGCCATTATTATAGGCAGCAAATTCTTTGTCATCAGGAATTTTCTGTCCAGCTACAGGATAAGGATAGAAATAGTCGTCTATATGCAAACCGTCTACATCATATCTTTCGAGTATGTCCTTCACTACATTACATATATAATCTCTGTTCTCCTGAATACCAGGATTCAAGATTAGAAGCCCATCATAGGCAAAAATGCTTTCAGGATGCTTTATCGCTATGTGTGTATTTGAAAGTTCGTGGGTAGTTTTTGTCTTTGCACGAAAAGGATTTATCCATGCATGCAGTTCCATGCCTCTTTTATGGCACTGTTCTATCATCCATGCCAACGGATCCCAATACGGTGACGGTGCCTTGCCTTGACGACCGGTCAAGAATCTACTCCATGGTTCTATCTTACTTTCATATAAAGCATCACATTCTGGTCTTACTTGAAATATAATTGCATTGACTCCACATTCCTTCAGTCTGTCTAACTGTGACGATAGGGTGTCTTGCATCTGCCTGGTACCCATTCCCAAGAATTGACCGTTTACACATTGTATCCATGCGCCTCTGAACTCACGCTTCTGATAAACTTGTGCATGAACAGTAGTATGCTGCATTAAGATTAGCATACTAAAAACAAAAAATAGTGTTTTATGGTTAAATATATTTCTTTTCATACGCCAAAGTTACAACGTTTGCCCCATAAAAACAAATATATATTACTAAAAAGTTAAAATTAAGCATAGAAACAACTGCAAAAGAGATTTGTAACCATCGTAAGATAAGATTTATTAGTTAAATTGAGTTAATATTACGTTTTGTGTGGGAGCACATCAAAATCAACGGAAAATTAAGATATATTTTATTTGGAGATAAAAATAAAAGTGACTATATTTGCAACTGTTATCCTGAAAACAATCTTTTTACCTTAAAAGACTAATACCTATTGAAGATATGGAGCGATTACCTGTGAAGGCCATCGCTTTATTTTTTATATATACTTGGTTAGTCATATTCATTGCTGACGGCTCACACCTCTTCCATCTTTACAAGCTCATTATCCTGCATCTGCACTACCAACAGATGAAGCTCTGTGCCATTGCACATCTGTCTAACACGCTCACCCTCGGCATAACGGTGTATCTGCTCTACGGCTTCCTGCCATTGGCTTTCCTTCTGTGCGTCGGTAGCCTTGGCACCGAGATATTTCAGTTCTATGATATAGCTGTGGGCTGTCTGCGGATAGCGCATGTGGTCGGGCATAAGGAAGAGGTCGCAATAGCCGTGGTTGAGTTCCACTTCAGGTGCGGTAAGGTAATAGGAGTTGATGCTCAGGTAGGCTGTGAAGAAGCCTTGAAGATTGCGCTCGCCCTCTATGCCGCTGCGAACAGAGGAAGTCTTGCCGTAGGCATCGGTTATCATCTGCATGGCAGAACGCCACTGACCCTTGAACGCCATGTCGTAGTAGACATCTTCCAGCGACATCATGTTCAGTCTAAAGCTACGCTGATACTCCTGTAGCAGATATTCATAATACTGCTTGCGCACATTGTTGTTCGGTATGCTCAATACTAAACGGGTGCCATGCGTGCCTGTCATGGTCAGCATGCCATAGTAATAAAGCAGACTGATAAAGTTTTCTTCGTCGAAGATACACTCTGCAGGGAACGAGAGATTCAGACGAGCAGCTATCTTTCCTTCTGCCGCTATCTCACGGATAATGCTTCGCTGGTCGTCACCCATACCGTCAAGCTCTATGAGTTTCTTCATCTTGGTATAGTCTGTGCGTGTGTTCACGTCGAGCATCTGCTCTGGTGAGGTTCCGTGCTGCAGGTAATGACGAACATAATACACAACCATGTCGCAGTTGAACATCTTAGGGTCTGTCTCCAGACAATCTTTCGCAAAGCAATAGTTATTGTACCACGGCTTCATCTCCGTAATCATTGCATCTATATCGGCTTTCAACAGCCCTGCATCCTTGTAGTATTGAAGCATGGCGCGAACGTCATCCTCGCTGAAACCCAACATCATGTTGAATGTCGATTCGGTAGAGATGTTAAGGGCAATGTTGAATCCGCTCGTCAGGTCATCTAGCGTCACAGGGCTTACACCCATCATTAGTATACGGCTGAAGTTGGCCTTGTATATCTTAAACACTTCACGGTAGAAGCCTGTGGCATGGGTCAGGGCATGATATACTTCCTGCCCGCGCTCGTTCAGTACGTTATTAGTGAAATTGTCGTATTCGTCAATTATGAGGTAAAGCTTATATCCCTTTATCTTGGCTTGATTGCAGATGTATATCAGCTGTCCTGACGAATCCCTGCCGAAGGCTTCTACCTTTTGTCGGAAACCTTCGTCGTAAAAGGATTCATACTGCTGGGCGAAGGCATTCAGCATAATAGAGCAATAACGGTTGAAGTTTTCTGCCAAGTCACCAGTACCCGATGCCTGCGAGAAGTCGAAGTATATAACCTGATATTTTCCGCGCTCTACAGTAGGATGCTCCGCTATCCACATGCCACCGAACAGTTCGTCGAACTTGCTCTGCGAAGATATGTCATAGTAAGCCCTGAGCATACTAAGGAATATGCTCTTGCCGAAACGCCTCGGACGGATGAGAAACAGGAAGTTTCCTGCCTCTTCCATCTTGGGTATATACATGGTCTTGTCCACGCAGTATCTGTTCTGTCTGCGCAAGTCCTCAAAATTTGCTATGCCATAAGGCAACATCTTTACTTCGCTCATAATGCCTGATTGTTTATTGGCACAAATATACTAATTAAATTTGACTTGTCAAAATTAATATGACTAAAATATATTTTGCAGGATTTCATTAACAGCTGCAAAACTGCAAACGTATACAGGAAGCAAAACTACATCAAATGGTACAACGGTTGATGTGACGATAAACAACACAGATAAGACAAAAAGTGTACTATGTACCATAACGGCAATGTATACGGAAGATGGCACAAGCGGAGTTACGAATTCTGTAGTCTTCTACCAATTAGGTTATCATAAAGTAACGCTAAATGGTAGCGGACTGGAGATTGGTGATAGCACCACCTGTACATATGATGATGGCTATTTAGCCGGATATTTCTGCAGCAATGCAAGTCTGGATGGATACTCTAACAACAGCGAGGATTATCGAAGACTTCATAAAATTGGCATATGTACAGAATGCGGTAACAATTACTACCTGCCGGGAACGGAGATGTACTTTGAGATTGGCAGTGGCTCAACTGATACTATATCCGTAAAGAGGACGGATACAAACACCCTGTATAAAGAATGTACCGGTTCAGAGCTTAGTGACTGCCACACTGGTATGCCGGATGCGCCGATAGAGGTGTCTCCGTGGAAAATCTGATGGATATTTAGGGATATAGTTTTATCTTTGTTGGTCCAAAAGAGAAAGGTATAGGGCACAAAAAAAGTCATTACCCTGAGAGGTAATGACTTTTTTTAATTGTCAAGAAAAGCTTTGAGCTTTGGTTCATCAACCCTACTGACGCTGTTTGATTGTATCTATCACGGCAATGTAGAAATCTCTTTCCATAAATTTCCATGAGCAAGAGAACTTGTTAATAAAACCGTTGGAAGTTGTTTCCTGCGTGAAGTCGAAATTGTACTCAGGTACATATTCCAAGAAGTTGATTAACCGCCCATCCAACGACAAGAATTGGTCATAGAACCCAGGGTTGAGCGCATAGTAACCAAGTGACCTTCCGCTGGTATACTTCACTGTCATCCTTTTCCAATATCGAACATCGTGGTAATACCAACCGCTGGCAAGCGTAGTGGTTTCCCAGCTGTCGTCGGTTGCGACCGTATCAGCAACAATGAAGTCGCTCGTGTCATAGCTCTTGCCGGTGTTATAATCGCTCCAAGTGCCGGCGACCGAGGTTTGGTAATACCCGTCTTCTTCAATGTAGGTCAACAGTTCCGGTTTTGAAAGGGTCAAGCTCCTCATATTATATATAATACTTTGGTCCTCATTTCTATATGAAGTAATAGTTGACGCTGTAACCGTATCGCTATACTGCTCATCATCAATATATTCCGTCCACCCACCATCATTATTAAAACCCAACGTATAGGCAATCGGATGTCCGTTGTCGGTAAATGTATCGGTCAAGACCTCACCATTGCTATAATAGCGGTCACGAAATACTTTCGCATAATGTGCCAATACCATATTATCATGAGGCTCTTCCCACTCGTATCCCGTACGATAGTTTACCTTCACCAACGTTGGCTCCGGATCCGGAACTTCTGTCGATGTCACCACCGCTCCGACATAATTCACCGAGAAAACAACCGTTTGCGTTGTGTCATTCGCTGTGTTCACACTTTCAATATCCAGATTAAACTGTGCGTTTACCGAATAGAGCGTTGTGTCACTGACAGTCGCGCGCGTTTGTGGCAATGGTGTTATCGTCACGCTGGCTTTCGCCTTAGCCGCATTCACCCATTCCGCCGCAACTTTTGCCATTGCGTCGCCGGTCTTTGCACTGCCGTATTTCGCCTCGTTTACTTTAACATAAGGCATTTCGATTGTCTCGTTTGCCAAGTTTGTGTAATTATAGACCTCATACGCCAAATCAAAATTAACCGTCTGTCCGCCAATCGAGAACTTTTGGTCGGTTGTGTAACGAATAGGAGAAGTACCGCTATGAGATGTCGTCACTTCAGCATTTTCTTGAATGTTTGTTAATTGATTTATATCTGTCACATAAATCGTATCCACACTTGTGAAAAGCTTGATTTCAGCCTTTGGTTCACACGTAAATACGCTTCCATCAGAGTCAGTGTACGAGCTGGTCTGGCTTATCACCATATTCAGCGTATCACCGTTAGACACTTCGGCAGGAGAGGTAGATGTACCGTCCCCGCTGTTCCCTCCAAAGTCTATGCTGAATGTTATCTCGCCATTGTTGTCGTCAGTTTCCGTGTCGTCAGAACCAGACGTACCGTCGTCTTTCTTTATCTCATCTGTAGTATCCTCGTCGGTTGCGCAGCTTGCCACACCAAAAAGCATTGCTGCCATGAATAACGGCATGAAAAGAAAAGCAAGTCTTGTTCTCATAAGCATGATTTTTAATTAGTAGATATTAATTGGAATTAAATATATATACGGCAAATATAGCAATAATTATCCATACAGACAACACTTGTGTAAATTATTTATGAAAACCACTAAAATTTGCATTAATTTGCCCGTTTGGGGTTAAAAATCTCACCGAAATCATGCCAAAGTACAATAAAACTCAAATTCTGATTTCTTGTCTTTAGCCTTACTTCCCATCGGAAACTGCGCCACTTTCGATACCAAAATAAGGCGTTTTCAATGCGCAAATAACGCGTTTTCGATATGTAAATAAGCCACTTTCGATACCCAAATAAGCCACTTCAGATGCATAAACAAGCCACTTCCAGAAAACAACGTAACACATTACGTACACATAAAAAGAATCTCCCCGGCATCCATCCGGACACCGGGGAGAACCTATCAATCAAAA
>JAUNIZ010000067.1 GCA_030523165.1 Prevotellaceae bacterium
TTGCGTGTTTCCCTTCCCACACCCCAATGAAAGGAAAACAAGAAAGGAGAAATAAGATATGACATTCGACAAATTTACAATCAAGGCACAAGAAGCTGTTCAGGAGGCTGTTAATACGGCACAAAGATATGGGCAGCAGAGCATAGAACCTGTTCATCTGTTGAAGGGAATTATGGAAAAGGCAAAGGATGTTGCCAATTACATATTCCAGAAGACAGGTGTTAACGCAGGACAGATTGACATGGTGCTTGAAAGAGAGATAGCACGATTGCCTAAAGTATCTGGTGGACAGGCGTATCTGAACAAGGAATCTAATGACGTATTGCAGAAGGCAGAGGAACTGTCACGTAAAATGGGTGATGAGTTCGTAAGCGTTGAACCGCTTCTGCTTGCTCTTCTCGCGGTAAACTCAACGGCAAGCCGCATATTGAAAGATGCAGGATTGACAGAGAATGAAACAAAGAAAGCCATAGAGAGTCTACGTCAAGGGCAGAAGGTGCAGTCGCAGTCTGCTGACGATAACTACCAGAGTCTTTCCAAATATGCAAAGAATCTTGTTGAAGACGCAAGGCAAGGAAAGCTTGACCCGGTAATAGGACGTGACGATGAGATTCGTCGTGTGCTTCAGATTCTTTCACGCCGAACAAAGAATAACCCTATATTAATAGGTGAACCAGGAACAGGTAAGACCGCTATAGTAGAAGGTCTTGCAGAGCGTATAGTTCGCGGCGATGTTCCGGAAAACTTGAAAGACAAGCAGCTTTATTCGCTTGACATGGGTGCTCTTGTTGCTGGCGCGAAGTATAAAGGAGAGTTTGAGGAACGACTAAAGAGCGTTATCAAGGAAGTAACTAACAGCAACGGAAACATTATTCTGTTTATTGACGAGATTCATACCCTTGTCGGTGCTGGTGGTGGAGAAGGGGCAATGGATGCCGCAAACATACTTAAGCCAGCCTTGGCACGTGGTGAACTGAGAAGCATTGGTGCAACTACCTTGAATGAATATCAGAAATATTTCGAGAAAGACAAGGCTCTTGAACGTCGTTTCCAGACCGTAATGGTTGACGAACCTGACGAGATGAGTGCCATAAGTATTCTTCGTGGATTGAAGGAACGTTATGAAAATCACCATAAAGTTCGTATTCAAGACGATGCTTGTATAGCTGCAGTGAAACTGTCAGAGCGCTATATATCAGACAGATTCCTTCCAGACAAGGCAATAGACCTTATGGATGAGGCTGCAGCAAAGTTGCGTATGGAGAGAGATTCCGTTCCTGAAGACCTTGACGAAATAACACGTAAGCTAAAGCAACTTGAAATAGAACGTGAGGCTATCAAGCGTGAGAACGACCAGCCTAAGATAGATCAGCTTGACAAGGATATTGCAGAACTGAAAGATCAGGAGAATTCTTTCCGTGCCAAATGGGAAAGCGAGAAGGCTTTGGTTAACAAGATTCAGCAAGACAAGCAGCAGATTGAACAGCTGAAGTTCGAGGCTGAGCGTGCAGAACGCGAAGGAAACTATGAGCGTGTTGCAGAGATTCGTTATAGCAGACTCAAGAGTCTTGAAGACGATATCAAGAATATTCAGCAGCAGCTCAAGCATACTCAAGGCGGTAATGCTATGATTCGTGAAGAGGTTACTGAAGACGACATTGCTGAAGTAGTTAGCCGTTGGACAGGAATACCTGTAACAAGAATGATGCAGAGTGAACGCGAGAAACTGCTTCATTTGGAGGAAGAACTGCATAAGCGTGTAATAGGTCAGGATGAAGCTATCAGTGCGGTAAGCGATGCTGTGCGTCGAAGCCGTGCAGGTCTACAAGACCCGAAGCGCCCAATAGCGTCTTTCATATTCTTGGGCACGACTGGCGTAGGAAAAACGGAACTTGCAAAGGCATTGGCAGAATATCTTTTCAATGACGAAACGATGATGACGCGAATCGACATGAGCGAGTATCAGGAGAAATTCAGTGTGTCTAGACTTATCGGAGCGCCTCCTGGATATGTAGGATATGATGAAGGAGGCCAGCTTACAGAAGCTGTAAGACGCAAGCCGTATTCGGTTGTGCTGTTCGATGAGATAGAGAAAGCGCATCCAGATGTGTTCAATATCTTGCTTCAGGTGCTTGATGACGGTAGATTGACAGACAACAAAGGGCGCACGGTGAACTTCAAGAACACCATTATAATAATGACCTCTAATCTCGGAAGCCAATATATACAATCTCAGTTTGCTGGTATTAATGCCACAAACCGTGACGAAGTGATTGACGACACCAAGATAAAGGTAATGGAAATGCTCAAGAAGACTATACGCCCAGAGTTTCTTAACCGTATTGATGAGACTATTATGTTCATGCCTCTTACGAGACAAGAGATAGGACAGGTAGTGACATTGCAGATAAACTCTGTGAAGAAGATGCTTGAACCGCAAGGTTTCAATCTTGAAGTCACGCCGAGCGCTATTGAATATCTTGCAGAAGAAGGCTATGACCCTGAGTTTGGTGCACGCCCTGTAAAGCGAGCAATACAGCGTTATGTGCTTAATGATCTCTCGAAAAAGATTCTTTCCGAAGAAGTCAGTCGTGAGAAGCCAATCATAATAGATGCCAATGACAACGGATTGGTGTTTGGAAATTAAACGAAAATCAGTTGTTTGGAATTGTTATTCAGATAATAAAGAAAGACCGTCAATATATTGTTGACGGTCTTTCTTTTGTTTGGGTCAATGTTTCTTTGACCTTTTCCTTTATTTGTTATGCTTTTGTATAATGATTAGTGTCTGTTTTGTTTGTCTTATCCAACAGAAGGCATGAAGAAATAAACCATAAGACCACATACTACTATATATAGCAATGCGTAAGGAATGGCTGATTTAAGTATAGCACCTTCCTGACCTTGCTGGCCACAGGCAGATGTTGCGACAGCAATACTTTGTGGAGAGATAATCTTTCCACCAGTAGCACCAACTGTATTTGCTGATGCCAGCCAATCTGGAGACACGTTTATATGACCTGCAACTGTAGATTGCATCTTTCCGAAAAGTATGTTTGCAGAGGTGTCGCTGCCAGTTATAAATGTTCCGATACCTCCAACCAATGGCGCGAATAGCGGATATAGACCGCCTGTAGCTGCTGCAAGACCTCCGGCTATTACTGTTATCATACCGGCATAATCCATAATTGTAGAGAAGCCTACCAGGCATATTACGGTGATGATTGTAGCTTTAAGCTGTGTAAATGTTTTCCACAGCGTCTTGAATATCATGCTTGCCGATGCTCCCTGAATAAGACCACCGATGAACGTTCCTACAAATAGCAATATTCCTGCATGTGTAAGCCAGTTGATTTTATATGGCTTAATTCCCTCAACAGGGAAGTTTATCGTTGTTACACATACAGAATTTAGAGCTTCACGTATTGCTGGGAATAGCGGACTTGTAATTATTACGAGGAAAAGAATAAGGAGATATACACTCCAAGCATTCAACAGCTGACCGAAAGTGAACGAAGCTGTCTTTTCTTTGTTTTCGGTTTCCTTTTCTTCAGTCTTGCCTTTGCCCATTGTCTTCATTATCTTTGCAAATATTACGATAACGATTATTGAAAGCAGACTACCGATGATGGCAGGAGACTCTGCGCCCATGTTCACTGCAGAAAGATATTGGCCGGCAAGAGAAATGGCACCGACGATTGCTGAAAGAACTATGTTTTTAATCAACGCCTCTTTGCGACTATCTGCAAGGAAGACTATGATAAAAGGAACAATGAACATCAACGGAGCAAGCTGCAGCACTGCATTGGCACTAAGTATGCTTGCATCGCAGCCTGTTTCGTTTGCCAATACGATAACAGGAGTACCGATTGCTCCGAATGTCGTAGCCACACTATTGGCGATAAGGCATACAACTGCAGAGAATATAGGCTTATATCCCAGACTGATAAGAATGGCTGCAGGGATAGCAACGGCAGTTCCGAAACCAGCCATAGCCTCAAGCAGACCTCCGAAAGCCCATGTCAGAAGGAGCACCTGAACGCTTCTGTCTGTAGAAATCATGGAGAACTGCTGCTTTATTACTTCCATCTTGCCTGTCTTAAGCAGAATGTTATAGCTGAAAATAGCCATAAGGATAATAATAAGAATAGGAGAGATTGCCTTCAAGGCACCATAGAGGAAACTGAAAGCCATGTCGTGTACCGACAAGGAGAATCCCAATACGGCAACTATTGCTGTAACAACAAGTGTGATAACACTGCTCCGGTCACCCGGCTGTTTCAATACTGCCATCATAACGATTAGTAACGCTATCGGCAAAAGTGCTAAAATAATTTCCATAGTCAAATTGTTTGTTAGAAAAACCGTAGTGTTATTTAGGTTAGAAATATGTTATTCACGTTATCTTGAGTATCGTAAGCAATAAGGCATTAGCCTAATTTCTTCTGTTCGCATGCTCTGTTTGCAAAGATAATGCAAAACAATTTAAAATCAAAGAAATTTTGAGTTTTTTATTTTAACATTTTTCGTCTAGGTCTTTCATAGGAACTTGACAGTCGCAAATCATGTAACTGGTTCAAACAGATATTCATAGAAGGCTTAGGTATATATAAAAAAACTGCCCCGACACCACGTCGGAGCAAATTTCCTTTCCATTTTTTTGAATGTCTTAGCTTTTAGTATCAATGTAGTATGTAATTCTGAAAATCCTTGATTAACGGGAGCAAAAGTATTGAAAAAAGTTGATATATATCAAAATTATAAGTTTTTTAATCAAAAAATCTACGTAAACGTTTACGGAAAAGCTATTGCATAAGTTGCTTAGTATGTTAGCAATAATCAGTGTTTAAGTATTCTTTTTGAAGCCTTTTTATGTTAACTTTGATAAAGACAATACATTTATTTTGTTTTTTAAAGCTTTTCATGTAATTTTGTAGCCTATTACATTATAATATAGAAGATGAAGGAATTTGTAATTTCTGAAGTAAAAGCCGAAACAGCTATACTTGTTGGTCTAATAACCCAAGAGCAGAACGAGGCAAAGACTAAAGAATATCTTGACGAACTGGAATTTCTTGCTGACACAGCTGGCGCGATTACAGTAAAGAGGTTTACCCAAAAGGTGGGTGGACCTAACATGACCACGTATGTAGGCAAAGGAAAACTGGAGGAAATCAAGCAATATATATTGGACGAAGAGGATGCTGACCGTGAGATAGGAATGGTTATATTCGACGATGAGCTTACGGCTAAGCAGATAAGAAATATAGAAAACGAACTTAAAGTCAAGATTCTTGACCGCACATCACTTATATTGGATATCTTTGCAATGCGTGCCCAGACAGCTGCAGCTAAGACACAAGTGGAACTTGCGCAATATAGATACATGCTTCCACGATTGCAACGCTTGTGGACTCACTTGGAACGTCAGGGCGGAGGCTCTGGTTCCGGTGGAGGTAAAGGCTCTGTAGGCTTGCGTGGACCTGGTGAAACACAGCTTGAAATGGACCGTCGTATCATTCTTCAGCGCATGTCTTTGCTTAAAGAACGACTGGTAGAGATAGACAAACAGAAGACTACCCAGCGCAAGAATCGCGGTAGAATGATTCGTGTAGCTCTTGTAGGATATACAAACGTGGGAAAATCCACGATTATGAACATGCTTGCCAAGAGCGAAGTGTTTGCGGAAAACAAGCTTTTTGCTACTCTTGACACTACTGTGAGGAAAGTCGTTGTTGAAAATCTGCCGTTCCTTCTTGCCGATACCGTAGGTTTTATACGCAAGCTCCCTACTGATTTGGTTGATTCGTTCAAGTCTACTCTTGACGAGGTGCGCGAGGCAGATCTGCTTATTCATGTAGTTGATATCTCGCACCCTGACTTTGAGGAACAGATAAACGTTGTAGACAATACCCTTAAAGACCTTGGATGTGCAGACAAACCGTCAATGATTATATTCAACAAGATAGATGCCTACACGTGGGTAGACAAAGATCCTGATGATCTTACGCCTCTGACGAAAGAGAATATTACTCTTGACGACCTTAAGCGCACATGGATGGCAAAGCTTAATGACAGTTGCCTTTTCATTTCTGCAAAGGAGAAAATAAATATAGACAACATGCGTGATGCGTTATATAAGCGTGTGCGTGAACTTCATGTGCAGAAATACCCTTATAATGACTTCCTTTATGATATAGAGGAATAATTTCCGTTAATAGTTAAACTTACAAAAGACAGATAATTATGGACTATAGATTACTTACAGACGAAGAGATTGCTATTCTTGAAGACAACGGTTGTTGGTCTGAAGACTGGAGCAGCATCAATGTGGCAGACGACTTTAACCCTGCTTACATCAGAAATGTAAGTTTCTATGGTGACGTTTTTCTTGGCGTATTCGAGAAGAACATTGAGGTAAGCCCTGGCTTTGTGAAACATTCGGGAATACGTAACGCAACGCTGAGAAATGTAACTATCGGTGACAACTGCCTTATTGAGAATATAGGAAACTTCATAAACAACTATATTATAGGTGAAGAATGTCACATCTGCAATGTCTGTACGATGGAAACAACAGACGGGGCAACGTTTGGCGAAGGCATCACTATTTCCGTTCTCAACGAGGCAGGCAGTGGCAATGTCATACTTTTCCGTGGTCTTACATCAAGCCTTGCCACCATTATGGTCAGCCGTTCCAAAGACAAGGAACTTTCTATGGCTATAAGGAAAATGGTGAGAGAAGATATATCCAACCGTATTGCGGGAACAGGAACCATAGGTGACCGTGTGAAGATTGTCAACACATCGGAAATAACAAACACGCATATAAGTGACGATTGTGAGATAAACGGTGCTTGCAGGCTTAGCGACTGCACTATAGCTGGCGAACTGGACAATACTGTATATATAGGTTCTGGCGTGATTTGCGAGAACTCAATCATCGTCGACGGGTCTGCTGTTCTGAACAGTTCCAAGATAAACAACTGCTTTGTCGGCGAGTGTTGTCAGATAACCAACGGCTTTACGGCAGAGAGCAGCCTGTTTTTCGTCAACACATATATGAGCAACGGCGAGGCATGTGCCTCTTTCTGTGGACCGTTTTCTTCAAGCCATCACAAGAGCACGCTGCTTATAGGCGGCATGTTCTCATTCTATAACGCTGGTTCCGCTACCAATTTCAGCAACCATGCATATAAGATTGGACCTGTACACTATGGCATTTTGGAACGTGGATGCAAGACTGCCAGTGGCTCACACATACTCATGCCTGCTACGATAGGCTCGTTTTCGGTATGCCTTGGCAAGATTTCCAATCACCCAGACACATCTTCTTTGCCTTTCTCTTACGTTATAGCAGACGGAAAAGAAACGTATATTGTTCCGGGAAAAAACCTCGTTACGGTAGGACTTTATCGTGATGTGCGCAAGTGGCAGCGTCGAGACGTTCGCCCAACCGAAGGAAAGAAGAGCGTAATAAACTATAATTGGCTCAATCCGTGTACTATAAACGAGATATTAAGAGGTATAAAGACATTGCGCAGACTACAGGAAACAGAGGGTAATGATGTTGATTATTATACTTTTGAAAACTGTAGAATAAGCCGCAGTTCGCTTCAGAAGGGATTGAAATATTACGCAATGGCGATAGACATGTTCATAAGCGACGTGTTGAAAGACAATGGCATAGACTCTGCAATTGGCGTTTCAGGAAGCGGCGAATGGGTAGACTTGTCTGGGCTTCTCTTGCCTTTGGCAGAACTTGACAGTATAATAGAAGATGTAAAGGAGCATGTCTTGGGCATAGAGATTATAGACCGTCTGAATGCTCTTGACGATTGTTACGGTTATTTCCTTTGGACATATACCCGCAGTCTGATTACTTCATATCTGGGCATAGATGAACTTTCTGAAAACGATGTCGTTGCTATTAACGAATCTGGCGATGAGGCTCATAGGCTCTGGATTAGCGAGATTAAGAGCGATGCAGTGAAGGAACATAGAATGGGTGACGTAGAACCAGAGGTGTTAGATAAGATACTTGCGCAGCTGGATGAAGAATTGCAGAGATAGGATATAGGCTAAAAGATACAGGAAAAATTCTCAATACAATAATAATTCACAAATACAATTACATGATGAAAAATCTAAAATTAATCATTACTTTATTCTTTCTGGCTATAGGAATGACATCTTTTGCCAAGGAATACAAGTATCAGACGGTAGAGGGTGATTTGCTAAACACACGCATCTACACGCTCGACAACGGTCTGAAAGTGTACCTTTCGGTAAACAAGGAGAAGCCGCGCTTACAGACATATATTGCCGTTCGCACGGGAAGCCGCAATGACCCTGCAGAAACAACAGGTCTTGCACACTATCTTGAGCACCTTATGTTCAAGGGAACAAAACAGTTTGGCGTGTCTGACGTAGAAAAAGAGGCTCCTCTTCTCGATTCTATACAGAATCGTTTCGAGGTTTATCGCACGATAAAAGACCCAGCAAAGCGCAAGGCTTACTATCATGAGATAGACAGTATCTCGCAAATTGCCGCAAAGTATTTCATTCCTAACGAATACGACAAGCTCATGTCGTCTATCGGCGCAGAAGGAACTAACGCTTACACAAGCGATGATGTGACATGCTATACCGAAGATATTCCTGCCAACGAGGTAGAGAACTGGGCTAAGATTCAGAGCGACCGTTTCCAGAATATGGTAATACGCGGTTTCCATACAGAACTTGAAGCCGTTTATGAAGAGTTCAATATCAGTCTTTCAAGCGACGCAAGAAAGGAATGGGCAGCTATCGGCGCAATGCTTTTCCCTAATCACCCTTACGGAACACAAACCACAATCGGAACTCAGGAACACCTGAAGAATCCTTCTATAGTTAATATAAAGAACTATTTCAACCGTTATTATGTGCCTAACAACGTTGCGATATGTATGTCTGGCGACCTTGATTTCGACAAGGTAATGGCTATTATCGACAAGTATTTCAGCGGTTGGAAACCAAATCCAAACCTGTCTTTCCCGACATTTGCACCTGTAAGAAATCTCACGTCTCCAGTAGATTCTACTGTTGTAGGCCAGGAAGCAGAGAACATAATGATGGCTTGGAAGTTTGACAAGGCTGCGTCTTTCCAGACTGATACTCTCGATGTGATAGCGGAAATACTTGCCAATGGTAAGGCAGGTCTATTTGACTTGAATCTTAACCAGACAATGAAATGCAAGGGGACAGGGGCGTTCAGTTCGACTATGAATGAATATTCTGAGTTTATTCTCTACGGAATGCCTCAGGAAGGTCAGACTCTCGATGAGGTAAAGACACTTATGCTCGGTGAGATAGACAAGTTGAAGAAAGGCGATTTCGATGATGACCTGTTGCCTTCAGTGGTAAACAACATGAAACTCGCTTACTATCGTTCGCTCGACAACAACCAGCAGCGGGCAGATATGTATGTTGACGCTTTCATAAACGGCAAGGAATGGAAAGACGTTGTAGGTCGTCTCGACAGAATTTCCAATATGACAAAACAGCAGATAGTAGACTTTGCCAACCGTCATTTCCTCGACAACTATGCTGCAGTGTATAAGGTAATAGGTACAGACACTACACAGAAGAAGATAGACAAGCCACAGATAACGGCTATTCCTTCAAACCGCGACATGCAGAGCCAGTTTGTTGCCGACATAATCAATTCGGAAACAGAGCCTATACAGCCTCGTTTCCTTGATTTCGACAAGGATATAACCAAGGCAACTACAAAGAAAGGTCTGCCTGTTCTGTATATTCAGAACTCTTCTGACGGTTTGTTTAACCTTGAATTCCGTTATGGTTTCGGTGAGGAAAGCGACAAGTGGCTTCCTTTCGCAAGCGATTATCTCGATTATCTAGGCACAGACAAGATGACAGCAGAGCAGGTAAAACAGAAACTCTATAAACTCGCTTGCAGCTATAGTGTCAGCGTTTACCATGACCGTATGTATGTAAGAATAAATGGACTCAATGAGAGCATGCTTGAAGCACTGGCTCTTGTAGAAGACATACTTGCCAATGCTAAAGTCGACAATGAAGCATACAACATGTGGGTTGCTACGGAATTGAAGAACAGAAGTGACATCAAACTTAATCAGAGAAACAATTTTGCAGCTTTAACACAGTATGGAATATATGGCGAATACAACCCTATACGCAATATTCCTGATAGTGCCGAACTGGTCAACAAGAATCCACAGGAACTCATAGACCTCATAAAGAATTTGAGAAACTACAAGCATACCGTTCTTTACTATGGCCCTACTACTGTGAAAGAGTTTGTTTCGCTTATTGACAAAAATCATAAGATAGCCAAGAAGTTCATTGCAAACCCGCAAGGAAAGGAGTATACAGAGCAGCTTACTCCAAAGAACGAGATAATTATCGCTCCTTACGATGCAAAGAACATCTACATGACTCAGTATAACAATGCCGGTAGAACATGGAATCCTGACCGTCAGCCTGTGATAGAACTGTTCAACGAGTATTTTGGAGGAGGTATGAATACAGTAGTATTCCAGGAACTTCGCGAAAGTCGCGGATTGGCATATAGTGCTTGGGCAGCATATTTCAAGCCATCAAGACCTGGTCATGCTGAATATTCACGTACAAATGTAATATCACAGAATGACAAGATGATGGATTGTATTCGCACATTCAACAACATTCTCGACACTATTCCGCAGTCTGAAAAGGCGTTTAATCTTGCCAAGCAGGCACTGACAAAGCGTCTGGCAGCAGAGCGTACAACGAAGATGTCTATCTTCAATGCTTATCTGACAGCACAAAAGATGGGTATTGACTATGATATCAACGAGAAGGTTTACAACGCTATTCCTAGCATCACACTCAACGATGTGGTTAAGTTTGAGCAGGAGACTATGGCAAACAAGCCATTCCGTTATCTGATTCTTGGCGACGAGAACAATCTTGATATAAAGTCATTGGAAAAGATTGCTCCTATCAAGAGAGTATCTACAGAAGATATTTTCGGATATTGATAGAGTAGTACAATTTTGCATGTAAACCTAATCAGTCATTATAAAAACTCATTGACTGATTAGGATTAATACAAGGGGCAGCATTACAGAGTATGAATATTTCATGCTTGTAGTGTTGCCCCTTTTTATGTGTCTTTCCTCTTTTAGTTTCTTTCTACTATCGCTGCGATAGAGAATTATCAACAATAAAGGAATTGTTTGAAGTGAGATTTTTCATTTGGATTTCTGTATATTTATGCAGAAAATCATGTTCTCCAAAAAGCAAAAATTATCTCGTTAACGCGCTGAGAAGGGCACTTTTTTGAAATAAAAATGTCGTGGTCGTAAAAAACGCCTAAAAATGTGTGCGAAATTAAAATGCTTACATACAAGCGCTTACGGCAATTTTAATGCATTGTGTGCATAAAATAACCGTATAAAATAGCATAAAACATGCCAAAACTAACTTGTTTTGAGGTAAAAAGTGGCTTGTTTGCAACTTGAAAACATGCCGTTTTCAACTGAAAAACCTATGGTTTATTGCCACTAACCTATACTTTTACTTGAAAGAACCCCATAGATTATCATTCTTAACCCCATTTTTGTGCCTCTGTTTTTCTATTTCGCGATTTTCTTTTGTCCTGATTTCAGAAAAACGAAACTGTATATTTATTCAAAAGAATGAATAATTATGCAATATTAGAGCTGGCATGTCGAAACTCATGTCTGTATTATTCTTGCTTGTCATTGCTTCATATACATGGCATTTATGATGTGGTATTGGAAATGAGATGGATGTATTTAATTCGTTTATATTTGTCAAAGACAAGAATGATTTAAGATTATCTACCTATACGAATCTTCCATTTCCTGTATTCATCAAGCACAGTTGTTCCGTCGCAGTTATACCATTTATATCCGTTGCGACGCTCATAACCAATGTCAGAAACGCTGAAAACGATCCGTCCGTCTCTGTCACTGAAGAACGGACGATTGGTGTCTAATGTATAGAAGCGTGCCCATAGAGGTTCGCAAATAAAGTCGCCTTGTGGGCAAGTTTCCATTCTATAATCTCTTTTGCCTTCATCGTTTGTGAAATATACATGATGTAGTCCTAGTATTCTGGCTCTTTTGAACCATTCTATTGCGCTTTCAATAGCAGTTTTTACCCTCTCTGAAGGATTCTCTATTGACATAAGGAACAGCACAATCCCGTCGCTTTCGTCTCCACTTAGCGAAGGTAGTTCATAGGCTCTTGCCTTTGCTGGTTTCAAAGTATATTCGTCATGCTGGGCACACCACACAGTAAGTTTCCCATTTTGCCTATATTGGGTATTCAATATACATTCCACACCTTTGTCTACTGCAATTTTTGCCTTGTGCCTTATTTCCTCTTCGATATATTCAAACGGTTTATTTCCTTCACTTACATTGCTCAATGTGCGCATGACGTTAATCATTGCATTGTCATTGTAGGTTATATGTGTGTAATATCCGTATGGGCGAGGGTAGAACTGGGGCCATCCTCCATTGTCATACTGCGCTTTCAACAGATATCTAATACCTGCTATTGCAGCATTCTTGTATTCGTTGCGACCTGTAGCTTGGTACATTCTTGAAAGGAAGTTTATCTCTGTGGTAGTGGCACCGTTGTCTATTGTAGTTTCAAGGGTGTCGGCTTTCATTCTTTTAGCCCTTTTAATATCCTTCCTTTTCATTACGTCTGCCATCTGTATATTCTTTTCCCATCCTCCGTTATCATGTTGGTAAAGCATGACATTGTCGGCTATTCGTTTGGCTTCGTTTGTAGTAAGGAATTCGTCGGAATACCCAACAGCGCTTTTAACCCATTTTGTTCTGTATGGTTTCTTTCCCGTTTCCTGTGCGCCAGTCTGAAGGAAAATTCCTATAGCGAATATAATTATTACTATGAATGTCTTAGTGGATTTCATGTTTCTATTTTGTTTTTTTTGCAAAGATACAAATTATCTCCCAAATGACATTTATATTGTTTTCATATAAAATAAAAGATGAAAAACATAAGGACATATATTTCATGTGTGGAAAAAAATACTTAACTTTGCAAAGTGATTAGTGTATCGTTGTGCGCTAAATTATTTAAGGATTTATTTACTATTCATAAAATACAGACAAAACATTATGGCAACAACACCAGAGTTTAAGTATGCGCCCATGTTTCAGATGGGAAAGGACGATACTGAATATTATCTGCTTACGAAAGACGGTGTTTCTGTAAGCGAATTTGAAGGCAATACAATTCTGAAGGTAAGCCCGGAAGCATTGACAATGCTTACCAATGCAGCTTTCCGTGACGTTAACTTCCTTTTGCGTCGTGCTCATAACGAGCAAGTAGCAAAGATTCTGACTGACCCAGAGGCTAGCGACAACGACAAGTATGTTGCTCTGACTTTCCTTCGCAATGCTGAAGTGGCTTGTAAGGGCAAGTTGCCTTTCTGCCAGGATACCGGTACAGCTATTATCCATGGTGAAAAGGGACAGCACGTTTGGACTGGCTTCTGCGATGAGGAGGCTTTGTCAAAGGGTGTGTACAAGACTTACACAGAGGAGAACCTGCGCTACTCACAGAACGCACCTCTTTCTATGTATGAAGAAATAAACACACGTTGCAATCTTCCTGCTCAGATAGATATAGAGGCTACAGAAGGCGATGAATATAAGTTCCTTTGTGTAGTAAAGGGTGGTGGATCTGCCAACAAGACATATTTCTATCAGGAGACAAAGGCAAGAATACAGAACCCGGGAACTCTCGTTCCGTTCCTTGTAGAGAAGATGAAGACTCTTGGAACTGCCGCTTGTCCTCCTTATCACATTGCATTCGTTATCGGTGGAACCAGTGCAGAGAAGAATCTTCTTACTGTAAAGCTGGCTTCAACGCATTATTATGACAATCTTCCTACAACAGGTGATGAGACTGGTCGTGCTTTCCGTGATGTAGAACTTGAAAAGCAACTACTTGAAGAGGCACACAAGATAGGTCTTGGAGCACAGTTTGGCGGTAAGTATTTTGCTCACGACATTCGTGTAATTCGTCTTCCTCGTCATGGTGCATCTTGTCCAATAGGCCTTGGTGTAAGCTGTTCTGCAGACAGAAACATAAAGGCAAAGATCAATAAGGATGGTGTATGGATTGAGAAACTTGACGATAATCCAAGCGAACTTATTCCGGAAGAACTCCGTAACGCAGGAGAAGGCAATGCCGTAAAGATTGACCTTAACCAGCCAATGAGCGAGATTTGCAAGATTCTTTCTAACTATCCTGTGTCTACACGTGTAAGTCTTAACGGTACAATTATCGTTGCACGTGACATAGCTCATGCAAAACTTAAGGCTCGTCTTGATGCCGGCGAAGATTTGCCACAGTATTTCAAAGATCATCCAGTGCTTTATGCAGGCCCGGCAAAGACACCAGAAGGTATGCCTTGCGGTTCTATGGGACCTACTACAGCTAACCGTATGGACCCGTATGTAGACGAGTTCCAGGATCATGGTGGTTCAATGGTAATGATTGCCAAAGGAAACCGTACTCAGGTGGTTACTGACGCATGCAAGAAACATGGTGGATTCTATTTAGGTAGTATCGGAGGCCCTGCAGCTGTTCTTTCTATGAATTCAATTAAGAGCATTGAATGCGTTGAATACCCTGAACTCGGTATGGAAGCTATATGGAAGATTCATGTAGAAGACTTCCCTGCTTTCATTCTTGTAGACGACAAGGGCAACGATTTCTTCAAGCAGCTTAAGCCTTGGACTCCTTCATGCTAAGGATATAAAGAATAAGCATATAATAAATATGATAAGGGCTGTCTGACATATTCGTTCAGACAGCCCTTAGTCTTATAATGCGTAATAATATTCTTAGAAGATTCTTCCGCACAAACGGAAGTTCAGAACTGGATATACTGATATCTTACTTAATGTTTTTACGATATCGCCGCCATCGCCATCAAAGTCTTCTTCTGTAAGTTCGTCATTGTTACAATATATCTTAGGCGAACCCCAGAACTGACAGCCAAGTTCAAACATAAAGCCTATACGTTTCTTTGGAACGGCACGTCCGAAACCTATACCAAGATATGGCTTGAATGATGCTGTCTTTATCTTTGCGTTTATGTTTCCGTTTTCGTCTGGTGTAAGCAGATAGTCGCCTAATTCATAACCAATCTTGTTGTTTGGATATGCAGCGTTATAGGTTGCGATGTCTTGAAGTAGTCCGTCTTCCTTGTTATAAGCCTTTACAATTTCGGATGAACCGAAATAAGCTCCGGCTGTGATATGGAAACTGCTTCTCTTGAACGGGAATATGTCAACAAGAACCTTTCCGTTAGTGAATCCTGTCTTTGCCTCTATCTCAACAGAGTTAGGAATATCCAAACCTGTAACGCTAGCCATGTTTACATCAAGGTCGGTATTAACAGAGATGTCGGGAAGAATAGCGATACCTCCTCTAATCTGGAAATAATTTCCGAGAGGTACGGCTACGTCAATACCATATCCAGGCGTTCCAACATTGACACCCACAGAAAGATGGTTAAGGAAGTTCTTGTCTTCATCTTGTGCATTAGCACTTGTTGCGGTGAATAAAGCCACCAACGAAACTAAAAGATACTTGATTTTCATAATGACTGTTTTTATTTGTTGATTTATTAATTAAATTCTTTTTCTTACATATTATGTTAATATACATGTCGTATGGGTTGAAATAATGTTAAGCATAAGACTATCTATTTAGCCTTAATTCCGCAACACTATAGTTTAACATTATTTATAAGTGCCTGAGCAACAA
>JAUNIZ010000068.1 GCA_030523165.1 Prevotellaceae bacterium
TCTTTGTACATTGTCATGCAGGAATCCTTGCTACTATAGACCAAAGAATCACACACAGCCTGAATATCAGTTCTATATGCCCTTACCTTATTATAACAATGCACCTTTCTCCAAACAGAATCCGTATTTATATTATAGGTATATACTTTCATTGTATCAGCATGCATATAAAGAGTATCTTTCTGAGAAAACTCTTTCAACACTGCATTATCCGTTGCATAAGCATAACCTGTATTCTCATTATACCAGAAATAATCACTGTTAAGTTCGTTCTTATTTATAGTATCGGTATATATTACATTACGAAACCCTTCACTTACACCTGTTTTCTCATCATAATACAAACTATCTCCTATCAGTTCTTTTCCTTCGTTCGTTAGACGAGAACGGCCATACAGCTCTGCCTTATCTTTATTTGTATCATAATAACCTTGAGAAGAATAGATTGTGCTCTTGCCAGAAACGACCTTAGACGGTCCTACTATATGAGCGACAGACGTTCTTGTATCATAATGCAATGTATCTGTAGTTAATACAAACTTCGGATTCTTTAAATGGACATCATAATTAAAAACAGAATGACGTGTCTCTGTATCGTATTCTCCCCAATCGGAAACCAGCACATTATCCTTGTCAATCATCTTGCCTCCTTCAAAGAAATAACCTATACCGTAAAGACGGTCATAGTTAAGACTATCAGTATAAAGTGTTGTTTTCCTATGTTTCAAAACCACATTATAACGTGCTTCAGCCATTTGTTCGTTTCCGTCATAATATGCATAATCACTGAACAAAGACAACGTATCACCTTGTAGCATCTTAACATGTCCAAATGCCCTAAACGAATTTGACTCTTGATAGAAATAAGCACTGTCACAGGTAAGACGTGCTCCTTTATGCGTAAAGGCAACATTTCCATTCAGTACCTGTGCCGTTGGATTCGGTCCATACTGGTCATAGCGAAGCACATCCGCATGAACAAGATATACACGTTCATTTGTATTTTTGCGGGTTTTCTTTTTAGGAGCCTGATGAGACTGAACCACACAAAGTCCAAACAGGCATAGGATAATCACAATGAAAGTCCTATGCCCGCTTAATAACTTTTGTATCTTATTATTTATTGTCATCTAATCCAACCCTGATATTCAAAATCACAGTTCTTATATCTATCGTTTATCTTGACGTAAGTACTCTTTATCTTGTTCGAAATCCATTCATTGATAAACTCTTCCTTACGCTTAACCAAAACGATATCCTTCATTGTCTGGAAATCTTCTGTAATAGTAGCCCTATGAGCATCAACCCTGCTCTTTAGCTTAACTATAGCGCAAACGGTCTTGCCTTTATTGTTTATCATCTGGAAAGCAGATGATATGTCTCCAACCTTCAATGTATCAACAACCTTTGCGATCTCAGAAGGAAGGTCACGCATACGGAACTTGCTCGTTCTTCCTGTCTCAGAGGAATTAGCCATCAAACCGTTATTGCTTCTTGTATCTTTATCATCTGAAATCATAGTTGCAGTCTGATCAAAAGTAAATCTTCCAGAACGAATAATATCCGCTACGGAATCAAGCTGGCTTGTTGCCTTGGTTATAGCCTCTGCGCTTACACGTGGCTTCATAAGAATATGACGAACCTTTATTCTATCTCCTCTCTTGTCTATCAACTGAATGATATGGAAACCGTATTCAGATTCAACAATCTTAGATATCTTGTCAGGAGAAGTAAGGTTGAAAGCTACATTTGCAAAAGCCGGGTCTAGCACACCTCTTCCTACATAGTCACCAAGTTCACCACCTTGACGTGCAGAACCTGGATCTTCTGAATAAAGACGTGCAAGTGCTGCAAATGAGGTTTCACCATTCGTAACACGATCAGTAAATGAACGAAGCTGGTCTTTAACTCTATCAATCTCCGCCTGTTCTACTTTCGGTGTCAATGTTATAATCTGTACTTCCACTTCAGTAGGAACTTCAGGAATACTGTCTGCAGGTAAAGAATTGAAATATTTGCGCACGTCAGAAGGAGAAACGGTAATATCCTTTACCAATTCTTCCTTTTCTCTTTCAATAAGCTGACGATTACGGAAATCATCATGCATCTGCTGTCTTAATTCAGTAAGACTTGCACGTTTGTATTCTTCAAGCTTCTCTTTGCTGCCAATAATCTGAATCCAATAGTTAATCTGATTCTCAACATTCTGTGCAACCTCTGCTTCTGTAACTTCTATACTATCCAGTTCTGCCTGATGCAAGAACAATTTCTGCACAGCCAACTGTTCTGGTATAGTACAGTCTGGATCACCGCTCCATTTAACTCCTTCTGCCTCAGCCTGAAGCCTTGTGGCCTCAACATCAGATTTAAGTATAGCTTCATCACCAACGACCCAAATAACTTCATCAATTATACTTGCAGGATTAACGGCTTCCACAGAGTCAATCTTTACGGCAGAAGTATCTGATTTGGCTTCGGTTGTATCATTATCGCCAAATGCAGCCTTTGCATTCACACTGGCAAGAAATGCCAATGAGCATACTGACCATAGGAATAATTTATTGTTTATCTTCATTTATTATGTTTGTTTACTGTTTCCAACACATCTTTATATACTTCTACAGAATACTTTTTGCGTAATTCTGCTACCCATTGTTTTTCAAGCATATCCTGATAATCAGCAGTTACTTGACCACGAACATCCTCATAACTGTCTGGTTTTTTCTTCAATAACTTTCCATATACAGCATCAATAGGATAACCTTTAACCTGGGTTACTGTAGTGTCTTTCTTAAACACCATCTTGTCTATAAAAGCATTATCACCTTCTTTGAATATGCCTTTTTCTACTCGAATACGCAGTACTGAATCATTGTTGAATGTTGTTCTCAACTTATCTGCCCACTTGTCAAAAGGTATATCTTTCACGCAATCTTGAACAGCCTTAACGTCATCCTTTTGTTTTACATGGTAAACCATGCCCTTATAACGTGGCTGTTCCCAATAATAACGCTTCTTGTTCTTATCGAAATATGCCTTCAGTCCCTCTTCGTCTTTAGCAGCTTTATCCCATACCATACGGTTACTGATTTCATACAAAAGAAGTCCGTCATGATATTCACGTATAAGATTCTTCAATTCAGGATCATTCTCTGACATTTCTTCCGCTTTCTGGCTTAAGATATCATCACGAGTAAGCTTACCGTCAGAAGCCTTAGCCATCTCGTCTAGTTTCTTGTCTACAATTCTTTCACGTACGCCACGAGCTTCTATAAACTTTATTATGTCATTCTTAAGAGTGTCAAACGGCTCAAACTGCTTACGGTCTTTCATAAGAATAATATGATAACCTACAGGTGAGAGTACAGGACGACTCATTTCTCCCTTCTGCAAAGCATACGCAGCAGTTTCAAACTCCTTAAGAGTCTGTCCTGGTTGCAGCCAAGGCAGTTCGCCGCCGTTCTTTGCAGACCCCGGATCCTGTGAGTATTTCTTTGCAAGTTCAGCAAAGTCTCCACCAGCTTTCAATACTTCATATATAGAGTCTGCACGCAGGCGTGCTTCTTCAAGCTTTTCCTTTGAAGCCTTCTGCTCTACATATAATAATATGTGTGAAGCCTTGATGAGTCCTTTTGTACCAATACGTTCCTTTGTATTTTCATATACCTTACGCGCTTCAGCAACGACATCTGAATCTTCTACAAATGTCGGACGTATCTGTTGGTCACGATACATTGCAAATTCCTTCTTAAAGGAGCTTAGCGTATCCAACTTAGCATCATAAGCTGCAACTACCTTTAATTTATAGTTTACAAATAGATCCACATATTCGTCAATCGTCTTTTTGTCAATCACGTCGTCAGAATTATTCTTGTTATAAGAATATTCAAACTCTGAACGAGTAACAGGATTCCCGTTTATTTTCATTATTACGGGATCATCCGATTGAGCCTTAGTCATACTTACTGTAAGAAGCATGACGGCAAGCAACTTTAAGAATTTCATTCTGTAATGCTTATTGAGTTCAAATTTAATGTCTTATATTTATCGAACAGACCAACATCTGTCGCTGAGATTATTCAGGACGAGAGTAGTTAGGAGCCTCGCTAGTGATAGAAATATCATGTGGATGGCTTTCCAAAACACCTGCATTTGTAATTCTAACGAACTTAGCATCATGAAGAGCAGATATGTTTCCTGCACCACAATATCCCATACCTGAGCGCAGACCACCTACAAGCTGATAAATAACTTCCTGTAGAGTTCCCTTATAAGGAACACGTCCTGCAATTCCTTCAGGTACAAGCTTCTTAACATCTTTAGTGCCTGCCTGGAAATAACGGTCTTTTGATCCGTTCTCCATAGCCTCAAGACTACCCATACCACGATAGCTCTTGAACTTACGTCCATTGAATATAATAGTATCGCCAGGGCTTTCTTCTGTTCCTGCAACCAAAGAGCCAATCATTACGCTATAGCCTCCAGCAGCAAGAGCCTTGACAACATCACCAGAATAGCGCAAACCGCCATCCGCAATCAATGGAACTCCTGTATCTTTCAATGCACATGCAACATCGTAAACTGCGCTCAACTGAGGAACACCGACACCTGCGACAACACGGGTTGTACATATACTGCCCGGGCCAATACCTACTTTAATAGCATCAGCGCCATTGTCAACAAGCATCTTTGCAGCTGCACCAGTTGCAACGTTACCAACAACGATATCTACATTCGGGAATGCGTTCTTTGCTTCAACAAGTTTTTCAATCACATATTTAGAATGTCCATGGGCTGTATCTATTACTATTGCATCAGCATTAGCGTCTACAAGAGCCTGCATACGCTCAAGAGTATCAACTGTAACGCCAACTCCCGCTGCCACACGCAAACGTCCCTTTTCATCCTTGCAAGCCATAGGTTTGTCCTTGGCTTTTGTTATATCCTTATATGTTATAAGGCCAACCAGTTTGTTGTCATTGTCAACAACCGGAAGTTTCTCTATTTTATTCTCCTGCAATATCTGTGCTGCCGCACTCAAGTCAGTCTTGATATGTGTAGTAACAAGATTCTCGCTTGTCATAACCTCATCAATAGTCCTGTCAAGATTACGCTCAAAACGAAGATCTCTATTAGTAACGATACCAACCAAATGATTCTCATCGTCAACTACAGGAATACCTCCGATATGATATTCTGCCATCATATCCAAGGCAACGCTTACTGTAGAACCGCGACGGATTGTGACAGGGTCATAAATCATACCGTTTTCAGCACGCTTGACAATAGCTACTTGACGAGCCTGCTCTTCTATTGACATATTCTTATGTATCACACCGATACCTCCCTCACGAGCTATAGCAATAGCCATTGCCGATTCTGTTACTGTATCCATAGCCGCAGTAACAAAAGGAACATTGAGTCCTATGTTGCGTGAGAACTTGGTTTTCAACTCTACTGTCTTAGGCAGTACTTCTGAATAAGCTGGGATTAAAAGGACGTCGTCAAAAGTAAGACCGTCCATCACAATTTTATCTGCAACAAATGATGACATACTTTATTTTGAAATTTATTGCGTGCAAATTTAGCAAAAAAAATCCATTCATGAAATGCTTTCATTATTTTATTTATGAATTAATGCTATTTAACGCAGAGCCTTGCAGCAAAATATACATATTATATATATTGCCTGATAATAACTTGAAAAACAGAAACAAGAAAAGAGTCTATGCTTTCTTATAGTCAAACATATATTCGCCATAACAATAAAATCCGGCAAACGGGAATGAATATAATGCTTTCAATCCTGTATGCCGGATATATTATTCTTTGTATAGCCCTTTATTTATGCGCTATATCAGTTACCCATGTCTGATATAAACTTTATGCGGACAAGCCTTACCTCATCCTCGCTATAGTCATCACCTAGTTCTTCCATTGCGGTCTTAAGACTATCTGTTTCACTTTCCTTGAAATACTCATAGATGTCATCAACATGGTCATCATCCATAACTTCTTCAAGGAAATAGTCAATATTGAGTTTCGTTCCGCTATAAACAATAGCTTCCACTTCATCCAGAAGTTCTTCAAACTCAAGTCCCTGAGCCTCGGCTATATCATCAAGAGCCACCTGTCGGTCTATGCTTTGGATAATCTTTACCTTAAGCACAGACTTCTTTGCCACTGTCCTTACGCGTAAATCTTCAGGGCGTTCTATTTCGTTCTCTTCGCAATGAGCCTTTATCAAAGCTACAAATTCCTTTCCATAACGGCGAGCCTTGCCACCACCGACGCCCTGGATATTCTGAAGTTCCTCTATAGTTATAGGATAAACGGTAGCCATTTGCTCCAATGACACATCCTGGAATATAACATAAGGAGGAAGTTTATATTTTTTGCTGACTTTCTTTCTAAGGTCTTTCAACATAGAGTAAAGAGCTGGGTCAAGAACTGCACCGTGTCCTTCGTGCATTTCCTCTTCCTCTTCATCGTTAAACTCGTTATCCATGACTATCATGAACGATTTAGGATTCTTCATAAACTTCTTTCCTGCAGAAGTCAACTTTAATATACCATAATTCTCTACATCCTTTTTCAGATAGCCGGCAATGATAGCTTGACGGATAACAGGGTTCCATATCTTGGCATCCATATCCTCTCCAGAGCCGAAATCGTCAAGAAGGTCATGCTTATGCGCAACAATATCATTGGAATCCTTGCCTTCAACAAAGTCTATCACATAGTCTGTACGGAAGTCTTCCTTGATAGCGGCTATTGCAGTCAGCACTATAAGCAAGGCATCTTTTGCCTCTGTCTTTGTCTTCGGATGCAGACAGTTGTCACAATTGCCGCAATTATCCTTTTCATATTCCTCTCCGAAATAATGAAGGAGCATCTTTCGACGACAAACAGACGACTCTGCGTATGCTGCCGTTTCCTGCAACAACTGTTCGCCAATATCTTTTTCGGCAACAGGCTTGCCTTCCATAAACTTCTTCAACTTTTCAAGATCTTTGTAAGAGTAGAAAGCAACACACTTGCCTTCTCCTCCATCACGTCCAGCCCGACCTGTTTCCTGATAGTAGCCTTCAAGACTCTTTGGTATATCATAGTGTATTACAAACCTTACATCAGGCTTATCAATACCCATACCGAAAGCTATAGTAGCAACTATCACATCAAGACGTTCCATAAGGAAATCATCCTGAGTGGAGGAACGTGTAGACGAATCCAAGCCCGCATGATATGCAGCAGCCTTAATTTCATTTGCCTGCAACACGGCTGCCAGTTCTTCAACTTTCTTTCGTGAAAGACAATATATAATACCGCTCTTACCAGGATTCTGCTTTATGAACTTTACTATCTGCTTATCAATATCCTTTGTCTTAGGGCGAACTTCATAATATAGATTAGGGCGATTAAAAGAACTTTTGAACTCGGTAGCGTCAAGAATACCAAGACTTTTCTTTATGTCTGTCCTAACCTTGTCTGTAGCCGTAGCCGTCAGAGCAATAACCGGAGCATCGCCTATTTCATTGATTATAGGACGTATGCGCCTATATTCCGGTCGGAAGTCATGTCCCCATTCAGAAATACAATGCGCTTCGTCAATGGCGTAAAAAGAAATCTTAACCGTTTTAAGGAAATCCACATTCTCTTCTTTAGTCAATGACTCAGGAGCCACATAAAGAAGTTTTGTCTTTCCCTCTACAATATCGTTCTTGACCTGATCTATGGCAGACTTGTTAAGCGAAGAATTCAAATAATGGGCAATGCCGTCAGTATCGTTCATTCCGTTTATAACATCCACTTGGTTCTTCATCAATGCTATAAGCGGAGAAATGACGATAGCCGTTCCTTCCATCATAAGGGAAGGCAGCTGATAACACAACGACTTGCCACCACCTGTCGGCATAAGCACAAAAGTGTTGTTACCGTCCAAGAGGTTTCGGATTATTGCTTCCTGGTCACCTTTGAACTTGTCAAAGCCAAAATATTGCTTAAGTTTTTCAGTTAGATTTATTTTCCGGTCCATATTTTGATTAGCAGATCTTTCTTATATTAGCCATGCAGCATGATGCCGTCAAGCACTTTCAAGCTTGTCAAAGTGCGCTTTTTCAAGTTGCAGACGAGCGTATTCGTTTGTGACTTCAAATTTCTTTGTACGCTTTGAAGGTATCTCGAACATCGCATCCATCATCACACTTTCAACTATCGACCTGAGTCCACGGGCACCAAGTTTATATTCCAATGCCTTGTCTACTATAAAGTCGAGAGAGTCATCAGTGAAATCAAGCTTTATACCATCCATTTCAAACAGCTTTACATACTGTTTTATGATTGAGTTCTTCGGTTCCACAAGTATCGAGCGCAATGCCTGACGGTCAAGAGGATTAAGGTATGTCAGCACAGGCAGACGTCCTATTATCTCCGGAATGAGTCCAAACGACTTGAGATCTTGAGGCAAGATATACTTCATCAGGTCATTCTTGTCTACGTTTCTCACGTTCTGAATGGAATTATAGCCCACTACATGAGTGTTTAACCTCTGGGCTATCTTACGCTCTATACCGTCAAAGGCTCCTCCACATATAAAGAGAATGTTCTTTGTGTCTACGTGTATATATTCCTGATCAGGGTGTTTTCTACCTCCCTGTGGCGGAACATTCACGATAGAGCCTTCAAGCAGTTTAAGCAATCCTTGCTGAACGCCCTCGCCGCTCACGTCGCGGGTGATAGAAGGATTGTCGCCCTTACGGGCTATCTTGTCGATTTCGTCTATAAACACTATACCGCGCTGTGCAGCCTCAACGTCATATTCCGAAACCTGAAGCAGTCTTGAAAGTATACTTTCTACATCTTCGCCTACATATCCAGCCTCTGTGAATACAGTTGCATCAACAATAGTGAACGGCACATCAAGAAGCTTTGCTATAGTACGCGCCATGAGAGTCTTGCCCGTACCTGTGCTTCCTACCATTATTATATTGCTCTTTTCTATTTCCACGCCATCGGCATCAGCAGGCTGCTGAAGACGTTTATAATGATTGTAAACCGAAACGGAAAGGCATCTCTTTGCATCATCCTGTCCTATGACATACTGGTCGAGATACTTCTTTATATCCTTAGGCTTCGGCACCTTCTTCATCTTGAACTTCTTGTCTTCCCTTTGCTTGTCTGCTTCGAACAGACCTGTAGACTTGACAATTTCATAAGCCTGTATTGCACAGTTCTCACAAATATATCCGTTTATACCGGTTATAAGCAGCTTTACATCCTTTTCGCCACGTCCGCAAAAGCTACAAATCTTATTCATCTTTTCTTTTCAATTTATTATATAAGTCTTTTATGAGCAATAAGCCACGGTGCGAAACCGCTTGTCTAAACGATATTTGTATATCGAAAGCCTTGCCCACTGTAGATTAGCCATGTCCTAAAGACTAACAAATCCAAACTTCACTCCGTAAGCGACTATTTGTTCTTCTTTAGGATTGAGTCTATCATTCCGTATTCCTTGGCTTCCTCTGAGGTCATCCAATAGTTACGGTCAGAGTCATTCCATACCTTTTCATAAGGAGTATGCGAATGTTCTGCAATGATAGTATACAGTTCTTTCTTGAATTTCATTATCTCCTTAGCCTCAATTTCTATATCTGAAGCCTGTCCCTGCACGCCACCTAAAGGCTGGTGAATCATTATGCGGCTATGAGTAAGCGCAGAACGCTTGCCCTCTGTGCCTGCCACAAGCAGAACGGCAGCCATTGAAGCAGCCATGCCCGTACAGATAGTAGCCACATCGCTTGATATGAACTGCATTGTATCATAGATACCCAGACCGGCAGTAACGCTTCCTCCAGGGCTGTTTATATATATAGATATGTCTTTGCCCGGGTCTGTTGAATCGAGATAGAGGAGCTGAGCCTGCAATGTATTTGCTGTATAGTCGTCTATCTGTGTGCCGAGGAATATAATACGATCCATCATAAGGCGTGAAAACACGTCCATCTGGGTAACGTTAAGCTGACGTTCCTCCAATATATATGGGTTCAAATACTGTGACTGGGCACTCATGACATCGTCTAACACCATGCCGTTAATACCCAAGTGGCGAGTTGCATATTTTCTGAAATCGTTCATAATTTTAGTTCTTTTTATTCAAACAGAAAGGAGGCTATCGACCCTTTCATTCTGTTCTTAGGAACAAAGATAATAAAAAAGTCGCTAACCTCCTTACATATTAGGAAGTTTTTTTTGCAAAAAAATATTTTTTATGCTTCCATCATCTTGTTGAACTCGTCAAGAGTGGCTGTTTTCTCATCAAGTTTAACAACCTTCTTGAGGGCTTCTGTAAGCTTGCGGTCAATGCTGCGGTCTATGAAAGAATCTGTGTATTCCTTCTTTTTAAGCATGTCTGTAGCATAGTTTTCGATATATTCCTCAGGAATATTGTTCATGCCATACTGAGCGAACTGTGCTCTTGCAGCCTCTTTAGCTGTCTCCTTGATGTCGTTGTCTTCAATCTTGATGCCGTTTGCGCTTACGAGCTGCTCCTTGATGAGGTGCCATGTAAGTTCTTTAACGCTTGCTTCGTAGTTCTTTTCTACATATTCTTCGCCCTTGTCCTTGTTGTTGTTGAGCATAATGCGCTTGAGCAAAGCGTCTGGATATGTCAAAGCGCCTACCTTGTCTTCAAGATACTTGCGCACATCGAGGAAGAACTTATAGTCAGAATCTACATCCAACTGCTTCTTAAGGCCCTCTGCAATCTTCTCACGGAACTCTTTTTCATCCTTTACAGCATCCTTGCCGAATACCTGATCGAACAGTTCCTGATTTACTTCTGCCTTTGTATAGCGTGAGATTTCTGTTATCTGGAAGCTGAAGTCTGATGTAAGGTCTGCCACTTCTTCCTTCTTCATCTTAAGGAGAGAAGAAACTTCAACGTCGCTTTCCGGGTATGCCTTCTTAGGATTGAATGTGATGATGTCGCCAAGCTTTGCGCCTTCAAACAGCTTCTTCTGGTCTTCTACCTTAATATAATCAGGCATGAGCACAGCGCCTTCAACGGTTATGCCACCTTCTTTTGTACTTCCGTTCTCGTCAAGTTCACGGATATCACCCTTAAGCATATCCTTCTCCTGATATTCCTCTACCTTGTCATAGTGACCAGCGCGTGAAGCGAACATATCAACCTGCTTGTCGATAAGTTCATCGTCTACGGTGATTGTGTAGAAATCTATCTTGTCCTTGTCTGTAAGCTCTACCTTAAACTCAGGAGCCACAGCTATATCAAATACGAATGTGTAAGGAGCCTCTTTCTCAAGGTCTACTGGAACCTGCTTGTCTGATGGAAGCGGTTCACCCAACATTTGGATATTGTTGTCTTTTACGTATTTGTAAAGCTCTTCGCCTAACAGTTTGTTGATTTCATCAACCTTTACAGTAGGTTCAAACTGTCTTTTGATCATTCCCATAGGTGCCATACCAGGACGGAATCCAGGAATGTTTGCTTTTTTACGGTAGTTTTTCAGTGTCTTCTCGACATTCTCTTTGTAGTCAGCCTCTTCAACTGTCAAAGTCAACAGACCATTAACTTTGTCTGGATTTTCAAATGAAATTTTCATCTCTGTTGTTTTATAGTTGTTTTAATAAAATTCAAATTGAGGTGCAAAATTACTTAATCTTGTCGTAATTACCTAATATAAATAAGAAAAACCACAAAAATTATTTTTTTTAAACATCTCAAGGGCATAAAAACGAGCAAATTTCATGCATATAAATGCTATAAATCAGACTTTACCATATAATTTTCTCTCTTCATAGCTCCATATACTACGGATAGCATAGCCAAAACATGCCTATCCTAACCAAAATATCAATCAAGCGAAAATTTATGTCTTAGAAATACAGAATACACATTCAAGTTTTCTAAATTATGTAAAATATAAGTCATAAAACCCATACAGTTAACGCGCTGAGAATGCCTTCGTTCTGAAATAAAAATACTTTGGGCGCAAATAACGCCTAAAATCGTGTGCAAAATTAAAATACTAACACACAAACGATTACAGCATTTACTCTTAATAGTGTGCATAAATTAACCGTACAAAACAGCATATAATAGGCTATAAATGGCCGTTTTTCGAGGTGTAAAAGCCTTGTTTACGACTAAAAACAGTGCCACTTTTCAATGAAAAAAGCATAGGTTTTTGCCAATAACCTATGCTTTTATCTTAAATTACCGCATAGGTTATCAAAAACAACCATATTTTCAAGCATCTGTTTTTCTATTTCGCGATTTTCTTTTGTCATGATTTCAGACAATTTTATTATATGGGAAAACAAAACGAACATGTAAACAAAAAGAAAAAAGTTTTCTGTTTTGTCACCATGAATCAGAAAAGATGCTATGCAAAAAACATAGAATAGCGAAGACACTTAAACAAAGCGGAAGGACATAAGCGCAAGTAACGGAACAAGAATATACGCCTTCAACTTGCGACAAATGTCCTTCCTACATCAACTAATCATCATCAATATCATTTAGGTTTCATTCCATGGAGCCATTTATCACATCTTCGCTTTCTTTAATCCTCCACCTATCACGCCTCCAAATGTCAGAGACATGGCATTATATACCCGCCCTGCAAAACGCGCAGTAAGGGTTATTCTCAAATGACGGAACAGTTCTACACCGACACGAGGCGATGCAGTTAACGTGGCTCTATCTTCTCCGTACATGGAATTAAGCAATATGCCCTGACACATACCTACTCCACCACCGAAAAAGACCGATACTTTCTTTCCTCGATTTATGTTATAATCTACAAAAGTCATGTATGAGTCAAGCCTATGTGTCATGCATGTCCCTTCATAATTGCGATGTATTCCGCAAAGATTAAGCTCTGCAGCTACATCTATCGGCGAGTTTTTCAAGTTCCATCGGGCTTCCAATCCCATGTCAGCACCAAGTTTATTATCTCCAAGATAATGCTGAAGCGGATAGGTTGTGCCAAGCTTTATCTCAAACTCAAATGTCTTTACATCCAAATATTCCTTTGCTATGCATGGGAGAATGCAAATAAGTGCGCAAATCAAAGCCGAAAGTTTTTTCATCGTTATGAAATTTTTCGGCAAAGATATAAACGGCATTCTGAAAAGAGAAGAAATATTGTTCACTAATGTTCACAAAAAGAACACTAGAAACAAAACATACTGATTATCATAACGATAGCATACATTACAACGAACGGATAAATCTGTCCAAATCTGTGGCAGAGCCTTTCTCGTTGAATATTTTCTGATAAAGGCGCGCCCTTGCCATACCTAACGAGTTAGGGCGAAAAGAGGAAATGTTGCATATTTCCTTAGATGTCAGCCCCGTCTTTATCATGCAGCATATCCATATTTCCTGTGCGCTAATGTCCGGGTATAATTCTTTCAGACGATAGGTAAAATCTTTATAAGTCTTGTTCAACGCAGACTCAAGCGTGTAGAAGTCTTTTTTGGAAGGTTGGCTATTGGCGTCATGATACAAGGCATAGATGTCCGAATGTTCAAATTCAGATATCAGCGCCTTGCGATGTTCGCTTTCTAAAAGAATATGTTCATTGCTCTTTTGAAGCATCTCTGCCTCTGTCTTCATAATATGCCTTTGAAGTTCAGATATTTCCTCGCTCGACAAAGACAGCTTTTCTTCAAGAGCTTTGATGCGTTCTTTGTTCTTCTCGATATTCAAAAGGTCTTTCTCGTTCTTTTCTTTCCAATACCGTTCAAGGCGTTCCTGTTGTTCGCGAAACTGAATCTTTCGTTTCTTATAATGTATTAACGCTTTTACAGATAAAAGAACTACGACAATTACGATAACAGATATCAATATTACAAGATGCATCTTTTCCTTTGCAAGTTCCAAATTTCGTCGCTCTGCTTTCATCTTGAGATCAACATTGTCTATGAAATCGCGATATTCGTTAATATAGTCACCACTCAAGGATTCGCCATATTTGGAAAACTGTCTGTAATATTCTATCGCCTCTGCCTGCATTCCTGCCTCTTCATAGCTCTTTGCAACATCAAGACACAAGTACATTTTCATCTCAGTAGTGCCATGTTCCATGCCCTTTTTCGCATAATAGACAGTAGAATCCAGCTTGCCAAGAGATGAGAACAGAGATGTTTTTACCATATAATATTCTGTTTTTTCTTTGAGAGACTTTCCGAATGCGCGTGGAGGCAACGTCTTCAAAGCCTTGTCATACAAGCCTTGGTCTGCATAAAAACATGCCAGTTCTTCCATGATAACCGAATGCATATTGTCGTCATTGATATTCTTTGCCATATCAGCTGCAATCAGATAACACTTCAATGCCTCTTTGTTATTGCCTATATAGGCATTTCCATTAGCGATATACATCATGGAATAAATCATATCCAACTTATTGTTCGCCTTTTCCGCGTATCGATATCCTTGCCTGAAGCTATTAAGACTCTTGTCATAAAGACTCATTTCTTCATATATCTTGCCTATCCAACCGCACACTCTCGACTTATATGCGTCTGCAGAACCGTTATCTTCCACGCTTAGTGCATCCTCGTAAACGGAAAGGGCAGATGCGGTAAGCTTCATGTCTGAATATATGCGACCTAATTCATATAGTGCCCTAACCTTCTGCAAGGAATTTCCATGACGGTTATAATATTCAACAACTTCAAGCATTGCCGAGTCAGAACTGTGAGTGACAAAACACTTGTCTTCAGCTTCATTTCGCAGCAGATAGTAATGCATTCTGACTTCTTTGCCTGCTTTTTCAAACATCAGGCTATCGCGTCTGACTATGGCAAGCGAGCTGTCTGGCATGGTTTCCAAAAGACTATCTGCCAAAGCAAGCATGCGTTTTGCCTCCTTGTCAGACGAACAAGAGTATGATGACATAAATGCCAACACTACAAACACAATTATAAAGATATTTCGTATCACAGGTTTATATAGTTGATTTCCGTGGCAAAGATAGTGCAAATAGCGTGAACAACAAAACAAAAGAAAGGGAAACTGATTATATATTTATTTCAAATGTCACGTCTATTTCATAGACAACACACATAATTTATTACATGCTGTTATCGCAAACGGAGAAACAAATGCCCGTTTTATATTTAATTAACCATTCAAACCTTGGTTATTACTATAATTTTTAGTTACTTTGTCATGCCTTAAAATAAGACATGAATACACTGACGAGAAAAGAAGAAGAGATAATGAACCTCTATTGGGAGCACGGGGACATGAAAGTAAGTCTGTTGCAGACACTTTACGATGACCCTAAACCACATGTAAACACGCTCTCGACCATGATTCATATACTTGAAAAGAAGGGGTTTCTGTCACACAGAGCGCTGACTGGCAAGAACTATGAATATTTCGCGATTACTTCTAAAGACGAATATAGTCTTAACTCGTTAAAGGGTCTGGTAGACAAATTCTATGGAAAGTCATGTATTGACGCTATCTCGGCTTTGCTTGCAGACGGAGCTGTCACGGCAAATGACTTGAAGAAACTGACGGAAAGGCCCGATTATCCACAGACATGATTGTGGAAATGAAACTAAATAAAGGCAAACAGATGTTCTACGAAAAACCAATATGCACGAGACATCACAACAACCATTAAGAAGAATGACATATAGCCCTGTCATTGATGACAGAATGTAGAAATACAGGATATGGGGCAATACTATTAACAAGAAAGAAGTAAAGGTGCAACGAACATAAATACTACCATAAATTAATATATCCTTAATTCCGCAACACTATAGTTTAACATTATTTATAAGTGCCTGAGC
>JAUNIZ010000069.1 GCA_030523165.1 Prevotellaceae bacterium
AGTATAATAGATGCTTTATTATATTCCATATTAAATATTTTTGGTTCTGCAAAAGTATAAAATATTATTCTAATCGACGAATCATATTTAAAATTTTCTACATAAACATGAACATTATTTTGTTTTATTGAATAAAAAGAAGTAATTTTGCATTCGTGATGGAATTAGCAAAACATATTGAAATTCTTCTTTTAAGGAATGATTGCGTCATTGTACCTGGTCTTGGAGGCTTTACTGCCAACCATGTTGCAGCCAGATATGATGATGACGACAATCTGTTTATACCTCCATTGAGAACATTAGGCTTTAACCCTAAACTTATTGTTAATGATTCTCTGTTAGTTCAGTCATATACAGAGACTTACGATTTGAGCTATCCTGAAGCATTGAATCGTATAGAACGTGATGTTGATGAGCTTAAACAGCATATTGACAATAATGGTTCATACGAATTGACAGATATAGGAACATTATATCTTAATGACAATGGCATTATAGCTTTCACCCCATGTGAAGCTGGTATTCTTACTCCTGAACTATATAGTCTTAGCTCATTTGAAATGAGAAAGCTTGCAAAGACTGTATCTTCAGGAAGTAGTGTTGACGCTAGTTCTGCTACAAGCAAAAACAATGTGTCGGTTAAAGTCGATACAAAGCCTGTCGTATTGGATGATAATCAGGAACCAGATGATGCCATTGTTGTCAATGACGAAAGTACAATAGAAGACAAGTCTTTAAAGATTAAATACAGTGTATTAAGGAATATTGCAGCTGTGCTAATTGCTGTCATCGTGTTTTTTGCATGGTCTAATCCTATAAAGAACGGTGATGACACATTGAAGATGAGCAATATTGACAATGGAATAATTTCACATCTTATAGTAAAAGGTTACGATAAGATTAGAAACCATAAGAGTATTGCTCTAAATAATGCCAAGCATTCAAATACAGATAATGTTACATTAAAAAGAGATACCGTTGCGAAAGTCAATGTAGAAAATGCTCAGAAAGAAGACTTTTATTGCCTAGTTCTTGCTAGTAGGGTAACAAAAAAGAATGCTTCAGCATTTGTTGATAAGCTATTGAACAAAGGCTTTGACAAGGCAGAAGTGCTTAGCGAGACAAACAAATCAGTGAAGGTCATATATGGTCATTATAGTACAAAATCAGAGGCTTACAACAGTCTTAATGAGTTGAAGGATAATGAAGACTTTTATGAAGCATGGGTCTATCAAGTAAAGAATTAATATGAAGCGTGTAAGATGCCCTAAATGTGATAATTACATCACGTTTGATGAAACAAAATATACAGATGGCCAGTCATTGGTTTTTGAATGTGAACAATGCGGAAAACAGTTTGGAATAAGAATTGGAAAATCCAAACTGAAGAATACACAAAAAGAAGAAGTTCCAAATGAAGACGCTAATGAAAACGGCTATGGCTCAATAGTCGTTATTGAAAACGTTTTCCATTATAAACAGGTATTGCCGTTATCTTATGGCGACAACATAATCGGCAGATATATGAAGGGAAGCAAGACAACATTGCCGATAGAAACCAATGACCCAAGTATAGACATAAACCATTGTGTCATAAACGTTTCAAAAGACAAGAAGGGTAATCTTAAATATGTCTTGCGTGACGGTCCAAGCTATACAGGAACTTTTGTAGACAATGAGATTCTTGGTGACCGTGAGAAGCGTGTGATATATAACGGCACTCTATTTACGATTGGCGCAACAAGCATTATACTCAAAACTTCTGATGAAGATGATGAGTAGAATGTGTGATAAATGAATTTTATGTCGATATTATTAATTTAATATAATGCAATAACAAAGCTACACCTTATTATATTATATACAATGGCACTTTTGTACAGGAGAAACTGTTAAATAACAATAATGTCTTTTGCTATTTTAAAAATAATTTATAATAAGTTGTTCATGTAAAGATAAATTGTATTACCTTTGCAGCCGATTTATAAATTCACATAAAGTCAAACTTTATTAATTATTAATTTTAACTATTATTTATGTCAGATTTAAAGAACGTACAACCGTTGGAAGACTTCAATTGGGAAGAATTCGAAAATGGAAGTAGTGTTAACGTAAGCAAAGAAGAACTTGAAAAGGCTTACGATGAAACTCTCAACAAGGTTAATGAGCATCAGGTTGTTGAAGGCTCAGTAATTTCTGTTGACAAGAAAGAAGTTGTTGTAAACATTGGTTACAAGAGCGATGGTATTATTCCTGCAAGCGAATTCCGCTACAATCCAGACCTTAAGGTTGGCGATAAGGTAGAGGTTTACGTAGAAAACCAGGAAGACAAGAAAGGCCAGCTTCTACTTTCACACAAGAAGGCTCGTCTTAGCAAGAGCTGGGAGCGTGTTAATGCAGCTCTCGAAAACGAAGAAGTTATCCAGGGTTACATCAAGTGCCGCACTAAGGGTGGTATGATTGTTGATGTATTCGGTATCGAAGCATTCCTTCCAGGAAGCCAGATCGACGTTCATCCTATACGTGATTACGATGTATTCGTAAACAAGACAATGGAATTCAAGGTTGTTAAGATTAACCAGGAGTTCCGCAATGTTGTAGTTTCTCACAAGGCTCTTATCGAGGCTGAGTTGGAAGCACAGAAGAAAGAAATTATCGGCAAACTCGAAAAAGGTCAGATTCTTGAAGGTACAGTCAAGAACATCACATCTTACGGTGTATTCGTTGACCTTGGCGGTGTTGACGGACTCATCCATATTACAGACCTTTCTTGGGGCCGCGTTAGCGATCCACATGAAGTTGTTGCTCTTGATCAGAAGATCAACGTTGTTATCCTTGACTTCGATGATGACAAGAAGCGTATCGCTCTCGGTCTTAAGCAGCTTACTCCACACCCATGGGATGCTCTTGATGCAGACCTTAAGGTTGGCGATCATGTTAAGGGTAAGGTTGTTGTTATCGCTGATTACGGTGCATTCGTTGAGATTGCAACTGGCGTAGAAGGTCTTATCCATGTTTCAGAAATGAGCTGGAGCCAGCATCTGCGTAGCGCTCAGGAATTCCTGCACGTAGGCGATGAGGTAGAGGCAGTTATCCTTACACTCGACCGTGAAGAGCGTAAGATGTCTCTTGGCATCAAGCAGCTTAAGGAAGATCCATGGGAAACAATCGAGGTTAAATATCCTATCGGCAGCAAGCACACAGCTAAGGTTCGCAACTTCACTAACTTCGGTATCTTCGTTGAGCTTGAAGAAGGTGTTGACGGACTTATCCACATCAGCGACCTCTCTTGGACTAAGAAGGTTAAGCATCCATCAGAGTTCACTCAGGTAGGTGCAGAGATTGATGTTGTTGTTCTTGAAATAGACAAGGAAAACCGTCGTTTGAGCCTTGGTCACAAGCAGCTTGAGGACAATCCTTGGGATACATACGAGACAGTATATACTCCAGGTTCTGTTCATACAGGCAAGATTACAGACATCATGGACAAGGGCGCTGTAATTGCTCTCAACGAGGGTGGTGAAGGATTTGCTACTCCTAAGCATCTTGTTAAGGAAGATGGTTCACAGGCTCAGCTTGGCGAAGAACTTGAATTCAAGGTAATCGAGTTTGTTAAGGAAACAAAGCGTATCATTCTTTCTCACAGCCGTACATTCGAAGATGCTAAGGAAGAAGTGAAGAAAGCTGCTGCTCGCGCTAAGAAAGCAAAGAAGGAAGATGCTCCTGTTATCAACAATGTAGCCGCTGGTACTACACTTGGTGATCTTGATGCTCTTGCTGAATTGAAAGCTAAAATGGAAAAAGGTGAATAATTAAACACCTGTTCATTCATACTTACAAAGTGTCTGGTAATATTTGCCAGACACTTTTTTTATTTGAACTATTTGACATCTAAAAAGCGTTTGGCCTATACAATGATTGGAAGGTAATGTTTTTGCAAAGACAAAGCATAGCTTTCCATGTCGTAAAACTATGTTTTGTCATCAACAAACAATAGTTTTATACACAATAGCATGACGTATAAAAATAGCCGGGTAAACACTTTAAACTATGTTTACCCGGCTAGATCTTTAAAGGAATCTGTCTTTAGTTGAAATAATAAAGGAATGTAGCAACGCCTTCAAGCGCTTTCTTCTTCTGGTCTTTGATCTCTATTGAGAATTTGATTTCCGCTTTAATTGTGCCGCGCAAGTTTGTTATTGACTGCATGTCAGCTACAAGGCGTATTGATTCTCCTGATTTTACGGCTTGTCCGAATTTCATCTTGTCCATGCCATAGTTTACCATCATCTTAAGGTTATTGACTTCTATAATCTGATTCCATAGATGTGGCAGCATGGAAAGAGTCAGATATCCGTGTGCAATCGTAGTTTTAAACGGACTGTCTGTTTTCGCTTTCTCTGTGTCTACATGAATCCACTGATGGTCTAATGTGGCATCTGCAAACAAATTGATTCTTTCTTGTGTCAGTTCTACATAGTCTGACACACCGATATTCTTGCCCAATAGGGCAGCAAATTCTTCGTAATTGTTTATTACAACCTTGCTCATGATGTTTTATTATATTAATATGTTTTTCTTATGCAAAGATAGTCGAAGTTAGGCAAAATACAAAATAAAAAGAGTAAATTGTTTACAACATGCGTTTGTTTATGGATAAAAGATTATGACAATATTTCCAGTGCTGTATAAAAATCTTTATAAAAGCAAAAAAGTTATTTTTTAGAGCGGTCAACCTTATTGTGTAAAAATAACAAAAAAAGTAGATTTTTGTAATGTTTAGTTTGCAAATTAAATAATTAAATATTATCTTTGCATGTCGAAAACAAATTGAAAAAAGAGAATGGAAGCTTTCTTTCGCACCCACACCTATTTGGTGGAGCATACGAACGCACCAGTACATCGCCTTTTGATGGACGAGATAGACTGGAGTGAACGCATGATAGGCATCAAGGGGACAAGAGGGGTAGGGAAGACAACCTTTCTTCTTCAATATGCTAGAGAGCATTTTGACACGAAAGATCGCCGTTGCCTGTATGTGAATATGAATAATTTCTATTTTCAGGGCAGGGGAATTGCCGATTTCGCAGGCGAGTTCTACAATAACGGCGGAAAGGTGTTGCTGATAGACCAGGTATTCAAGGAGACGAACTGGAGCAAGGAGCTGCGTTTGTGCTACGATAAATATCCTGACCTGAAAATTGTTTTCACTGGCAGCAGCGTTATGCGACTTAAAGAGGAGAACCCAGAGCTTAATGGCATTGTGAAAAGCTATAACCTCAGAGGATTCTCGTTCAGGGAATATCTGAACCTGATGACAGGGAAGGATTTCAAGCCATATACGTTGGACGAGATATTGCAGGAGCATGAACGGATTACCAGAAAGATACTTCCGCTGGTGTCTCCATACAAATACTTCCAGCAGTATATACATCATGGCTTCTATCCGTTTTTTCTTGAACAGAGAAACTTTTCGGAGAATCTTCTCAAGACAATGAACATGATGACTGAGGTTGATATCCTGCTCATAAAGCAGATAGAACTGAAGTATCTGACTAAGATAAAGAAACTATTCTACCAGTTGGCGGTTGACGGACCTAAGGCACCGAACATCAGTCAGCTGGCGAATTACATAGAAACAAGCCGCGCAACGGTGATGAATTATATAAAATATCTGGCAGACGCAAGATTGATAAACATAATTTATCCTGTAGGACAAAGCTTTCCGAAGAAGCCGACAAAGGTCATGATGCATAATTCCAATCTGATGTATGCAATCTATCCTATCAAGGTAGTTGACCAGGAGGTTATGGAAACATTCTTTGTAAATTCATTGTGGAAGGACCATAAGGTAAACCAAAGCAACAAGGACTGCTGCTATATAGTGGACGGGAACAAGAAATTCAGAATTTGCGATGCAAGCAGAAATGGTAAACTGCGCATGAATAACGACACGATATATGCTCGCTATAACACAGAAATAGGTAAAGACAACCAAATACCATTGTGGCTATTCGGATTTCTCTATTAAACGATTCCTTAAATTTAAACATTAAGAATAGATACACTAACATTAATATTTTATTAAAATGGCTAAAGAAAAAAAGTTTATCACTTGTGATGGTAACGAGGCTGCTGCACACGTAAGCTATATGTTTAGCGAAGTGGCTGCCATTTATCCTATCACACCGTCATCTCCTATGGCGGAGCATGTTGACGAATGGGCTGCTAAAGGTCGTAAGAACCTTTTTGGTCAGACAGTTTCTGTTCAGGAAATGCAGTCTGAGGCAGGTGCTGCAGGAGCCGTTCACGGTTCTCTTCAGGCAGGTGCACTTACAACAACATTTACCGCATCTCAGGGATTGCTGCTGATGATTCCTAACATGTACAAAATCGCCGGCGAACTTCTTCCTTGCGTTTTTGACGTGTCAGCTCGTACATTGGCTTCACACTCTCTGTGTATCTTCGGTGACCACCAGGACGTTATGGCTTGCCGCCAGACAGGTTTCGCTATGCTTTGCGAAGGTTCTGTTCAGGAAGTTATGGACTTGACAGCCGTTGCTCACCTTGCTTCTCTTAAGACAGATGTACCTTTCGTTAACTTCTTCGACGGTTTCCGTACATCTCATGAGTATCACAAGATTGAACTCATGGAGCAGGAAGATATCGCTCCGTTGGTAGATCCAGCTGACATCAAGCGTTTCCGTGACCGTGCTCTTACTCCAGAGCGCCCTGTAACACGCGGTACAGCTGAAAACCCAGAGACATTCTTCACACATCGTGAGGCTTGTAATGAATATTATGACAGAGTTCCTGAGGTTGTTGAGAACTATCTTGGTGAAATCAGCAAGATCACTGGCAGAGAATATCACTTGTTCTCTTACTATGGAGCTGATGACGCTGAAAGAATCATAATCCTTATGGGTTCTGCAACAGAGGCTGCTCGTGAGGCTATCGACTATCTTAACAAGAATGGCGAGAAGGTCGGTATGATTTCTGTTCACCTCTATCGTCCGTTCTCAGTTAAGCATCTTTTGGCTTCTGTACCTGCTACTGTTAAGCGCATTGCCGTTCTTGACCGTACAAAGGAACCTGGTGCTGAAGGCGAACCTTTGTATCTTGACGTTAAGAGCGCATACTACGATGTAGAGAACAAGCCTCTCATCGTTGGTGGCCGTTACGGTTTGGGTTCTAACGATACTACTCCAGCTACAATCATCTCTGTATTCAATAACCTGAAGCTCAATGAGCCAAAGAACCATTTCACTGTAGGTATCGTTGATGACGTTACTTTCACTTCTCTTCCACAGGTTGAGGAAATGGCTCTCGGTGGTGAAGGTATGTTCGAGGCTAAGTTCTATGGACTTGGTGCAGACGGTACAGTAGGTGCTAACAAGAACTCAGTAAAGATTATCGGTGACAACACAGACAAGCATTGTCAGGCATATTTCTCTTATGACTCTAAGAAGTCTGGAGGTTTCACATGTTCACACTTGCGTTTCGGTGACACACCTATCCGCAGTACATATCTTGTAAACACACCTAACTTCGTGGCATGTCACGTTCAGGCATATCTCCACATGTACGATGTTATCCGTGGTTTGCAGAAGAACGGAACATTCCTTTTGAACACAATATTCGAAGGCGAAGAGCTTGTAAACTTCATTCCTAACAGAATCAAGCGCTATTTCGCTCAGAACAATATCACTGTTTATTATATCAACGCTACAAAGATCGCACAGGAAATAGGACTTGGCAACCGTACAAATACTATTCTCCAGAGCGCATTCTTCCGTATAACAGGTGTTATTCCTGTAGACCTCGCTGTAGAGCAGATGAAGAAATTCATCGTTAAGTCTTATGGCAAGAAGGGTCAGGATGTCGTTGACAAGAACTATGCAGCTGTTGACCGTGGTGGTGAATACAAGCAGCTTGCTATCGATGCAGCATGGGCTAACCTCGCTGATGACGCAGCTGTTGAAGACGATGCACCAGCATTCGTTAAGGAACTTGTTCGCCCAATCAATGCTCAGGCAGGTGATTTGCTGAAGGTTTCTGACTTCATCAAGCACAATACTGTTGACGGTACATGGGAGAACGGCACATCTGCTTATGAAAAGCGCGGTGTAGAAGCATTCGTTCCAGAATGGAATGCAGAAAACTGTATCCAGTGTAACAAGTGTGCTTTCGTTTGTCCTCACGCAGCTATCCGTCCATTCGTTCTCGATAACGATGAAATAAAGAACTATGAAGGCGACACAACTATTGAAATGAAGGCTCCTGCAGCAATGAAGGGTATGCACTTCATCATCAAGGCAAGTGTTATGGATTGTCTTGGTTGCGGTAACTGTGTTGACGTTTGTCCAGGTAATCCTAAGAAGGGCAAGGCTCTTACAATGGTTCCATTCGCAGGAAACGATGTAGAGGCAGCTCGTTGGGACTATCTTGTTAATGAAGTAAAGAGCAAGCAGCATCTTGTTGATATCAAGCAGAACGTTAAGAACTCACAGTTCGCTAAGCCTTTGTTCGAGTACTCTGGTGCTTGCTCTGGTTGCGGTGAGACTCCTTACGTTAAGTTGATTTCTCAGTTGTTCGGTGACCGTGAAGTGATTGCTAACGCTACAGGTTGTTCTTCAATCTATTCAGCTTCAATACCTTCTACTCCATATTGCAAGAATGAAAAGGGACAGGGTCCTGCATTTGACAACTCTTTGTTCGAGGACTTCTGCGAATTCGGTATGGGTATGGTACTCGGTAACAACAAGATGAAGGAGCGTGTTGCAGTTCTTCTCAATGAAGTTATCGCTAAGGATGGTACTCCAGAAGAATTCAAGGCTGCTGCTCAGGAATGGCTTGAGAATAACAACAATGCTGACGCTTCTAAGGTTGCAGCAGACAAGCTGAAGCCACTGATTGAAGCTGGTGCAGCTGCTGGCTGTGAGATCTGCACAGAACTGAAGACTCTTGATCACTATCTTGTTAAGCGCAGCCAGTGGATTATCGGTGGTGACGGTGCTTCTTACGATATTGGTTACGGTGGTCTCGACCATGTAATCGCTAGTGGTGAAGACGTTAACATCCTCGTTCTCGATACAGAGGTTTACTCTAACACTGGTGGTCAGGCTTCTAAGTCTACACCTCTTGGTGCTATTGCACAGTTCGCAGCTCGTGGTAAGAGAATCCGCAAGAAGGATCTCGGCTTGATAGCTACAACATACGGATATGTATATGTTGCACAGATTGCTATGGGTGCTGACAATGCTCAGTGTCTGAAGGCTATCCGTGAGGCAGAAGCTTATCCAGGCCCATCACTCATCATCGCTTATGCTCCATGTATCAACCACGGTCTGAAGGCTAAAGGCGGTATGGGTAAGAGCCAGGCTGAAGAGGCTAAGGCTGTTGAATGCGGTTACTGGCACTTGTGGCGTTACAACCCAGAGTTGGCAGAGCAGGGCAAGAACCCATTCTCACTTGACTCTAAGGCACCTGATTGGAGCAAATTCCAAGACTTCCTCATGGGTGAGGTTCGTTATCTCTCAGTTAAGAAAGCATATCCTAACGAGGCAGAAGAACTCTTCTCTGAGGCAGAGCGTATGGCTAAGCTGCGTTACAACAGCTACATCCGCAAGTCAAAGGAAGACTGGAGCATTGAGACAGAAGCAGAAGCTTAATTGCTTAAACTTTTGATTAACTCATCTTATGTAACCCATTTATTATCAATGGGTACATAAGATTTAAATAAAGAGACTGCATAATTGATATAATCAGTTATGCAGTCTTTTTTATTGTGTTTAGAATATGATTATATGGATTTATATTTGGTAATGTATTTTGTCTGTTTGTCGTTTCCGCAATATAGTCTTTTCTATATTTAAAGCCAAATTAGTCATATTGTATATTGTGATAAACGTAAATATCCGTTTATCCAACTTATTATTTATCTTAACTTGTTCTTGTTGTAATGTGGAGTTACCTTATGAACGAAAATAAACAATGATAGAGTACATATAATAGAGCCGATAAGATATACCATATAGAATGTGAAGTGCTGTGCTATAATTCCGCTTACGGCAATACCGATTCCTATGCCTACATCCCATGCAGTAAGGTAAGTGCTTGTTGCAGTGGCACGCTGGCAATTTGGAGCAAGGTTTATATAAAGTGAGTTCATTGCAGGGAACATAACGCCAAAACCTGCACCGAGTAGCAATGGTACAGCAAAGAACAAGACTGTTGCTATTGATAAATTTATAGGAGCTATAAATCTGCACATGCTTAAAACGAAGAATGCAAATATTACAGGATAATAGCCGAAGTGAATACATTGGGTAATATATCCTTGGTCAACTTTCTTTCCTGCTACCAGTCGCGATGCTCCCATGCCAACAGCCATTAGAGTGAAGAAGAAACCTGTCTGTACAGGAAAGTGTATTTCTTTTGCATACATTGCTACGAAGTTGGTTGTTGCACCGTATGGTATTGAAAGCATGAGCAATGATATGCTCACAGGAATGCCTTTTAGAAGAATAAATCGGTCGAGAGACAGTTTCCGTTTTGGTAATTCTTTTGTTTTACCTGACAACCTTGCCTCTTGTCTTGCTTTTATCGATTCTGGTATTCGTGCCTTTACGCATAAGGCGCAAATCAGTCCGATAACACTGAACGTCATGCCTGTAATGAATATTCCTACATAGCTTACGTGGTCGTGCATGAACAGACCTGTCATAGGTCCAAGTGCCATAGCAGTGTTGTTTGTAAGTCCATAGTATCCAAGACCTTCACCTCTGCGGCTGCTTGGAGTAATGTCTACGCAGAGTGTGTTTCCTCCTACGGTTACACCGCTGAATGCCGCACCGTGCAATGCTCTCAGTATGATAAACCACGTGAGTACCGTAGCTGTCATATATCCTATGAACATTGATGCACAGATGAAGTAGCATAAGATGTAGATAGGTTTGCGTGGGAACTTGTCCATTAGATAGCCTGAGAACGGGCGTACACACAGACCACTTACTGTATAACAACTAAGGATAGCGCCAAGAATGGCTTCAGGACAGCTGTAGGTTTCCTTCAGATAGAACGGAAGGATAGGTATTAGCAGCCAGAATCCGAAAAACAAAAGGAAATTGGCGGCTAGAATACATATATAACTCGGTGTGAACAGACGCTCTTTTACCATAAATACTACTCCCGAATAATAACCTCATCAGTATGAAAAAGGATTGGCGACAGAACGAAAACCGAACTGTTGTTGCCAATCCATTTATTCTTATGTCTGTAAAATATATTTAACCTTCTTAAGGTTAGGCTCTTTCAGAGCTTTGCGCTCTTAGTTAGCTGATTCGAATTCATGCAGGAATCTCACGTCGTTCTCAGAGAACATGCGCAAGTCTGATACTTGATATTTGAGGTTTGTAATACGCTCAACGCCAAGACCAAATGCATAACCGCTATAAACCTTGCTGTCTATTCCGCAAAGTTCCAGTACGTTAGGGTCTACCATTCCGCATCCGAGAATCTCTACCCAACCAGTATGCTTGCAGAAGCCGCAGCCTTCGCCGCCACAGATATGGCATGATATGTCCATCTCTGCACTTGGCTCTGTGAACGGGAAATAGCTTGGACGGAGACGAATCTTCGTGTCAGCACCGAAAAGCTCACGTGCAAATGTCAGCAACACCTGCTTAAGGTCAGTAAATGAAACGTTCTTGTCAATATACAGTCCTTCTATCTGGTGGAAGAAGCAGTGCGCTCTTGCCGTTATCGCTTCGTTACGGTAAACTCTTCCAGGGCATATTACTCGTATAGGCGGCTGTGTTGTTTCCATCACTCTTGCCTGTACCGAACTTGTATGGCTTCTCAGAAGAATGTTCTTGGTAACGTCATTAGGATTCTGCTCAACGAAGAATGTGTCTTGCATATCGCGTGCAGGATGGTCTGCTGCGAAATTCATCTTTGTGAACACATGAAGGTCGTCTTCAACCTCAGGACCGTCAGCCAAAGTAAATCCCATGCGTGAGAAAATGTCAATTATCTCGTTCTTTACGATAGTAAGAGGATGTCTTGTACCGAGTTTAATAGGGTATGCGGTACGTGTAAGGTCAAGACTGTCGTCGCCTGAATCCTTTGTCTCGCACTGCTCGCGCAAGGCGTTGATACGGTCCAAAGCTGTCTGTTTCAGTTCATTGATCTTTATTCCTACCTCTTTTTTCTGTTCGGCTGCAACGTTTCTGAAGTCAGCCATTATGGCGTTGATCTCTCCTTTCTTACTAAGATATTTAAGTCTCAGTGCTTCTATTTCCTCCATATTTGAGGCGTTGAGAGACTTTACTTCACCAAGAAGCTGTTCTATTTTATCTAATATCATTTTAAAGATAATTTTGATGCATATTAAAATCTTGATGCAAAGGTAATATTTTTACCTTGAATATATACAATAAATCAAAATAAAGTTGTACTTTTGCCCAAATTTTGATAGAATATCATCTATAAAATGATTATAACTGGAGTATGAAAAAGGGAGTTATAATAGTCCTTATGACATGCGTGTTCATGATGACATGGACTACAGGGTGTACGGACAAGAAACCAACGAGCGTTGATACCGTTTCTTTGGATACTGTCATTGACACAACTTCGACAGACACATTGGCTACACTTATTGCTGAACAGCCGCAGATTCCTAAAGCCGCGGATGAGTTGTTTGATGATTTTATCTTCAACTTTGCCGCCAACAAGAAGCTTCAGATGAAGAGAATCATGTTCCCGCTGAAAGTAATTGAAGGCGACAAAACCTCTTATGTCAAGAAAAGCGAGTGGCACATGGAACATTTCTTCATGAAGCAAGGCTATTACACACTTATCTTCGACAATTACAAGCAGATGAACGTGGTGAAAGATACTTCTATCAATAACGTTGTTGTAGAGAAGATTTATCTCAACCGCATGAATGTAAAGAAATATATGTTTGAACGAATCAACGGTCAGTGGATGCTTACGTCTATCGAAAAAGGCGCTAAATATCATAATACTAACGCTTCATTCCTTACATTCTATCAGAAGTTTGTTACGGATTCCGTCTATCAGATAAACAGTCTGAACAATCCTGTAAGCTTCAGCGGTCCTGATCCTGATGACGATTTCAGTACTATGACGGGAGAGATAGACCCTGACACATGGGAAGCCTTTGCTCCAGAACTGCCTTCTGATTTCATTTATAACATAATGTATGGTCAGAAATACACTGAAGGAAGACAGAAAATATTCGTTATGCGTGGAATAGCAAACGGTATGGAAATGCAGCTTACGTTCAAGCGCATTGACGGTGACTGGAAACTGACAAAACTGTCAGAGTAATATTCTGTCTTTAAGACAATACTTTACGACAAATTGATTATACACATATAAACGTGAAAGACCTATATAACTATAGTCTGAAGAATCATAATACATTTGGCATAGAAGCTAAGTGTAAACGGTTTGTTGAGTTTGACAACGTTGATGAACTCAAGCAGATAGTATGTTCATTGACTGATGCAGACAACCCTGTTATGATTCTTGGTGGAGGCAGCAATCTCTTGCTTACTGGCGATTATGACGGAACCGTGATTCATTCTGCTATTAAAGGACATTCGGTTATAAATACAGCAGATGGCTATCTGTTGCGTTGTGGAAGCGGTGAGACATGGGATGATGTCGTTAGCCTATGTGTGGACAACAATTGGTACGGTGCGGAAAACCTCTCGCTGATACCTGGCGAGGTAGGGGCAAGCGCTATTCAGAATATAGGTGCATACGGCTCTGAGGTAAAGGACATTATATATAAGGTAGAAGCAGTAGATATGTCAACGGGAAAAGAACTTTCGTTTACAAATGAACAGTGCGGATATTCTTATCGCCAAAGCAAGTTCAAGGGCGAATGGCGCAATAGATATGTCATTACATACGTTACATACAGATTGTCAAATGCCTTTATTCCAAACATTGACTATGGAAACATACGTGCAGAACTTGAACGTAAAGGTATCGTCAATCCTGATGCTGCACAGCTGAGGGAAACGATAATAGACATCAGAAACGCAAAACTCCCTGACCCAAAGATTGAGGGCAACGCAGGCAGTTTCTTCATGAATCCTATTGTGTCAAGAGAGAAATACGAAGAGCTTTCCGCACGATATGACAATATGCCGCACTATACTATTGACGCTGAGCACGAGAAGATACCTGCAGGGTGGATGATAGATCAATGTGGCTGGAAAGGCAAGTCTTTAGGCAAAGCTGGTGTACATTCCCGTCAGGCGCTTGTTCTTGTAAACAAGGGTGGGGCAGAAGGCAAGGACATTGTCAGGCTTTGTGAGGCTATACGTCAAGACGTGAAAGACAAGTTCGGCATAGAGATTAATCCTGAAGTAAATATCGTTTAATTATGAAAATCACTTTTCTCGGAACAGGAACGTCTGTCGGTGTACCGACAATAGGCTGCAAGTGTGAAGTGTGCCGTAGCACAGATCTGCATGACAAACGGCTGCGCTGTTCTGCTATCGTAGAAAGTGAAACCACACGCATACTTATTGACTGCGGTCCCGATTTCCGTCAGCAGATGCTCGATAGGGAATTCAAGAAACTCGATGCCGTATTCCTTACGCATATCCACTATGACCATGTCGGTGGTCTTGACGACCTTCGCCCGTTCTGTCAGTTCGGAGAGATTAATATCTATGCCGACAAGCTGACTTCCGACGGACTTATGCATACAATGCCTTACTGCTTTGAAGAGCATCGTTATCCAGGAGTTCCAAAGATAAACCTCCACACTATCAAGCCGCATGTTGCGCTAAGAATAGGCGATATAGATGTCATGCCCGTGCAGGTAATACACGGCAAGGTGCCTATTCTCGGCTATCGTTTTGGCGATTTGCTTTACATTACAGATATGAAGACAGTAAATGAAAGCGAGTTCCAGTATTTCAAGGGCATAAAGACACTTGTTGTCAATGCCCTTCGTTTCAAGCCCGACCACCATTCGCATCAGACCGTTGACGAGGCTATATCGTTTATCAGAAAGACAGACGCAGAGCGTTCATACCTTATTCATATCAATCATGACATGGGTCTTCATGACAAAGTAAATGCTCTTTTACCAGAAGATATAAATCTCGCTTTTGACGGTTTAACCCTTAATTTATAGCATAAAGTGCGATATTTTAGTTAAATTGTGTTTTAAAGGAACAAATTTATGCCGAAATGCTTGCAAAAGTAAATTTAATGCATTACCTTTGCAATGTGTTTTTCATAGTATTAGATTTAAGGTTAACAAGGTTGGAGTACGGCGGTACTCCATTTTTTTTGTGTTTGCGCTAACAACAGACAAATTATTCAATTCATAATATAGTGTATTTCTGAACCTACAGCAAAGGTCTGGTGTGCTGTACAAATATCGTTTTGTATTTCCAGAAGTTATCCTTTCTCTTTATATGTTTACTGTTGAGTTTTCTGAAATATGTAAATTATAAGTCATTAAAACTATTCTTTTAACGCTTCCAGAAGGTCATTGCTCTCTTCAACAAGCCATTTCATTGTCTCCAGAAACCTCATTTTTCGTAGAAAATACATGTTTTTGTCATAATTTTTCGCAAGCAACAAAAGTGTGTATAACATATTGATAATCAGTTAAATATGCTCTTTCTGTCCATATTCCATATCGTAACAAAAAATTATATGCCAT
>JAUNIZ010000070.1 GCA_030523165.1 Prevotellaceae bacterium
AGCGGCAATATTACTTGGCATAAAGCTTATATTAAAAAGAAACGGGAAGTTTTCATCGCAACATGTAAAAGACAATCCTGCGCTTCGAAAAAGGAAAATACATTGCGTAATGGAACAAGACAGAGAAGCAAGGAACAGCAGAGCCGACAGGCTTGACAAAACAAGTATTAAACAATAAACAAATATAAAATTGAACATGAAAAAATTAGTACGTTCAGCATTCGCCGTAGCCATCATGTCGTTGGCAGTGGCTTCTTGCAACAAACAAGCTCCGAAAGTAGAAGAAAAATCAGAGTCAGCTACAACAACAACATCTAGTATGAAAATCGCATACGTTGAAGTTGATTCTATAATGTCTCAGTACAAGTTCTGCAAAGAATATACTATTATCCTTCAGAAGAAAAGCGAGAACATTCAGAACACAATCAATGCCAAGGGTCGTGCATTGCAGACAGCAGCAAACAAGTTCCAGCAAGACTTGCAGAGCAACCGCTATACCCAGCAGCAGGCAGAAGCTGTGCAGGCTGGATTGCAAAAGCAAAACGCTGACCTCCAGGCTCTTCAGCAGAGACTTGGAACAGAGTTCCAGAACGAAACAGAGAAGTTTAACAACGCTCTTCGCGACAGTATTCAGCACTATCTTGCCGTTTACAACAAAGACAAGAAGTTTGCTCTTATTCTGAGCAAGGCTGGTGACAACATTCTTTACGCTGACAAGACATACGATATAACTAAAGAAGTTATCGCCGGTCTTAACAAAGCTTACAAGCCAGCACCTGCTACTACAGAAAAGAAGAAATAAATTCCATTCTGTAGATTTAAAATATAAACACTGGATTCCCTCTATAGAGAATCCAGTGTTTTTGTTTTTGCCATTTATTGAAAATTGCAGCTTTGAGCAATAATGCGCTTGTTTGCAATAGTAAACGATAGGTTTACGATACGAAAACGGCACGTTTAGCACATGGGAACCTATGGTTTCGTTGCCGAAAACCAATGCTTTCCTTATCATAAAGCTATGCTTTATAAATTGTTGCTCAATATGCAATCATTTCTATACCGTTATGAACTATAGTTCGACTGGTTCATAAGGAAGATTGAAAACATCTGCAACTGCCTTGAAAGTAACTTTGCCTTCAACAACATTCAAGCCTTCGTAAAGTGCTGGGTCGTCTTTACATGCCTTCTTCCAGCCCTTGTCAGCAAGAGCAACAGCATATTTCAGAGTTGCGTTAGTCAATGCAGAAGTCGATGTGTTAGGCACTGCTCCAGGAATATTTGCAACTGCATAATGAAGAATACCGTCAACAGTGTAGACTGGTTCACTATGTGTTGTCGGATGAGACGTCTCGAAACAACCTCCCTGGTCAATGGCAACGTCTACAAGAACTGTTCCTGGTTCCATCAGCTTAAGCATGTCGCGCGTAATCAGATGTGGAGCTTTGTCGCCAGGAATAAGCACTGCACCAATCACAATATCAGCGTCTTTAATCTCTTTCTCAATGTTATGATGTGACGAATACACAGCATTTACATTGGCAGGCATTGTTATTGACAGTTCGCGCAAACGTGGCAACGATATATCAGTTATAACGACATCTGCATTCATACCTGCAGCTACTCTTGCAGCAGCTTGACCTACGATACCGCCTCCCAATACAACTACCTTTACAGGACGAACGCCTGGAACACCACAGATAAGCTTTCCTTTACCGCCTTTTGTCTTTTGCAGATAATAAGCACCGTTGATTGTCGCCATGCGCCCGGCAACTTCGCTCATTGGAATAAGCAACGGCAACGACTTGTCTGGAAGCTGAACCGTTTCGTAAGCTAAGCAAACGGCACCGCTATTTATCATAGCGTCAGTCAGTTCACGGTCACATGCAAAATGGAAATAGGTAAAGACAAGCTGCCCTTTGCGTATCAAGCTGTATTCTGGCTTTATAGGTTCCTTGACCTTTACAATCATGTCTGCAGTCTGATAGACGTCTTCTATAGTAGGCAGAATCTTAGCCCCTGCATCTGAATACATCTTGTCAGAGAAACCACTGTTATCACCAGCTGTTTGCTGAACATACACTTCATGTCCATGCTTTACCAACTCAGAAACACCAGCAGGAGTCATTCCTACTCTGTTTTCATTGTTTTTAATCTCTTTTGGAATACCGATTTTCATGATTTATAGATTTAAAAGTCAAACATAATTCCGTCAGCAAATATAGGGAAAAATGCTCAAACCTCCGCATGAAAAACGGATAAATATTCAAAGAACAATTAAAAACAATGTTAAAATGCTATTTGCCTATCAAGAACAAGCCAATTTATTCGTAATCGTCGATTACAGAATTCATAAAATCCATCATAGGTTTGCCCAAAGAGAATATTCTTGCCATCTCATCTAGCCATGCATTACCATTGAAGAAATTGTTTGGGACAGCAGTCCAGCAACAATAGTCTTTCATGCGCAGATATTGCAGATATTCATAGTCACGGGGAAAACCAGAAGGGCATGTCTTTAGGTTTTCCAAGCCGAAACCTTTAGGAGAATCCCAGTTTCCTTCACCTGGCTTACCGAAAAGTTCAATGAAATCTTTGTTTTCCACGCATTGTCTCCATTGGTCAATATTAGCCATTATCTCATTTCTGCATGATGTAAGAATGTTTGTCGGCAGCCAATAGTTACCGCAAGAAAGCAGACAATGGTCTGGCTCAATATGTATATAGTAGCCTCCATGCAATGCTTTCTTTCCATGAGCAGCTATATATGCACCAAGATGCGTCTTGTATGGCGACTTGTCAGTGGAGAAACGCGTATCACGATAGAAGCGATATGTGGCATCTTTTACCGTTATATGCTTGATGGAAGGGTCAAATTCCGCTATGCGTGCAATAGCCATGTTGATACCTTCCTCAAAGTCTGCCCTCACCGACAAATACTCATCTTTATGTTCCTGAAACCAAGAACGGTTGTTGTTTTTAGCTACTTCCTTAAGGAAAGCGATAATTTTGTCTGCTTGCATATTATTATATTTTTAAATCAAACTGATATTTGTTACGTTATGAGTATTGTTTAAACAGAATAGTTTATTAAAGAGAAGACATAAAAATGTCGTTATTCCAGCTTTGAACCTTCAAGAAGCTTTGGGCAAAAAGAGTCGAAAGGGCATTTCTCACAATGCGGAACACGACTTGTGCAGACATATCTGCCATGCAGCAATAGCCAATGATGTGCATCAGCAACATATTCAGAGGGTATATTAGCCATAAGTTCCTGTTCCACTTTCAACGGTGTATCAGCTTTCTTAGATACCAACCCCAATCTATGGCTAACACGGAACACATGGGTGTCAACAGCTATTACGGAACGACCGAACGCAACTGCCTGAATCACATTTGCCGTCTTTCGCCCTACCCCTGGCAATTTTATCAGTTGTTCCATAGTGTCGGGAACCTCACCGTTGTAGTCAGATACAAGCATGCGCGCCATTTCTACCAAATGTCGAGACTTTGCATTCGGATAAGAAACGCTTCTCACATATTCATATATCTCTTCTGGTTCCGCAGCAGCAAGAGACTTTGCGTCAGGATAACGCTCAAACAAAGCAGGGGTAATCATGTTCACTCTTTTGTCTGTGCATTGCGCGCTAAGTATTACCGCAACTAATAAATGAAAGACACTACCGAACTCAAGCTCGGTAGTGACTCTAGGCATTTCTTTCTGAAAATAACCGATTAGATACTCGTATCTATCCTTCTTTTTCATTCTCAGCTTCTGTGGCTTCCACTTCATCTTCAAAATCGGTGATACCGTTCTTGACCAAAATGTTATACCACTGTATAAGTTTCTTTATATCACTGTCGTGAACTCGGTCACGGTCAAAGTCAGGAAGTATCTCAGCAAAGTATTCTTTGAGTTCCTTAGAACTTGATTTTTTATAGTTGACAGATGCTTCCTTTCCTTCTTCTTTCTTATACATGCTTGTAAGAATCTTCATCAGAGGCACGTCTTCTGAATCTGTATACATAGCGATGTCATTCAGGCTCGTAACACGGTCTGTAGCAAATACAGGCAAGCGTTTCTTTGATTCGTCGATCATCTCGACAATAAGATTCATCTTGCTTCTTGATACAAGCTTGTAAAGACCTGGTTTTCCTGAAATAGATAGAATTGTCTGTTTCATGTTTTCTTCTAATGTTTTTATATGTTTATATTAGTTCATTTAAAATGTTCTCTATCTGAATGTTTAAGTCACATATTCCGTCATTGACTATGTTATAATCGCTTCTGGCGATAACCTCGTCTTGCGACATCTGGTTGTTTATCCATTCTTCTGCTTTCTCACGTGATATACCGTCGCGGTTAACTATGCGTTCAAGCCTGACTTCAAGAGGTGCGCTTACGCATATTACCTTATCTACAAGTCTGTTGAAACCGCTTGAGAACAGCAGAGCGCATTCCATCCACTTGCTTCCTGACGATATAAAGTCGTCTGCGACTATTGGATGCACTATCGAATTGATTCGTTTCATGTTCTCTTCTGATGCAAGAAGATACTTCGCCATTACTGGCTTGTTCAATCTTCCGTCAATGTAAACGTCTTTTCCGACGAGAGTTGTCAAGTCTTTGATAATCTTCTCTGACGTTACCATAAGGCGTTTTGCTGCACTGTCACAATCGTAGACGCTTATTCCACGCTCTTCCAAAAGACGACAGACATAACTCTTGCCGCTACCAATACCACCAGTTATCGCAATCTTGACCATATTTTATTGCTCCTCTATCAAATAATCCACCTGGTTGATACTAAGTCTTGCATTGAGTACACCATGTGGAATAGCACGAAGGTAGATATTGCATTTCTCTGACGGATTGGCTACCAGTTCATTGTAGTCAGCAACAACTATGAAATTATCCTGACGTATAGAACGGAACATGCTTGCACCTACCGTAAACGTAACAGTAACGCGTGAAGGGAATGTTCTGAGAATCTTGCCTTCAGGCATATTGACTGACGTAATTGGCACATCGAATGTTTCTTCGGTAAGAACATCAGGAAAAACCGACATTCTTATAGAAGACGGAACTGTCTTGACTCCACGCAACTTCTGTAAAGGAATATCCTTTATTACTGTATCGGTCAAATTCAACAGGTTCTGTTTCTGCGTATATATAAAGCTTATGCTGTCAAGAACATCCTCGTTGGCATATATGTCAACAGAATCAGGAGAAAAACTTATCTTTGAAAGATAATAGCTCTGCCCTGCTTCAACTTTTCCTAACAGTTTAACAGGCACTCGCTTGTTTAAACCATAATTGAAAAGGAACTCTATCTTGTCTGGTTTTAAACTTGAAATACGTGAAGAGCCGTAAAGCTGCTGGTATATGAACTTCTGCAACTCTGATGATGACACTACACCTGAGCCGTTTTTCTTGGCATAGTTTTCAAACTTTATATTTATTGGGCGTAGCTTGTCACCATAAATATATGTAAACAAATAATAGCCTTTGTCTTTTACCGTCACCCGAACTGTAGTTGTAGTATCGCTCGACAACACTACATTCTTAGGTATATCTACAATATTAGCGGTAATAGAAATTTCTCTCTCGTATGTTTCGTTTAGAGCCATGAGTAGCCAAAACGCACCACTCAATGCGAAGAAAAACAAAAAAATCAGGAACTCCCTGTTCACTGAACTGAAGAAGAAGTTCCTGACAAGTCTAAATATACGAAACAACTTCGAATCGTTCATTTTCATGCACCTTTTGAAAGGATTCTACTTTTTCTCGTCATGGTAAAGATTAAGCGAGCTTATCTTTACTCATTTGACTTAACGAAAAAGTTCTCGCCATGATAATGCTCAAGCAAGCTTGGCATTATTCATTTGGCTTAACGAAAACGTTCATTTATTTTGCCTGACCAACTGCTGTTGCTGAAACATCTGCAAAGACATAGCCTTTATCTACACGGATAACTACGCCTTTGGCAATTTCTATGTCTACAATATTTGTAGCGAGGTCTATTTTCTTTACCTCACCATAGATTCCACCACCAGTAACTACTTTCGCACCTTCGCTCAGAGAGTTCTGGAAATTACGGATTTCCTTCTGCTTCTTCTGCTGTGGGCGAATCATTATAAAATACATAACGGCGAAAACGGCAATCATCATGAGTATAAAACCCATACCGCCACCTTGTTGAGCCTGTGCGGCCAATAACATTGATAAATTCATACTATTCTATTATTTGTTATTATTATTTGAATTTCATTCGACCTTTTCTCGCCATGGCATAGCTCGAGCAAGCTCGGCTCTGCTCATTTGGCTTAACGAAAACGTTCGTTTTTATTCCTTGTTCTTCTTTGAATTCTTTTCAGGAATAGGCTTCAGAAGCTTTCCTGTGCTGATAAGAAAACGTGCTATAGCGTCAAGCATACCGTTGATGTAGCCAGCGCTCTTTATTGTACTGTAGACTTTTGCCAAATCAACATATTCATTAATGGTGACATTAATAGGAATATTCGGGAATGTAAGCATTTCAGCGATTGCTATCTGCATAATTACCACATCCATGTAAGCCAAGCGAGAGAAGTCCCAGTTGCGGGATGTCTCGCTCATGTAATGCTGATATTGGTCTGCGTTAAGAACAGTTGCCCTAAAGAGCTTGCGTGCAAAGTCTTTGTCTTCCTCGTCTTTATATTCAGGAAGAAGCTCTTGCTTCACGTTGTTTTCCGGGTCAAAGCGCTTTATAGTCTTTAGCACGAAAGTGTCTACTATATCCTTGTCGTCATTCCAATACAAACTCTTTTCCTCAAGCAAGGCGTCAAGTTCCTCATTCTCCATAATCAGAGCCTTGTAAAGCTTGCGCCATACTTCCCGGTCTGCTTCGTATGAGTCATCATCAGACTCCATATAGTCTATATATATACGGCTTTGAACAACCTGGTTATATAGGCTTCTTACAAATTCCACATCATCATCCCACGTCTGCTTCTGACTATCAATGAAATCGCACAAATACTTGTTTCCTTCCAACTGCAGCGCAAACTTGTTGTCTACGAACTTGCTCGACGGCAGCGGAGAACCTTCTCTTGCGGCTTTGGCTGTCTCAACATCATAATGACGTCTTGCTTCTTTAGATACAGCAACCATCAGAGCCAAAAGATACATATATAGATGATATGACTTAGAAAGACTGAACAACAATTCTTTCTCAGCTACATCAATGTTGCGGTTTCCGTTTTGATAGTATGCGTAGGTTAACTGGACTATCTTAATTCTTATTAATTCTCTATTTATCATCCTTAATCAAGTGTGTTTTGGTGAATTACAACCATTTTACGTTGCAAAAATATACAAAAATACGATTACATGCAAGAAATTATTTGGTTTTTATTTGTTTTTAGGAATAAAATTTGTCAGTTCTGAGAAAATATAATAACTTTGCACCCGCTTTTCAAGCATTACGTGAGAGAAAGATATCGTGTGATGGTGAATTAAGCAAATTTTATATTAACAACTTAATTTAGAGTAACACATTATGAAAGAAATTAATGTAGAAGGTCAGAAAAGAAGCGGCCTTGGAAAAAAAGCTTCTAAACTTTTGAGAAAAGAAGGTCTTGTACCATGTAACCTTTACGGTGAGGCTAAAGACGAGAAGGGTCTTCCTGTAGCATTGTCATTCGCATCACCAATGAGCGAGCTTCGCAAGATTGTCTATACTCCTCATATCTATGTTATCAATCTTATCATCGACGGTGAAAGCCACACTGCAATACTTAAGGAACTGCAGTTCCACCCGGTAACAGACGCTCTTCTTCACGTAGATTTCTACGAGATCAACGAAGAGAAGCCTATCACTATCGGTATTCCAGTTAAACTTACCGGTCTTGCACAGGGTATCCGTGACGGTGGTCGTATGAACCTTTCTATCCGTAAGATCAACGTTACAGCTAAGTATCAGGAAATACCAGAGCATCTTGACATCGACGTTACAAACCTCAACATCGGCAAGAGCATCAAGGTTGGCGAATTGAGCTTCCCTGGTCTTGAAATGGCAACAAGCAAGGATGTAGTTGTATGCTCTATCAAGGCTACACGTAAGTCTATTGCTGCTAATAACGCTGCTGAGTAAAGTTTGAGAGAATCAAATGGATAAATATCTAATTGTTGGTTTAGGGAATCCAGGCGACGAATACGCAGGAACCCGACACAACACAGGATTTATGATATTGGACGCTTTTGCTAAGGCGTCCAATATTATTTTTGAGGATAAGCGTTACGGATATGTAAGCGAGACAAGCATCAAGGGCAGAAAGGTCATATTGCTAAAGCCTACTACATATATGAATCTTAGCGGAAATGCTGTAAGATACTGGCTTAACAAAGAGAACATTGACATTGAGCGCATGCTTGTAGTCGTTGACGACATATCTTTGCCATTAGGGGCTTTGCGTCTGAAAGGCAACGGAAGCAACGGCGGCCATAACGGTCTTGGCAATATCCAGAGCGTAATAGGTTCTCAACAATATGCCCGACTGCGTGTAGGCGTAGGAAACGATTTTCCTAAAGGCATGCAGGTAGAATGGGTGCTTGGCAAGTATGACGAGGAAGATATGAAAACGCTTGCCCCTTCAATAGACACTGCCGTAGAAATGATAAAGAGTTTCGTACTGGCAGGCATTGACATCACGATGAACAATTTCAACAAAAAGCATATCAACAAACAATGAGTGCAACTGCAAGAATAGACAAATGGCTATGGGCTTCGCGCATATTCAAGACACGCTCAATCGCGGCTACTGCATGCAAGAACGGCAGAGTCACGATAAACGGCACCACGGTAAAGCCTTCGCATATAATAAAGGTAGGCGAGACGATAAGCGTGAAGAAACCTCCTATTACATATTCTTTCAAGGTGCTTCAATGTATAGAGCAGCGTGTAGGGGCAAAACTCATACCGGAAATCTACGAGAACGTCACTGACCCTAAACAATACGAGCTTCTGGAAATGAGCCGCATAAGCGGATTCGTTGACCGCGCACGCGGAACAGGTCGCCCTACCAAGAAAGAGCGTCGCAACCTTGACGCCTTCATCGACCCTACAATGTTCGGATTCGATGACCTTGACGATGAGGAAGACGATGACGATTCATATTTGATTGATTAATGGTCATATTACTTGACCAACAACAAAGTTCAAATCCAAACTGATTAGCGAAAAATCTTATTGACAATAATCCTATAATAAAAACAGACTCGCCCATGACGAACATAGCTATATTTGTTTCCGGCAACGGCACTAACTGCGAAAACATCATTCGTTATTTCAACGACAACAACGATGCAAAGGTAAGGCTTGTAATAAGCAACAAGAAAGACGCATATGCGCTTGTGCGTGCCGCAAAATACAATGTGCCTTGCAAGGTTCTTGACAAAACGGAAATCAACGACGAGAAAACACTTATGGACACATTGAGCCAATATGACATTGACTTTATCGTGTTGGCTGGTTTCATGCTTATGATTCCCGATTTCCTTATTGACAACTTCAACGGGCGCATTGTCAACATACACCCTTCGCTGCTGCCTAAATTCGGTGGTAAAGGCATGTATGGCCATCATGTCCACGAAGCTGTAAAGGCTGCGAATGAAAAGGAGACAGGCATAACCATTCATTATGTAAGCAAGATATGCGACGGTGGCGAGATTATAGCCCAGTTCAAGACTTCCTTGTCGCCAGAAGACACCGTTGAAGACATAGAGAGAAAGATCCACGAACTTGAACAGAAGCATTTTCCCGAAGTAATCAATGACGTTATAAAGGGAAAATAAAGACAGGGGGTATCCAGAATTTAATTGAGATTTGAGATTTGAGACGGTTTTTGGTCAACACATTTACGGCAGAGTACCTAAAAACTTATAATCACACAAACGAAATGAGCTGAAGGAACAAACATAGCCTTCAGCTCATTTCTATTTAACCCATTATAAGAAATCCGTTAGAACATCGGTGGTCTTCCGCCACCGCCTCCACCACCTGACATAGGCATCGGGCGGTCTCCCATCGGGCGGTCACCTGGGCGCATGCGTTCACGGTCACGTTCCTTGTTGTCTTCACGATCTTGCTTGCCACCGAAGAGATTTACACGATATACTACATGAAGCATGGCATAGCTGTTGATGCTGTTATACTTCGTGTCGCTTCTTTGCGTAGAGCTTATCATTCGGCTGAAGTTGCTCTGCTGCTTCAACATGTCATAGAACTGCAACGAAACCGACAGAGCCTTTCCTTTAAGGAAGCTGTGGCTTATCTGAGCGTTCCAGATAAGTTCGTTCGTATTCATCGAATTGTCGTTATATCCTCGTCTGCTGTTCTCGTGAATGTCGGTAGATATGCTTGTTCCCCACGGTGTGGTAAGGTTCAGTGACGCACCGTAAGAGAACTGCCATGTGTCAAGGTTGCTTGAGCTTTGCAGCAAGTTGCGCGTATGGGTATAGTTAAGCGAACCGTCCAACGACACTTCAAGCCAGCTGTTACGATAGCTACCGCTAAGCTTCTCGCCTATCTGCATTGTCTTGGTGGTATTCTTCTGAGAATCAGACTGGCTGTCAAGCGAGAGATAACCCACATAGTTGTTGTATTGCACGTTGGTGAAGGTATTGATGTTCCAATATCCTGTAGAGTCTATTGCCGTATTGAACATGAACGCTCCCGAAATGTCCCAGTTGCCGTTGATGTTCATAGGCATTGTCGTTCTTCCGCCTGTTTCCTCGTCGTAAGTGACCATGTTGCTTATGGAGTTGCGTGTATTGCTGTAATTCACATAGGTCATCAGCGCACGCTGGTATTTCTGGAAATACGTGTTGTAGAACAAACGGAAGGTGTTGGTAAACGATGGTTTGAGTCCAGGGTTACCCTTTGTTATGTTCAATGGGTCGCTGTCGTCGGTTATGTCGAGCAGGTCGGTCATGCTTGGCTGCGATGTCGTTCCTCTATAGTTTATCCTCAGATTGCTTATATTGGAGAATCTGTATCTGAAGTCGAGCGTCGGCGTTACGTTCACCACGTTTCTTGTGGTGTCGGTATTCACGCCCTGGTAGTTCTGTGTGAAGCGTGTCTGTTGTGGCTGCACCATGACACCCACATTGAATCTGTATTTGCTGCGTATTATTCTCAGCATTGCCTGAATCTCGTGTATATAGTTCTTGTATTCCGAGAAACGGCTAAGGTCGTCGTCGAGATATGAATCCAGCGGATTGGAAAGGCGTGAGAAATAGTTGCCCCAACCTCTATAGTCGTTGGAAACGTCGCTGAAGAAGTATTCTCCAAGGTTGCTGAAGTCGTAAGTAGACCTGTCGCTCTTGTTGTATTTATATGTGAACTTGTAGCTCAGCTGCAGGAAAGTGGCCTTGAAAATCGGCTCGCTGTAAGTGGCCGTAAGGCTGTAGCTCCACGATTTTGTAGGCGTGTAGCTGTATCTGTTGGTCTGGTATGTAGAGTCGGTTCCGAGCGTGTTCATTATCTGATACAGATGAACGTTGGTGGTGCTTAGGCTTTGGCTCTTTGAGTCGCTGTAGTTGACGTCAGCTCGTATGGTAGCGTTTCTGCCATTTGTGCCGAACTTGCGGTTGATCTGAAGCATTGCTCCAGCCGACTTCGACTCTGAATAAGATATGGAGTTGCTGTTCTGTGCGTTTACCATAAGGCTGTCATTCGCCATTTGCGATATAGCTGCCGCGTCGAGAGGGTCTGTTACATACAGATACGGGTCGTCGTTATACGATGCGCTTGAGCTTGACGATCTGCTGTCGCTTGTAGAATAAGTGAAGTTCGGTCTGAACATTATGTTCGTCATAGTGTCAGGTTTCCATTCCAGTCTAAGACGTGCATCCCAGCTGTTCTCTCGTGTAAATGTTCTGTTAAGGCTGTTGGAGAACGAAGCCGTTGTGCTGACAAAGTTCTCGGCAGACTGCTCTGTCCTTGCGTCACCGTCAGAATGGTTCCACCTTATGCTTCCGTCAAGCTTCAGCTTGTCTTTCTTTTCGTAGTTGAAGTTGCCTCCAATCATCTTGGTGGCGTTTAGTCCCTGTCTGCCGGCTCCGAATCTTCCGCCACCGCCTCCGCCGGGGAATCCCATGTCGTTGGTGTTGTTGGCACTACCGAGAAGCATTACGCGTAGATCATCCTTGAACAGCGCGCTCATCAGTTTCTCCGAGTAGCGGCTTTCAGTTCCCAGCGATAGGTCAACATTGCCGAATGCGCCTTTGTTCATGCCTCTTTTAAGTCCGAAGTCGAGAACCGTCTGTTCTTCACCGTCGTCAATGCCTGTAACTTTCGCCAGGTCGCTCTTCTCGTCGTATGTCTTTATCTTTTCAATAATAGACGTAGGCAGATTCTTCAAGGCAGTCTTTGTGTCGCCCGTCATGAATTCCTTACCGTCCACGAGCACCTTCTTCACTTCCTTTCCGTTTATCGTTACCGTGCCGTCGTCAGAAACCTCTGCTCCTGGCAGACGCTTTACAAGCTCTTCCACAACCGAGCCTTCAGGCGTGCGGTAGGCAGCTGCATTATATATAAAGGTATCCTCGCTGAGCGTTACTCTTGCCGCATGGCCTACAACGGTGGCGCCCTTAAGCATTATGGCGTCAGCCTTGAAGTTTATCTTTCCCAGGGCCACGTCTTTGTCGTCGGCTATCTTTACTTGCCTGGTCTGCGTCTTGTATCCTATGCTTGTGAACTTCAGGATATAAGAACCGTTATCGGGCACAGTGACGCTGAACTTTCCGTCATCGTCGCTCAGCACACCTTTTATATATGTGCTGTCTGTGTTCAACAGCTGGACAGTCACCTGAGTAATTCCTTCTTTGGTATCACTGTCTACAATGGTACCTGAGATTGTCTTGTTTTGTGCATTTGCCGTAAACAACGCCATGAGCGACAAAAGCGCCAAGAGAATTTTCTGCTTCATTTTTACCTTCTTGTTATGGTTAGTTTCCAAGTTTTTAGACTGTCATAAACAACATAGGTTTAATCGCTATTTTACGAAAAACTTCATAAAAGTTTTATTTATCGACAAAAATAATTATTTTTGCAGTTGTTATTACGTTTTAGACGGTTATGAAACAGAAAATCATCATTTCGAAGAATCTTTGCGAAGATATCTCTATCGCTATATCTCTATGCGAACACGACAAACTGTTTGTTCTTGTCGATGAAACCACATCTGACATGTGTCTACCGCTTGTCATTAATTTCTCTTGTCTTGAGGGCGCGAAGGTCATCAGGATAAAGGCTACAGACACCCACAAGGACATTGATTCGCTCGCGTCGGTGTGGCAGGCTCTCAGCGCAAACGGAGCCACAAGACACTCGTGCATGATAAACCTGGGAGGAGGAATGGTTACCGACCTTGGCGGTTTCGCCGCTTCTACGTTCAAGCGCGGCATTGATTTCATAAACATTCCCACTACCCTTCTCTCAATGGTCGACGCCTCCGTAGGCGGAAAGACGGGCATTAACTTCAACGGACTGAAAAACGAAATAGGAGTGTTCAACGACTCCAAGGCGGTCATCATTGACACACAGTTCCTCAAGACATCCGACTCAGGCAACCTTTGTTCGGGCTATGCCGAAATGCTGAAGCACGGCCTTATAAGCGACGAAAGCCTGTGGAGCGAGCTTGTAGCCTTCGACATTCTCAACCCCGACTACGAGAAGCTGCAGTCGATGGTTGCCGACAGCATAAAGGTGAAGGAACGCATCGTGGAGGAAGACCCACACGAACACGGCATACGCAAGGCGCTAAACCTCGGACACACCGTAGGACATGCCTTCGAATCGCTCGCCATGAAGCGCAATGCGCCTATACTGCACGGCTATGCCGTAGCCTTCGGAATGATATGCGAGCTTTATCTGAGCGCGGTCAAGACATCGTTCCCAACCGACAAGCTGCGACAGACCGTAAGCTATATCAAGGACCACTACGGCACTTTCGCCATAACCTGCGACGACTACGAGGAACTGTACGAACTGATGAAGCACGACAAGAAGAACACCGCTGGCGTGATAAACTTCACGCTGCTGGGCAACGTCGGCGACATCAGAATAAACCAGACCGCAACGAAAGAGGAGATATTCGAGGCTCTCGACTTCTTCCGCGAGGGTTAGACTCTGCGCCCGACTGTGCATAGGCATATCGGATTTCTCGTCATACGGCAAGATTTTTATTGAAAAATCTTATCAAAACATGCCGTAAAGTCGATAATTATCACTATATTTGCACAATTGAATTTAATCTATAGAAACAAAACAGTCAAAAAAATGAACAGCGACCCTAAAGATTGTCTCTATTGTCAAAACAACGAGACACAGAAGAGCCTCATGATAGAGGTTGCAAAACTGAGCGTTTCACGCCTATTTATTTTCAAAGAACAAACTTATCACGGAAGATGCCTCGTGGCTTACGACGGACACGTTGACGACCTGAACCTTCTCAGCGACGAGCAGAGAAATGCGTTCATGGCTGATGTTGCCAAGACTACACGCGCCATGCAGAAGGCGTTCAACCCTGACAAAATCAACTACGGAGCTTATTCCGACACTCTTTCACACCTCCACTTCCACCTCATTCCCAAGTATGTAGGCGGTCCTGACTTCGGTGGAGTGTTCCAGATGAACCCTAAGAGCGTTTATCTTACCGACGAGGAATATGCCCAAATGGCAGAAGCCTTGAAGAAGGAACTCTAAGAGAGAAACTACGGGAGAGCCTGTGGGCTTCTCCCTTTTTCGTTGCAGCTCCACGGCTCAATTACGCAAAAGACCATATATAATAAGGTGTAGCTCTTAAACAAATGCGTGCGTCTGTGCTGTTGTTCACGTTTTTTTTATTACCTTTGCACCTATGAGAATAGACATCATAACAGTTTTGCCCGAAATGCTCGAAGGGTTCATCAACGAATCAATCCTTGCAAGGGCACAGACTAAAGGGCTTGCCGAAATACATCTGCACAACCTCCGCGACTATACCAGCGACAAGTGGAAGCGTGTAGACGACTATCCTTACGGCGGCTTTGCAGGCATGGTAATGAAATGCGAACCTATAGACCGGTGCATATCGGCACTGAAGGCGGAAAGAGACTACGACGAGGTGATATTCACTTCGCCCGACGGACAGCAGCTTAACCAGAAGCTGGCCAACAACCTGTCGATGAAGGGCAACCTCATTATCCTCTGCGGACACTACAAGGGCATTGACCAGCGCATAAGGGAACACCTCATAACAATGGAAATAAGCATAGGCGACTATGTGCTGACAGGAGGCGAACTGGCTGCCGCGGTTATCTCAGACGCTATCGTAAGGCTCGTGCCTGGCGTTATCAGCGACGACCAAAGCGCTCTCTCCGACTGCTTCCAGGACGACATGCTCTCCGCACCAATCTATACACGACCAGCCGACTACAAAGGCTGGAAGGTGCCAGAAATACTCCTAAGCGGAAACGAAGCGAAAATAAAGGATTGGGAAATTGAACAAAGCATTGAACGCACAAAGCTGCTCAGACCAGATCTTTTGGAGAATTCATAATTATCTTCCGCTTCGCACGATGACCTTCGGTTCATAATTAAGAATTCATAATTAGGGCAGACGCCGTTAACGTTGGTTATTCATCCTGCATGTCGTGCGCAGCCAATTATGCATTATGAATTATA
>JAUNIZ010000316.1 GCA_030523165.1 Prevotellaceae bacterium
CCTCGTACAGCTGATTATGACCCAAATGCAAAGTATAGCCTTAAGAAGCGTATAGAATATAAAGAAACAAACATAGACCCGACAGTGCCTGTTCGTCTGAACAAATATCTTGCAAATGCAGGTGTTTGCAGCCGTCGTGAGGCAGATGAATTCATACAGGCTGGCGTTGTTTCTGTTAACGGACAGGTAGTTACAGAACTTGGAACAAAGGTTCTTCGCTCAGACGAAATAAAGTTCCATGACCAGACTATCACAATGGAAAAGAAGGTATATGTACTTCTTAACAAGCCAAAGGACTATGTTACAACTAGCGATGACCCACAGCAGCGCAAGACAGTTATGGATCTTGTGAAAGACGCATGCCCTGAAAGAATCTATCCGGTAGGTAGACTTGACAGAAACACTACAGGTGTTTTGCTTCTCACAAATGACGGTGATCTTGCAAGCAAGCTGACTCATCCTAAGTTCCTTAAGAAGAAGATATATCATGTATATCTTGACAAGAATGTTACAGCTCGTGACATGCAGCAGATTGCAGAAGGCATAACACTTGAAGACGGAGAAATACATGCTGATGCTATAGAATATGCAAGCGATACCGACAAGAAGCAGGTCGGCATTGAAATTCATAGCGGAAAGAACCGTATCGTTCGCCGTATCTTTGAAAGCTTAGGCTATAGAGTGGTTAAGCTTGATAGGGTTCTGTTTGCAGGACTCACAAAGAAGAACCTCCGTCGCGGTGACTGGCGCTTCCTTACTGAGAAGGAAGTTGACATGCTGCGCATGGGAGCATTTGAATAAGCGTTTTTATTGAACTTTAAAATAAAGGAGTTAGGGACTTGTTTCATAACTCCTTAATTCTTTGAAAACAAGAATGACAATGGAAAAGATTAAAAGAACAAAAGTCGTAGACGTATTGGGAAGCAAGGCTTTCGGCTCGATTGTTAATGTAAAAGGATGGGTTCGTACCCATAGAAGTAGCAAGGCAGTTGACTTTATAGCATTGAATGACGGCTCGACAATAAAGAACGTGCAGGTGGTTGTTGACCCTGCAAAATTTGATAGCGAATTACTGAAACAGATAACTACTGGTTCATGTATCAACGTAAACGGTGAGTTGGTAGAAAGCCAAGGCGCAGGCCAGACAGTTGAAATACAATGTAAAGAACTGGAAATATATGGACTTTGCGGAAGCGACTACCCTATGCAGAAGAAAGGCCAGAGCTTCGAGTATATGCGCCAGTATGCACATCTTCGTTTGCGTACCAATACATTCGGTGCGGTAATGCGCATACGTCATAACATGGCTATAGCTATTCACCAGTATTTCCATGAGCACGGATTTTTCTATTTCCATACACCTCTTATTACTGCAAGCGATTGCGAAGGTGCAGGCCAGATGTTTCAGGTAACAACAAAGAATCTATATGACCTGAAGAAAGACGAGGAAGGAAAGATTATATACGATGATGATTTCTTCGGAAAGCAGACTTCATTGACCGTTAGCGGTCAGCTTGAAGGTGAGCTTGGCGCTACTGCTTTAGGCGCTATATATACATTTGGACCTACTTTCAGAGCAGAAAACTCTAATACTCCACGCCACCTTGCAGAATTCTGGATGATTGAACCTGAAGTTGCTTTCATAGACATGAACGATCTTATGGATCTTGAAGAAGACTTCATAAAGTATTGCGTTCAGTGGGCTTTGGATAATTGCCAGGATGATCTTGAGTTCTTGAACAAGATGATAGACAAGACTCTTATCGAGCGTCTGAAGTCTATAGTAAACGGTTCGTTTGTTCGCCTGCCTTATACAGAAGGTATAAAGATTCTTGAAGAAGCGGTTGCAAAAGGCAAGAAATTTGAATTCCCTGTAAGCTGGGGTATGGATTTGGCTAGCGAACATGAACGTTTCCTCGTGGAAGAGCATTTCAAGAAGCCTGTTATCATGACCGATTATCCAAAGGAAATAAAGGCTTTCTATATGAAAATCAATGAAGACGGAAAGACCGTTCAGGGTACAGACGTTCTCTTCCCGCAGATTGGCGAGATCATTGGCGGTAGTGTGAGAGAGGAAAACTATGACAAGCTTATAAACGAGATAAAGGAACGCGACATTCCGATGAAGGATATGTGGTGGTATCTTGATACCCGTAAGTATGGTTCTTGCCCTCATGGTGGATTCGGATTAGGTTTCGAGCGCTTGATTCTCTTCGTTACAGGAATGCAGAATATCCGCGATGTGATACCTTTCCCACGTACACCAAAGACAGCTGAGTTCTAATAAGAAACGCTGAAAATATAGTTAAGTCATCTTGAAAACAAAACAATTTCAAGATGACTTTTTTACTTTTAACGGCTAAAGTTTACTTGATGTTTGCATGTTAACTATAAACCATGACATTAGATTAAGCAT
>JAUNIZ010000317.1 GCA_030523165.1 Prevotellaceae bacterium
TTATCTATGCTGTTATTAACAGCAATGTTGAGTTTCGGATTTAGTGCTTGTAGCGGTGGTGACGATGATGATGATACAGGGAGCGATTCCGGACAAAATTCTACAACATCAATTGCAGGTATGTATTATGATGAAAATATTCAAACGTATGATGGAGTTCGCTATTCTGCAGCCATTCGTTTCTTCTCTAATGGTGATGTAACCTATTATAGTACTATTTCTACAAGTAAATCTGGTTGGTCTAATTCAAGTGGCGTGAGTTCTATGAAAATTAATGGGCAGACATGGTATTATAACAAATATTCTGTCGATAATGGAACGTGGTATCAAAGTGAAAGCGGTGCCATTAATTACTATGATAGTGATTATGATAGGACTGTATTCACGTGGAATGAATCAAGCAAAACGCTTAAAAAGATATCCAGTGGTGTTTCTTATACTTATAAGCAAGCAACAAGTTTTTCGGTAAATTGATTAAATGTGACTAATTTGCTCGTCGGTGTTGAATAGTTACAGGAGAAAATATTTGGTAAAATCATTTTAACTAAATAACAATATGAAACAACAAACGTTAGTAAATTTTTCTTGTCGAATTGTTGCAATGATGACAATGGCGATAATGTTCGTTTTTTTCTTCATGTGGAGGAAATGAGGAAGATAAAGTTTCAGATGTTCCCACAGTTGAGTCACAGGAGGAACCATATGAGGTTAATCTCTCATTATTGTATGGCACATGGATGTTCGACTGGAATAACAATAATAATATTGACTATTTCTGTTTTAGTAAAAATGGAGATGGTACGTATCTTGAAGCTGGTGGTTTATATACCAATGAGGAGGAATTTGATAGAGATTATAAGTTTACTTGGAGGCTTGATAGCGATACAATTAAATTCAATTTTAGTGATGGTACAAGCGGAACTATTAAGGTAACATCTTTAACAAGTCAAGAACTAGTCTTCAAACGAACGGATTTTGAATATGCCTGGAAGACCTTCCAGCCAACTTTTGAAAAAATAAGCAATAGCGATAGTTGGTTCTACGACAATGGTCCAGCTTCAGAAGATTTAACTACAAACGTTTGTGGCACTTATCGTGGAACTGTAAAATATACTAATGGAGAGTTTTATAGTCGAAATGAAAACGTTGTTATTACACGCTTATCTAATTATTCTGTTAGTGTCAAGAATTCATGGGTATCAGCATCTAGCTCGTTGAATTGTACATGCTATCTTAATTGGTGTGATAAAGATGAAACACCAATTATGATACACCGAAAAGATGGTTTATATCCTTATAATGTAACAGGGAATAGTATTAAAATGAGCTATATAAGTAATTCTGGTATTTTAACATTTGAAGGAGTGAAGGATTAATCTCAAGAAAAACAGGTATTTGAGTAGTAGAACTTACATTAAATAATAATTAATTGTTAAATTTTAAATTTCAATCAAAATGAAAAAGTTTATTAACTACGCTCTATTCATGAGCTTATTGATTTTTGCTATTGGCAGTTTTATTGCTTGTTCGGATGACGATGATGACGATGGTGATAAAGGAGATGTTGCCCAAATGGTATTAGGAAAATGGGTCGTTACGATGTCTGATCCAACTTGGAAAGTTAATTTGACTTTAGGGGAGGATGGAACTTTCTCCGAGGCTGATTACTATGACATAGATGGTGATAAGACTTTCACTGAATATGATGGTACTTATCGTGGTACGTATATTGTTTCGGAGAAAGGAATAACATTTAATCCTATTGATGACTCTGCATTGTTAGGAGAGACATACTATTGGGAAGAGGTAAGTTCATCGTCTTTTGTGGCTTCAGATGGAGACGGTTTTTATATTTATGGTACAAGGAACTAAATCTAGGTTAAATACAAAATCAAATCATGAACAAAAGTTTCCCATTACAAAATGTGATGGGAAATATCTACACGTTGAACAAAATAATAATACTATAAATGTAAAACTTCAGTAAAATGAACAACTTAAAATTTTTATCTATGCTGTTATTAACAGCAATGTTGAGTTTCGGATTTAGTGCTTGTAGCGATGATGACGAGGATAGTGGAAGTTCCTCTTCTATTATCGGAACATGGTCTTGTTATAAAGACGTGTATGAAGACAAAGAAACAGGTGATATTGAAACTGATTATGATTGTTATGAAGTCATTGAGTTCAAATCTGATGGTTCAGGTACGAGGGAAGAAGGCATGATTGATATGACATGGAGTGTACGCAATGGTAGATTATATATATATGCTGAATCCAATAATACTTATGTGCTTGAATACACAGTCAATAAAAACGAACTTATTCTTGTAGAGGAAGATGACGACTATATATACACAAGTTATT
>JAUNIZ010000071.1 GCA_030523165.1 Prevotellaceae bacterium
TACTTCGATTGCTTTGAAATTTCAATACTTTAACCTAAGAAAAGTATCAAAAGAAGTTTTTTATATTCAAAAAACGTTGGAAGATAAGCATAAAATCACTATCTTTGCAATAGTATATAGCGACAAACATTAAATTCAAGATTATGGAAATTAGAAAAAACATCCTAAAGTTTATAGGATACACAATTATATTCTTCCTGTTATTTTCTGTCATCGACTTAATTAGAGGTAAGGAGATTGATATCACTGACACCATACTGCAAGCGTTAGTTACAGAATGTGTCCTCATGTTGTTCCAATTTTTGGAGAAGATTTACAGCCGTAGAAACTAAGCTTTATTTGATAGAAAATCTAAGCGAAACGAAAACTCTGCAAAGGCTCTCATTTCGCTTGAATTTATGATTCCCATATTATATAGGTATGCTTTTGCATTAAAACAGTATTTTTATAACAACAATACAAAAGCGAGAACAATTCCCGATTTTTGCAAAGTGCAAATTACAAAAATGCTTCGACACGTTTAAAATTTCAATACTTTAACCTAAAAAGGTATTAAAAGAAAGTTTTTTATCTTCAAAGGCGTTGGAAGATAAACCAAAAATCACTATCTTTGCGCCCGATTTAAGGTAACTATCAGGAAAGAATATTCACACTTAATACATTATTAAAAATGGCAAAATTTGATAAGTCAGTTTTAGCAAAGTATGGAATCACAGGTACAACTGAGGTTCTTTACAATCCTTCTTACGAGGTATTGTTCAATGAAGAGACAAAAGAAGGTCTCGAAGGCTTTGAGATTGGTCAGGAGACTGAGCTCGGCGCCATCAACGTGAAAACAGGTATTTACACAGGCCGTTCACCTAAGGACAAGTTCATCGTTGACGATGCAACTTCTCACGACACAGTATGGTGGACTTCTGAAGAATATCCTAACGACAACCACCGCGCTTCTGAAGAGGCTTGGGCTGCCGTTAAGGAAATAGCAAAGAAAGAGCTTTCTAACAAGAAGCTTTATATCGTAGACGGTTTCTGCGGTGCTAACAAGGACACACGCATGAAGGTTCGCTTCATCGTTGAAGTTGCATGGCAAGCTCATTTCGTAACAAACATGTTCATTCGCCCTCAGAACGAGGAAGAATTCGACCAGGAACCAGACTTCATCGTTTACAACGCTTCTAAGGCTAAGGTTGAGAACTGGAAAGAACTCGGTCTTAACTCTGAGACAGCTGTAGTGTTCAACGTAACAAGCAAAGAGCAGGTTATCATCAACACATGGTACGGCGGTGAAATGAAGAAGGGTATGTTCTCTATGATGAACTACTACTTGCCACTGAAGGGCATCGCTTCTATGCACTGCTCTGCAAACTGCGACAAGAACGGCGAGAACACAGCTATCTTCTTCGGTCTTTCTGGAACAGGTAAGACTACATTGTCTACAGACCCGAAGCGTCTGCTTATCGGTGACGACGAGCACGGATGGGACGACAACGGCGTATTCAACTTCGAAGGTGGATGCTACGCTAAGGTTATCAACCTTGACAAGGAGTCAGAGCCAGACATCTACAACGCTATCCGTCGCGACGCTCTTCTCGAGAACGTAACAGTAGCTGAAGACGGTACAATCGACTTCACAGACAAGAGCACAACAGAGAATACACGTGTATCTTACCCTATCTATCACATCAAGGGTATCGTTCGCCCAATCTCTCATGCACCAGCTGCAAAGCAGGTAATCTTCCTTTCTGCTGACGCATTCGGAGTGCTTCCTCCAGTATCTATCCTTACACCTGAGCAGACAAAGTATTACTTCCTCTCTGGTTTCACAGCTAAACTTGCTGGTACAGAGCGTGGTATTACAGAGCCGACTCCTACATTCTCTGCTTGCTTCGGTCAGGCATTCCTCGAACTGCATCCTACAAAGTATGCTGAGGAGCTTGTAAAGAAGATGGAGAAGAGCGGTGCAAAGGCATATTTGGTAAACACTGGCTGGAACGGTACAGGCAAGCGTATCTCTATCCGCGACACACGTGGTATCATCGACGCTATCCTCGACGGTTCTATCAACAGCGCACCTACAAAGAACATTCCTTTGTTCGATTTCGAGGTTCCAACATCTCTTCCAGGTGTAGATCCTAACATTCTTGACCCACGCGACACATACGCAGACGTTGCTCAGTGGGATGAGAAGGCTAAAGATCTTGCAAGCCGTTTCATCAAGAACTTCAAGAAGTATGAAGGAAACGAAGCTGGTAAGGCTCTTGTAGCTGCTGGTCCAAAACTCTAATCTTGCAAAGATAAGGTATTAGACTAAATATCAATCCCCACTATCATCACAGATAGCGGGGATTTTTGTATATATACCTTATTATATATATAAGGAAGCACGATTATATACAAGTAAGACAGCAATGAAAGATAAACAATATGCAATAATAACAAAGGAATGTGAGAAACATTAATCGCAATATTCATATTTATCTTGACAAAAGAAACCAAACAAGCAAATGCAAAATACAATACAATGTTTAAAATCAATTAATGCAAAAGCCGTTGTTTTGATTTATATCAATAAAGTGGACGATTCATTGAAAATAGAGTTAAAACACTTGTGTGTTCGCACACAATAACGTAACTTTGCATCGTGTTCGTGAGAATACAAAAGAATTTCATAGGTTAGTAGTTTGATAGATTTAAGGTAAAGATTATGTTATTAGATTTTGAAACGACAACAATGATGGTCTTAATCCTTGTAATGACAGTTTTGAGTATTATTACTCTGGTTAATACCAACATTGATTAAAGTTCTAAAGGACGGTGTGAGTGATTCATATCGTCCTTTATTTTGTTCAATAAGTATCATATCATCTGATTTTGATGTAAAAGCATTTAAAATAATTGCGTGCTTGCGTGAAAATGTATATAAAAAAGCCCAAAATATTAATATTTAAGCTAATAAAGCATTCAAAACATATTGTGTTTAAGGAATTCTGATTAAATTTGCAGCTAAATTTAAAATTGCAATTAAGAATGAAAAGGATATTCTTACCTTTAGTGATACTGCTCTCGACAATGTCATTTATGGCCTCATGTCTGGGTGATGACACCGAATACGCGACATATTACAGCGATACTGCCATAACGGCGTTCTCACTTGGTACGCTGAACAGAACTGTAGACACAATATCTTCTACAGGAGAAGACAGTTCATATACTACCACCGTTACTGGCAGTAACTATGCATTTTATATAGACCAGGCTCAAGGTTTGATTTATAACAACGACTCTCTTCCTCTTGGAACAGATGCAGAGCATGTGATATGTAGTGTGAGCAGCAAGAACTCTGGCTTAATAGTAATAAAGTACATCGACAGCGATACACTTGACTATTATAGCAGCACCGACTCCATAGATTTCACATCGCCACGCGAATTCAGAGTATATTCAACCGACGGACAAAGCTATCGCAAGTATACTGTCAGCGTGAATGTACATCAAGAGGCAGCTGACTCTTTCAATTGGAGTAACCCTGCTACAATAAGCGACTTCACGAACTTTACAGGAATGAAAGCTGTTGCGCTTAACGACAACTTACTATTATTTGGTTCTAACGGTTCAAACACGACCATCTACGCTACGAACATTGAAGACGGATCATCGTGGTCTGAATATACAACAAACATAACGCTTGACGCTGACGCATACAAGAACGCTGTGGCATTCAGCGACTATGTATATACAATAAGCAACGGCAGCATATACTTGACTAAAGACGGTACCAACTGGACAGAGATCTCTGACGGCACAAGCTACGATGGCTCTGGTAAAGTTAGCCAACTGATAGGCGGTGGTTCCGAATACTTGTATGCGCTCAACACAGACGGGGGCATATCAATATCAAAAGACAACGGCTTTACATGGGCTAAGGATTCTATCGTAGCGAACTCTCCAATGCTTCCAGTACAGAATCTTGGTGCAGGCTATTTCGCATTGAAGACTAATGACGATACCGAGCGTATAATCATGACTGGTCTACGCAATATCACAGAGCACCCATCTGATTCAGTAACAATGGTTTGGAGCAAACTTGAAGAATATGCAAGTGGCTCGAACCAGCACGGATGGATATATTATGACGAGGTAAACGGTCAACAGCTTCCAAGTCTTACGAACATACAAATGATAAGATACGGTGATGTACTTGTCGCAATGGGTGGAACACCGTTAGGCACGACTACCGCAACGGCATTCTCAAATATATATACAAGCGAAGACAATGGTATCAGCTGGCAAGACAATGACAGCTATGTTCTGCCTGAAGGTTTCACTAATAACGGTAGTGACGTATTCGCTATATCTACTGACAAGAACAAGAGGCTTTGGATAATATACGGCGGTGACGGAACCGTATGGCGTGGTCGACTCAACAAACTTGGTTGGACCACTTATCAGAAGTCATTTACAGAATGATAGAAACATACTTAAAAAGATAGAATAAAGAATGAGGCTTCTTCTGCTTACCGCAATTTTCATCATTCTGCCTGCCAGCATCGCTGCACAGACAGAGGATGAATATAGAATGGAAATAGGTGCGGGAGCAGGCTTAGTAAGCTATGAAGGCGACTTCAACGGCAATGTTCTCAAGAACATGCAGCCAATGGGATCTTTGATATTAAGACGTGTCTTTAATCCATATATGGGATTGAAACTTGACATTTCGTTTGGAAAGTTAAAAGGAAGTTCTGCAGACGTAGAAACATACTATCCTGAACTCAACGACAACCCTATATCTTTCAGCAATACGCTGACAGACGTAAGCCTGACATACGAATACAACTTCTGGCCTTACGGCACTGGATTAGAATACCGTGGAGCGAAAAAACTTACGCCGTTTGTGTTCCTTGGCTTGGGAGCAACTTACGTTAAAGGCGACGAAAGTGTTTTTACGGCGAATATTCCTCTTGGTGTCGGCGTCAAATATAAAATAGGCAAACGCTTGAATCTTGGGCTTGAATGGGCTGTTCATTTTTCTCTCAGCGATGAACTTGACGGAGTAAAAGACCCATATACAATAGAAAGTGCCGGCATGTTCAAGAACACCGATTGTTATTCGGCATTGAAACTTACCCTTACTTATAGTTTCATGCCTAAATGTATAATATGCAACAAAGATGAGTAAAGCAAATATCGACATGGAACGCATACCCCAGCATATTGCCATTATAATGGATGGCAACGGACGTTGGGCTACAGAGCAAGGTAAACCACGCAGTTACGGACATCAGGCTGGTGTTGACACGGTTCGCCGAATAACATCTGAATGTACGCGATTGGGAGTGAAATTCCTGACGCTGTACACATTCTCGACTGAGAACTGGAATCGCCCTGCAGATGAAATTGCCGCTTTGATGGGACTTGTACTGACTTCGCTTGAAGACGAAATCTTCATGAAGAACAATGTCAGATTCCGTGTTGTAGGAGAAATCGAAAGGCTTCCTATTGAGGTTCAAGATAAACTGAAAGCCACAATGGAGCATACAAAGAACAACTCAACCATGACAATGGTAGTGGCACTTAGCTATTCTTCAAAATGGGAAATAACACGTGCCGTAAAGGAAATTGCCGATGACGTAAAGTCTGGAAAGATAGATGTTGATGATATAACGGAAGATATGGTGAATCAGCACATGCAGACAAACTTCATGCCTGACCCAGAACTTCTTATCCGCACAGGCGGCGAAGTACGCATTTCCAACTATCTGTTATGGCAGATTGCATATTCTGAACTTTACTTCTGCGATACATACTGGCCAGCCTTCGATGAGGAAGACCTATATAAAGCGATTGAAAGTTACCAGAACAGACAAAGACGCTTCGGCAAAACAGAAGCCCAAGTTGAAAACGATGATTAAATAAAGACAACTATATATAAATATGAACAGAATAAAAGGATGTATAACGTTGCTCGCAGGATTGCTAGTGAGCATTTTTGCGAGTGCGCAAGAAAAGATAATCAATCCTGATATCACCTATGCAGGCACACCGAAAGAGTGCATTGTAGGCGGTATAGCCGTATCCGGCGTTGAAGGATATGAAGATTATATGCTTGCTGGCATCTCTGGTCTTGTTGAAGGACAAGAGATAGACGTTCCTGGTCAAGAGATTACCGAAGCCGTTAAACGCTATTGGAGACACGGTCTATTTTCAAAAGTTCAGGTAGCAGCTGACTCAATAGTAGGCAACAAAATTTATTTGCATTTCTACTTGGCTGTGCGTCCACGTGTTTCTACGATTAACTATATAGGTCCAAAGAAGTCTGAACGTGAAGACTTGGAAGCAAAACTTGGACTCCTCAAAGGTAGCCAGATTACTCCTAACATGATTGACCGCGCCAAGACACTGGCACAGAAATATTATGATGACAAAGGCTACAAGAATGCTGAGATAACAATACAGCAGCGTGATGATGTGGCAAACAAGAATCAGGTCATACTTGATGTCACCATTGACAAGAAAGAAAAGATGAAGGTGCGCACCATCACCATTGAAGGAAACAAATTCCTTTCTGATACTAAAATCAAAGGTGGACTATTCCGCAAAGGCGCATTTGCTAAAACTCATGAAGCAGGAAAGCTTTCATCTTTCCTGAAATCAAAGAAGTACACCCCAGAAAGATATAAGACTGACAAGCAGAATCTTCTCGATAAGTATAACGAACTCGGTTATCGTGATGCCGTAATCGTAGAAGACAGCGTATGGAATGTTGACGACAAACATGTAAGCATTTATCTCAAAGTGGATGAAGGCAAGAAATACTACATCAGAAACATTACATGGGTCGGCAATACAATCTTTACTACAGACTACCTTAGCCAAGTGCTTGGCATGAAAAAAGGAGATGTCTACAACCAGAAACTCATGAACAAACGTCTGACAGAAGACGAAGACGCTGTTGGCAACAACTACTGGAACAACGGTTATCTGTTCTATAACCTTCAGCCGACAGAAGTAAATATCATCGGTGACTCTATAGACTTGGAAATGAGAATAGTAGAAGGTCAACAGGCACGTCTAAACCATGTCCGCATCAACGGTAACACTCGACTTTATGAGAACGTTATCCGTCGTGAGCTTAGAACCAAGCCAGGTGACCTGTTCTCTAAAGACGCTCTTCAGCGTTCTGCACGTGAAATGGGTTCAATCGGCCACTTTGACCCTGAACAGATAAACCCAGACGTAAAACCTAACTATGAAGACGGTACAGTAGATATCAATTGGGATTTGGTTCAGAAGTCAAACGACCAGGTGGAATTCTCTCTCGGATGGGGACAGACAGGTGTCATAGGACGTATCGGCTTGAAGCTTAACAACTTCTCTATGGCAAACCTGTTCAACAAGAACAAGGAACATCGTGGTATAATGCCTGTCGGTGACGGTGAGGTTCTATCAATAGGAGCACAGACCAACGGTACATACTATCAGGCATACAATGCTTCTTATTCAACAAACTGGTTTGGCGGAAAGCGTCCTATTCAGTTTACTGTAGCCGCTTATTACTCAAAACAGACCGACGTTTCAAGCAACTACTATAACAGCAGTTACATGAATAGTTACTACAGCTATCTGTATGGCTACGGAAGCAGCTATAGCAACTATTATGAGAACTATTACGACCCAGACAAATACGTCAAGTTGCTTGGTGTATCAGTGGCATGGGGAAAACGTCTTCGTTGGCCTGATGACTATTTCCAGTTGTCTGTAGAGCTGGCTTATCAGCGATACATATTGAAGAACTGGCAATACTTTATTATAACTGACGGTAACTGTAACAACCTTAACCTGGGATTCACCCTGTCGCGTATATCTACTGACAACCAGCTGTTCCCACGTCGCGGTTCTGAATTCTCGGCATCAGTTACACTCACTCCGCCATGGTCACTCTTTGACAACAAGGACTATGAGAACCTTGCAACAAACTCAAGTTCTTCAACATACAAGGCAGAAATGCAAGAGAAATACCGTTGGATTGAGTACCACAAATGGAAGTTCAAGGCAAAGACATATACCGCTCTTTCAAACTCACAGAAATGTTTCGTGCTCATGACACGCGTAGAAATGGGTATCCTCGGTTCATACAACAAGAACAAGAAGTCTCCGTTCGAAACCTACTATATGGGTGGTGACGGTATGAGCGGTTATTCTACAAGCTATGCAGAGGAAACAATCGGACTACGCGGATATGACAACGGTAGTCTCACACCATACGGATATGAGGGATATGCATACGACAGATTCACTCTTGAACTTCGCTATCCGTTCCTCTTAGGCAATACAACCATTTATGGTCTTACATTTGCAGAAGCAGGTAATGCATGGTACAATACATCAGACTTCAATCCGTTCGACATGAAACGTTCTGCTGGTATCGGTGTCAGAATTTACCTCCCGATGGTCGGACTTATGGGTATCGACTGGGCTTACGGATTCGACAAAGTATTCGGTACAAAGGGTGGAAGCCAGTTCCATTTCGTACTCGGACAAGAGTTCTAAGACATAACAACAAAGGAGAACAAAAGATGAAAAAGATATTAATGATAGCAGTCTTTGCCTTAATGGCAGTAGCTGCAAATGCACAGAAGTTTGCGCTTATTGACATGGAGTACATTCTAAAGAAGATTCCTGCATACGAACGTGCAAACGAACAGCTTAATCAAGTTGCAAAGAAATGGCAGGCAGAAGTTGACGCGCTTAATACAGAGGCACAGACTCTGTACAAGAACTATCAGAATGAGGTGGTTTTCTTGTCACAGGAACAGAAAAAGGCACGTCAGGAGACTATCATGAATAAGGAAAAAGAAGCATCAGACCTAAAAAAGAAATATTTTGGACCTGAAGGCGAGCTCTATAAAAAACGCACAAGTCTTATGACTCCCATACAAGAGGAGATTTACAATGCTGTAAAAGACATATCAGAACTTCGTGGCTATTCACTTGTACTTGACCGTGCTTCTGACTCTGGCATAATATTTGCTTCTCCAAGAGCAGATATTAGCAATGAGGTTCTTGAGAAACTTGGCTATTCTAACTGATTTTTCAGTAAAACCAAAGCATTTTCATCCTATTTGCATAAATCAGAATAGGGAAAGCGGTGGTTCGAAGATAAAAATAAAAAGTTCGTTTATTCCACATTTATTTTGTGGTTAACGCAACTTGCATTACCTTTGCACACAAATAATAATTATTAATAAAATTGCAATTAAAGAAATGAAAAAACTAGTTTTAATGTTGATGTTGTTCGCTCCGATGGCTACATTTGCCCAAAAGTTCGGACACGTAGATGCACAGTCTATCATGCAGAGCATGCCTGAATTCATAAAGGCAAGAGGCGATCTCGAGGCTCAGTCTAAGCAGTACGAGAACGATCTGAAGGCTATGCAGGATGAAATTCAGCGCAAGTCTGACGACTACGAAAAGACAAAGAGCACAATGAACGCAACTAAGCAGCAGGAGACTGAAACAGAAATCCAGCAGCTTATCCAGAAGTATCAGCAGGCTTACCAGGACAACCAGCAGGCTCTTCAGAAGGCTCAGCAGGAGAAAATCCAGCCTATCACAGAGAAAATCATGAAGGCAATTGACAGCGTAGGCAAAGCAGGCGGTTATGTATATATCATGGACAAGTCAAGCGGCATACCTTACATCAGCGAAACTCTTAGCAAAGATGTTACCGCTGACGTGAAAGCAGAAATGAATAAAATAAAATAACACACTTTTATACAGCGCCGCTTTCCGTCAGGAGGGCGGCGCTTGACTTTATTTATACTGCCCTATGAAGAAAATTATATTCTTTTTCTTGTTTGCTACGCTGACAATAACAGCACAGGCGCAGACAAAATTTGGCTATCTAAGCTATAGCAAGGCTATAGAGAACATGCCTGAATATGCAACAATGCAACAGAATCTTGCTTCTTTGCGCACACAGTATGACAATGAAACAAAGCGCGCTGAAGAAGAATTCAACCAGAAATACGAACTCTTTCTTGAAGGTCAGAAAGACTTTGCACCGATTATTCTCAGCAAACGTCAGTCTGAACTGCAAGAGCTAATGGACAAAAACATATCTTTCAAGAAAGAAGCAGAGCGTCTGTTGAAGCAAGCTGAAGCTGACATGTACACTCCAATGAAGCAGAAACTCAATGAGGTACTACAGAAAATAGGCATGGAGCGTGGATATGACTTCATCCTTAATACTGACAATGATGCTGTTCCGTTCATAAATTCTGCAAACGGAGAAGACATCAACGTCATCGTACAAGATGCTTTAAAGGCTCAATAAACATATTCCTTTACCATAGGAATATCCTGTAGAAAACTTATTAATTCACTTTTGTCATGCAACTTTCTGAAAAGCCAGGCGCAATAGGAGTGTTCGACTCTGGATATGGGGGACTCACCATATTGCACCAAATGCGCAATATTCTCCCACAGTATGACTATCTATACTTAGGTGACAATGCCCGCACACCATACGGTACACGTTCATTCGACGTAGTTTACCAGTTTACGCGTGAGGCAGTGGTCAAGCTATTTTCTATGGGATGCCATCTTGTAATACTTGCTTGCAACACTGCATCTGCAAAAGCATTGCGTTCAATTCAGCAAATAGATATTCCACAACTTGACCCATCGCGTCGCGTGCTTGGCATCATCAGACCTACAGCAGAGTGTATAGGCAACATTACGCAGACACGTCATGTTGGAATAGTAGCAACAGAAGGAACCATCAAAAGTGAAAGCTATGTATTGGAAATCCAAAAGCTATACCCAGACATTGAAGTATCGGGGGAACCATGCCCTATGTGGGTTCCTCTTGTAGAAAACAATGAATATGATAGTCCTGGAGCTGATTACTTCGTAAAAAAGCGTCTTGGTAATTTAATGAGAAAAGACCCTGAGATAGATTCTATAATACTTGGCTGCACTCATTATCCGTTGCTTCTTGACAAGATACTTAAATACACTCCACGAGGTGTAAAGATAATACCACAGGGAGAATTTGTGGCAAACAGTCTTAAAGAATATCTTAAACGACACCCGGAAATAGACGAGAAATGCACAAAGCATGGCAAATGCCATTATCTGACAACAGAAAACACAGAAAAATTCCGTGAGTCTGCACAATTGTTCTTGCACGAAAACGTAGATGTAGAAAGCATAACACTTGAATAGCTAATGCATAAATAGCAATTAGCAACTTATTACCTTAATATATATACACAAAGATAGCCAATGCCATAAACTATACAAAAACGTTCACACATTCCAACATGTCACCAGCAAAGACAAAACCAATGTTTTATGTTATAAATATTCATCATTTATAGAATAAGTGTAATAAAAACAAGTAAAATTACGCTATTTTGTTGTTCAAACGTAATATTTATCAGAAAACATTTTGATATTTGAATAAACTTTACGAACTTTGCAGTCGTAGTTTGGCGAACAAGTAACTAACAACCAATAATAGAATGATGGGTGCACTGCAATATTGCCACCGTCGCATAAAAAAGATCTTGCTTGCCAGACAAAGAGTTTTTATATATTAGCGATTGAGTTAAAAGAGTATTATTTATGGCAGAAGAATTGGAAGTAAAGGAACTGGACAACGTAGTAGTCCGTTTCTCAGGCGATTCCGGTGACGGAATGCAGCTGGCAGGTAACATTTTCTCTACGGTTTCGGCTACAATCGGTAACGGAATCTCAACGTTTCCCGACTATCCGGCTGACATCCGCGCCCCGCAAGGCTCACTGACAGGTGTTTCGGGTTTTCAGGTTCACATAGGCGAAGGCAAGGTCTATACACCAGGAGACAAGTGCGACGTGCTTGTAGCAATGAATGCTGCAGCCTTGAAAACACAGTACAAATACGCTAAACCTCAGGCGACAATCATTATCGACACCGACAGTTTCGGTCCTAAAGACCTGGAAAGAGCTTTATTCAAGACAGATGACTATCTAGACGAACTCGGTATTGACTCTGATCGCGTTGTTTCTTGCCCGATAACAAAGATGGTCAAGGATTGTCTCGCAGATAGCGGAATGGACAACAAATCTATTCTTAAATGTCGCAACATGTTTGCTTTAGGATTGGTTTGCTGGCTTTTCAACCGCGACCTCGAACTTGTTGCAAACTTCCTCAGAGAGAAATTCGCAAAGAAACCGGAAATTGCAGAAAACAATATAAAGGTAGTAAACGCAGGCTACGATTATGGACACAACGTTCATGCCAGCGTTCCTGCTACTTATCGCATTGAATCCAAGCATAAGATAAAGGGCAGATATATGGACATTACCGGAAACAAGGCTACTGCATACGGACTGATTGCAGCTGCTGAACGTGCCGGTTTGAAACTATTTCTTGGCTCCTACCCTATTACTCCTGCTACAGACATTCTTCATGAATTGTCAAAGCACAAGTCATGTGGTGTAATTACAGTGCAGTGTGAAGATGAGATTTCAGGTTGCGCGAGTGCTATCGGTGCATCTTTTGCTGGTGCATTGGCAGCAACATCAACATCAGGTCCTGGTATCTGTCTTAAGTCTGAGGCTATAAATCTTGCCGTAATCGACGAGCTTCCGCTTGTAATCATTGACGTTCAGCGTGGTGGTCCTTCTACGGGTCTCCCTACAAAGAGCGAACAAACAGACTTATTGCAAGTATTGTTCGGCCGTAACGGTGAATCTCCTATGCCGGTAATTGCAGCTACAAGTCCTACAAACTGCTTTGATTCCGTTTATGCTGCAGCTAAGATTGCCCTTGAACATCTTACTCCAGTGGTGCTGTTGACAGACGCTTTCGTCGCAAACGGTTCTGCTGCATGGAAACTTCCTTCAATAAATGACTTGCCAGAGATACATCCTCACTATGCAACTCCAGAGCAAAAAGGCAGCTATTCTCCATACGTCCGTGACCCTAAGAACGATGTACGTTACTGGGCAATACCTGGACAAGAAGGCTACACACACATTCTTGGCGGTTTGGAAAAAGACGGAGATACAGGTGCAATATCAACAAATCCTGAGAACCACGACAAGATGTGCCGTCTAAGATTCGAGAAAGTCGCACGAATAGAAGTTCCAGACGTTGAGGTTATGGGTGACGCTGACGATGCAGAACTGCTTATAGTAGGCTTCGGAGGCACATTCGGACATCTATATTCCGCTATGGAAGAACTTCAGAAGAAAGGCCATAAGGCAGCTTTGGCACACTTCAACTATATCAATCCATTGCCAAAAAACACGGCAGAGGTGTTGCGGAAATATCCAAAGGTAGTAGTGGCAGAGCAGAATCTCGGTCAGTTTGCAGCATATCTGCGAATGATGATTGACGGTTTCGTTCCTTACCAGTTCGACCAAGTGAAAGGTCAACCATTCGTTGTGTCAGAACTTGTACACGCTTTTGAAGAAATAATCAAAATTAACCCAGGAACAAAACAGGCAGGCATAAAACTTTAGAACAATGTTTCTCAAGTCATAAAGTCTGGAGTTTTCCTAAAAAACAAGCAAAAATGGAATATACAGCACAAGATTATAAGAAAGGGCAACCGCGTTGGTGTCCGGGTTGTGGCGACCATTTCTTCCTGGCTTCGCTGCACAAAGCAATGGCAGAACTTGGTGTTCCGCCTTATCAGACAGCCGTTATTTCCGGTATCGGATGTTCAAGCCGTCTACCATATTATGTAAATACATACGCCATGCAGACCGTACACGGCCGTGCAGCTGCCATAGCAACAGGAACAAAAGTTGTAAATCCTGAACTGGCGGTATGGCAGATCAGCGGTGACGGCGATGGTCTCGCTATCGGTGGAAACCATTTCATTCATGCCATGCGCCGTAACATAGATATCAACGTTATTCTTCTTAACAACCGTATCTATGGTTTGACTAAAGGCCAATACTCTCCTACTTCACCTCGCGGCTTCGTAAGCAAGTCTTCACCTTATGGAACTGTAGAAGACCCGTTCCGTCCAGCAGAGCTTTGCTTCGGTGCTCGCGGTCATTTCTTCGCACGTGCCGTAGCGACAGACGCAGCAGGAACGGTAGACATACTTAAAGCTGCATATCTGCATAAGGGCGCAGCAGTATGCGAAATACTGCAGAACTGCGTCATATTCAACAATGGCGCATACGACCCTGTATATAATAAGGCAGGGCGAAAGAAGAACACTATATACGTAAAGCATGGCGAACCGCTGATTTTCGGCGAGAACGATGAATACGGACTTGTACAGGAAGGCTTTGGCCTAAAGGTGGTAAAGATAGGAGAAGACGGCATAACAAAAGACGATATCCTCGTTCACGATGCCCATTGCGAAGACAACACATTGCAGTTGAAGCTTGCAATGATGGATAATGAGCATGGTTTCCCTGTAGCACTTGGCGTAATCCGCGACGTTGACGCTCCTACATACGACGATGCTGTTAACGCGCAGATAGAGGAAGTAAAGGCAAAGAAGAAATATCACTGCTTTGAAGAACTCCTTGAAACAAATGATATATGGGAGGTTAAGTAATAATCTTACATATATATAAATATTAAAAACAGCTCCTGGCTTTAAATGAATAAAGCTGGGAGTTGTTTGTTTACATAAACTCCATAAACGGCTGTTTATGAGCATTATAAGCGAAACATAATCGCAAGTATTTACGACAAAAACAATAAACCATAGACTTTGAAATTATAAACGTGCCGTTTGCAACATGAAAATGGCACGTTTAGAGTAAGGAAACGACGCATTTGGGATATGGAAACGGCGCGTTTACGACATGGAAACCTATCGTTTATTAAAGACAAACGATAGGTTTATGCAACGCAAAACTATCTTTTACTGAAAACAACTGAGCAAGAGCGAGAATACATACATTTGAGCCCTATTTACTAAATGAAAAGGTTCTAATTGTTAATTATATGTTAAATAATAGGGCAAATATGATTTTTTTTCCTGACTTCGTCATCGTGTCACCCAAAAGTCTTCGTCAAAGAGTTTAGC
>JAUNIZ010000318.1 GCA_030523165.1 Prevotellaceae bacterium
CACTTTACTTTAACCGATAATGTTTAATCCGTCCAACTTTTTGGGTGCACTTCATACGTGTACGCGCGGGGGTGGGTGATATATCATTTATTTTATTACTCTTTTTACTGTATTTACTGTAAGATAGTGAATAGTATTTCTAGTGAATAGTTAATAGTGAACAGTGAATAGTACTTTGCTAAGATATATTCCAACTATTCACTCATCACTATTCACTAATATCGTTCACTATTAGTTATTCGTTATTCACTGATAGTGTCGCGTCTGCGCCTACTATTCACTATTAACTATTAGTTATTCACTATCTAACTGCCGTGTTTACGCCTCGTAACTACGGCAGTTAGCACTCGCAAACGGCGCAGTTGTTAATTTCTGCAATACACTTGTTCAAACATGTCAATCTCACGCTTCGCTATCCCAAGGCTTATTGCAACCGATTTCCATTTGCTTACACCACTGACAACTTCTGCTATAATCTGACGGGCATCATCCATGCCAATCATATACTCACCGCAAGATTCTAACAGGATCTGTAGGCTAGACTCATTGGTCGAAGAGTTGATTAGCAGACTCTGATACTCACTGAACGTTGGATTCATGTCGTATGCAGGCGCCAGTGTCCAGCCTCGTGGAGTAAGCAGAAAGCCATGATTGCGAAAATGGTCATCACTGTTACCGATAGCTATATTGAATGCCACACGACGGAATAATTGTCGCAGATTATTGTTCACGTCACAACAGTTCTGTAGAATGAAATCAACGATATCAATATATCCGTTACCGCTTTTTGCATCACATCCGTCAGTCAATCCTGTCATAGTCATAGCAGAAGCAAAATGGACACGCCTGCCTTCAACTGTCCTGTCAAAACGCTTCGACAGAAGTACATGATACTTTTCTCCAGAACTTACCGTTCGCGTTTCCGCTGCCATAACGCCACATTCCTTTGCCAACAAATGACTATGGTGTTCCCACATGGCAACATCATAATCATCCTTGCGAGAAGGGAACTTTGCCACACACAATTGTCCTTGTTCATCCACAACACTGGCCTTAGGACGAGCACCGCCCAATGATGTACCAGGATGTATAAGCTGCTGTATCCATCTCTTCTCAGGCAACAGATTCCGTTCCTCGTTATGTTCAATCTCCATGCTTGCAAGTACCAATGTCCGTATGTCTGCAACAGGAGGAATACGAAGATTATTACCACAATTTATAAATTCACCGTCAGGAGTTTCTTTAAACCGGAAACCTCCCATACGTGAGAAATCGTCAATACCAGTCAGATAGTCAAACGATGAAAGTCTCTTTATAGGGCGTTTTTCTTCAGTAGCCTCAATCTGTTCACGGCGATTAAGAAGAGTACGTCCCCAACGGTCAGGCAATGCGTCGCTGAAACATCCGAATATATCTTTTTCTGGATGAGTATATTGCTGGCCTGGATAGCTATTGATGTCTGCACTTATAACTATTCCGCCATACTTGCCTAGCCAGTTCTTGTCAAACTTGAATGAATAAGAATCTGAGCCACTAAGATATTCGTAGCCAAGCTCGCCAATCAGCCGAGGTTCATTCAGCCAATCGAAGTCTCCATAAACATATAACGTATTCATCATTATATCTTTTTTGAAGCCCTTTCACGATGTTTCAGATTCAGATCCTGCAACGCATGTCCTATTTCATCCTTCTGTCCCAGCAATAATATATCATCATCAAGTTGTAACGCATAAAGCACACGCAGATAAATGCCTATCGCTACAGTCGGTGCCCCTTTTTCCACTCTTGTTATTGTGACAGGAGAACATGTAGCACGCTCCGCGACTTGGGCAATGCTCAAATTTCTACGTAGACGAGCCAGCTTGATCTGCTCACCTACAATATTCATCTTCTGTTCCAGTTTGCGAGGAAGTTTTGTCCCCATCGTGTTCTTGCTCATATATGCCTAACGTTTAATTACGTGTGCAAATATAATACTTTTTATTCATTTTATGATATGTTACGCATACATAAAAATCATATTTAACACATAACATCATGACAATCAAATCCTACACAAAAAGAGAGCTTGCTCTCATGTACTTTCCAAATGTCGATGGACATACAGCGGTCAACAGACTCACAAGATGGATAAGCAGATGCAAACCATTACGTGAAGAACTAACCAGACACAACTACGGAGGACGTGGTCATTCTCTTACTCCCAAGCATGTCAGTATCATAGTGGAATATTTGGGAGAACCATGAGAATCAGTGAATAGTGATGAGTGAACTTTTTCGTTAAGCCAAATGAGTAAAGATAAGCTTGCTTAATCTTTACCATGGCGAGAAAAAGTGCG
>JAUNIZ010000319.1 GCA_030523165.1 Prevotellaceae bacterium
GCATAAAAATAGGGTTGAAAATGATTACCTATGTGGTAATTTCAGATTATAACATAGGTAATTGGCAAAAATCTATGCTATTTTCATTGAAAAGTGCCTACTTTTTTAGTCGTAAACAAGTTGTTTCTTACCCAAAAACAAGGCAGTTATGGCATGTTATCGCCTATTTTATACGGTTTTTTTATGCACACTGATAATATAAAACTTCGTAATCATTTGTGTTATAGCGTTTTAATTTTGCACACGTTTTTATGCGTTTTTTGCGTCCACGACATTTTTATTTCAGAAAAATTCAATTCTCAGCGCGTTAACGAGATAATTTTTGTTTTTTAAGAGCATGAATTTCTGCATAAATATACAATATTGAAATGGTAGAATATGTTTAATCGTAAAGGAATATTGTTAATCATATATATAAAATTAAGACTCTCAACAGGCTTACAGAAGCTCTATATGTTTGTTTACTAAATTTATAATCTAGCATATTTTGTGAAATAAGGTAAATTTATCTTCATAATATATATATATTTAGAAATATTTCCAAAATCATAAAAATATATTACTATATTTGCAGTGGATTTAGTTTTGGCTATCTCCAGGACATTTTTAAGAAAGCGCATTTCCGCTTTGTTCCATTGATGTGAACTTCGACAACTCACTATTAGTAATGGGATAAGCAAGAAAGGTGCTCCTATGGTTTGTATTCGTATATAAAACCGAGATACATCCATACGGGGTTGCCTATTCTCTTTATCCAAACTAATAGGCAGTCGAAGGCCCACATCTTGAATAAGGTAGAATGGTAGCCTCGCTTTTTTTGATAAGTTCTTAGATTTAAAATTACAACCTGCACAAATAGGGCTAATTGTTGCACAAATTATGTTTTATGGAAATAAGTATATTTACAACTAATCCAAAACAGTTATATTCAAGTATCTATTGCAGAGTTAAGGTGCTGGGTGTATTATTACTATTATCTTCTTTCATTTTCCCTAACATTTCATCTGCAAGTGGAATATGGGTAGGTCAAAGTACTACATGTGATGCTACGTCCGCTGTCATGGGCTTGACTTCAGATGTTTCATGGACAACCAGTGGAGGGTATTTATCGTTAAGTGGTTCAGGTTTTTCCAGAACAGTCACCGCCACCCAGTATTTTAGCGGAACCGCTACAGTTACTTGTTCATGGAAATACCGTTTGTATTCAGGTGACTCATGGAAAAGTCAATCTCGTTCATGGACTTTCACATGTAATGAAAATCCTGTCAGCATTTCACCAACCAATATGACACTTACTGTCGGTGGAACAGATTATGTTGGATATAGCCATAAATACAGCAACCAATATGTTTCCGCTGCCAATGCTTATTTCTCAAGTAGCAATTCAAGTATTGTTACTGTAGACAGCAATACAGGATTAGTTACGGGCATAGCACAGGGAACAGCTTATATTACTGTATATTCAAAAGTTTCAAATGCAGCTAATGCGCCTTCGTGTAAGGTTACTGTTCAGAATGTCGAACCAACGAGTGCCTATATATCTTCGCCAATATCTGTCATCGTTGGTGAAACAGAAAAGGTAAGCGCATCTGTTTCTCCGAGTGATGCTACTGTGACATCAATATCTTGGTATAGTATGGACACTTCAATTGCGACTGTGAGTGCAGGGACAATAAAAGGTGTAAAAGCTGGTTCTACTAAAATATATTGCATTATTAATGGCACTATAAAATCAAATGAAGCCATCGTAAATGTTTCAAAGCCAACATTGACTCTTACGGCAACCCCTGACGAAGGTTTGGTACAAAAGGGGAGTACGATAACTTTGTCGGCAAGTGACTCAAGAGCTTCAATTTATTATACGATAGATGAATCAACGCCTTCGGAATCAAATGGGACTCTTTATACAGAACCTATTCTGATATCTGATGAGCTTACTCTCAAAGCCATAGCTTGCCATGATGATTATCAATCAAGCAGTATTCTTACAAAACATTATAGTGTATCATCTTTAGCAGCTGTAACATTCACTCCTGCGACTGGTGAAGAAAACGTCTATACAACGGCAATTCCTAAAATTGATTTTAATTCAATTATTGAACGAAGTGCTAATTTTGATGATATTTCATTAGAATATTCTAATAAGAATATAGCAGAAAATATTGAATGTGAATGTGTTATTGATGGACAGTCTCTTTATATTGTTCCTTCTTCAAAATTGAAAAGTGCCTGCGATTATACAATAACTATTCCTGAAAATGCAATTAAATGTTCATGGGGTGAGAGTAATTTCTCTATAAAAAGTTCATTTAAGACAGT
>JAUNIZ010000072.1 GCA_030523165.1 Prevotellaceae bacterium
TCCCCTTCCGCCATGACTGCGGTGACGGTTGTGGCGTGTGTCATGTTGTAAGCATAGTGCCTTAGTTTAATTATGGTTTATAATATAATAATTTTAATAATAATATATAATATATATATTATATATTATTATTAACTCCTGTATATACAAGGCTGTGCATCAGTGGCGGTGGCGATGGGAATAGTCGGAATATCGGAATAGAAGGAATAATATAATAATGTACGGGTACCTTATTAAATAGTAACAGGATGTGCGGCGCATAGCTTTCCGTCGTGGAAAATATATTTTCGCCGAGGCCAAAGCATAGTTTCCCCTCCGCGCGCGAGGTATAGTGATAAGTTATGAGTTATAAGTGATAAAGTTGACGCAAGCGAAAAAAAATTTCGCGTTTCGGGAAACTTTTCGAAACTTCGTGATATTTATATGTAAAGAAGATAAATAAAAACATACACTTATTACAATGGCAACAATCACTGGAACGCTAAAGTACAAGAAGATTCAGAACAAAAATCAAAGTTCTACATTCAATGGCAAATGGTACGGAAAGGCCGTACAAGACCGCACTGTAAGCTTCGACGAGTTTGTCAAGCACATGAGCGAGCACAACTCACCCTACTCTCGTGGCGTAATCAACGGAGTGCTGACCGACATGCTCGCCTGTCTTCAGGAACTTGTCCTTGACGGCAAGAGCGTGCGCCTCGGAGAACTCGGACTTATCTCAATAGGTCTCAAGACTACCCCAGCAGATACGGCAGACGCCTTCACACCGTCGACGAATATCAAGGCCGTTAGGCTGAACGTAAGGAACACCAAGACATGGAGCAACGCTGAGTTGAAGAAACTATGTAAGTTCTCTGAGCTTAACGAATACACGACAGACGCGACACCGACAACGTAATTCTTTCTCTACTGGTTCATTATTATTAGCTGTTTTTAGTTTCGTCCGTCAGGCACAGATTACAACATGGTCTTTGTCTGACGGATTTCATGTATTCCTATTCCGACTATTCCAATTATTCCATTACATGACGTCTTGCAGCCACATCGTGCTGCTGGCGTCGCTAGGCATGCGCCAGTCGCCACGTGGACTGAGGCTTACGCTACCGACCTTAGGACCGTCAGGGAGACAGGAGCGCTTGAACTGCTGGGAGAAGAAACGACGGAGGAAGGTGGTGAGCCACTTCTTTATCGTTTCATCGTCGTAGACTGAGGCACGGCTGTCGTGACCGTCGAAGGCGTTCTTCGCCATCATGTAGAGTTTCTGAGGACGGAAACCGAAACGGAGGAAATTGTAGAGGAAGAAGTCGTGAAGCTCGTAAGGACCGACAAGGTCTTCGGTCTTCTGACTGATGTTGCCGTTCTCGTCGGCAGGGATAAGTTCGGGACTTATAGGCGTGTCGATAATGTCCATGAGCGTGGCGCACGACTGCTCGTCAACGCTGCTCGTGGCAACATAGTGGACAAGATACTTGATAAGCGTTTTAGGTATGCTCACGTTCACGCCATACATTGACATGTGGTCACCGTTGTATGTAGCCCAGCCGAGGGCAAGCTCGGAGAGGTCGCCCGTGCCGATAACCAAGCCGCCAAGCTTGTTGCTGAGGTCCATGAGTATCTGGGTGCGCTCGCGCGCCTGTGAGTTCTCGTAGGTAACGTCGTGAACGTCAATGTCATGACCGATATCGTTGAAATGAAGCTTCACGGCTTCGGAGATGTTTATCTCACGCATGGTTACGCCAAGGCTCTGCATAAGGCTTACGGCATTGTCGTGGGTGCGGTCGGTGGTGCCGAAGCCAGGCATGGTGACGCCCACGATGCCCTTGCGAGGCAGATTGAGCTTGTCGAATGTCTTTACGCAGACAAGGAGCGCAAGGGTGCTGTCGAGGCCTCCGCTAATGCCGAGGACAACGGTCTTTGAATTGGTATGCACAAGACGCTTGGCCAAGCCTGCCACCTGAATGGAGAATATCTCGTTGCAGCTGTCTTCCATGTCGGCCTTCAACGGTATGAACGGCAGCGGATTGAACTGACGGATAAGCTCGAAGTCGCGCGGCTCTACGCTCTGGGCTTCAACAATAGCGGCACTGCAAGAGCGTTGTGAAGTGACGAAGGTGGTGTTTGAACGGCGCTCGTTGCGGAGTTTCTCAACGTCAATCTGCGCGATAATCATCTGCGGCTGAAGGCTGAAACGCTTGCTCTCGCCAAGCAGCAAACCGTTCTCGTAGATAAGGGCATTGCCGCCATAGACAACGTCCTGCGTAGACTCTCCGAAACCGCAGCTGCTGTAGACATAGCCCGAAATGGTGCGTGCGCTCTGCTGCTGCACAAGGCTCTTGAGATAGGTGTGCTTCGAGATAAGCTCGTCACTGGCGGAAAGGTTGAATATGATGTCGGCACCAGCCAACGCAAGCGCGGAGCTTGGCGGTATGGGCGACCATACGTCTTCGCAAATCTCTATGCCGAACTTCACTCCGTCGCATGTCTTGAAGAGCAGCGGCTCAGACGATACGGTAAGCTTGCTGCCCGCAAAACGTATCTCGGTAGGCTTCAGGTCGTGTGACGAAGCGAACCACCGCTTCTCGTAGAACTCGTTGTAGTTGGGCAAAAATGTCTTTGGCACCAGTCCTAGAATGTTGCCTTTCTGTATCACCGCAGCGCAGTTGAGCAGTATGCCGTCAACGACTACGGGTATGCCCACAATGCTGATAATGTCGAGCTTGCGGGTGAAGTCGAGCAGCATGAGCAGCGCCCTCTCAGCCTGTTCTACAAGCAGATGCTGACGGAACAGGTCTTGACAGGTATAGGCGGTGACGCACAGTTCGGGGAACACGATAATCTCTACGCCCTTGCCCTCAGCCTGAGCCACAAGGCTCTCTATCTGCTGAACGTTGTACTGACAGTCGGCAACCTTGACCGAAGGTATGGCAGAAGCCACTTTAATGAAACCGTTTTGCATATATGTTGTCTGTTTTTAGCTGTCGAGCAGCAATTATTTTATAGTTACCTGTGTGGCGCCATAGCCGTACTCTTGGAATGACGCGTCTTGATAAGGGCACGACTTGTAGCGGTAGTTCAGCTCGTGGACAATGGCATGGCGGAGCACTCCCTCACCCTTTCCGTGAATGAAGACAATCTTCGTGCCGCGCTTGCCCTTGTACTCGTCCATGGTCTTGCGGAACACGTCAAGCTGATAGTTGAGAATGTCGGCAGCCGACATGCCCGAAGTGGTGTCGAGAAGTTCCGTAGCATGAAGGTCAACAACCACAGGCTCGTCCTTGCCATGCTTGCGTGCAGGCTGAACAACGGGCTTAGGCTTAAGGTCGTCAGAAGCCTTGCGAGCCATTTCCTGCTTGAGTTTCTTTGCGTCAATGACCAATGGGCGCACAGGCTTGTCGTTCTCTACAACAGGATATATCAAGGCTGGCTGCTCGAAGAAATCGTTCTCTTGGAACGTATGGAGCTTGTAGAACTTCACGGTGTCTATGCGCAGCTGCACATCGACCGTAGGCTTCAATATGAAGCCCTTGCCGCGCTTGTAGGCAAGCAGCTGAACGGAAACACGCTCTAGCTCGTTGAGCACGTCACGGTCGAACTCCTCAACGAAGAGCTTCGTGTTAGGCTCTACCTCGCCAAGCGAACGGAGGTTCCACGCCGCGCCCTCGGCATTGAGATAGACGAAGTGCACGTAATAGTTGCTGTCGTTGATGACGTATGCCTCAAACTTCGTGCGTGTGAGTTCCTTCACGTCAACAGGCACGAAAGCCAGATAGACGGAAAGGGCATCGCCGCCCTTGCGCTCTTCGGGCTGCGCCTTGAACGTAACGGGCATGTCGGCAGGCTCAGTCTCCACCGTAGCACCAGTGCTGACGGTCTTGGGCTTGAGGTTTGGCTTCATGTCGTAGTTGTCAGACTCTATCACCACCACGTCATTGACGCGTGTAGGTATCTGGAAGCCGTCTTCGTCTTCCACCAGAACAATGTCCTTGCCTTGGAAGCCAGCAACGGTGCCGCCTCCTGTTTCGCTGAGAAACCTTACTTTATCTCCTATTTTCATTTTCTTTCTCCTTTAAGGTATTAATAAAGAACTGTCGCCATAGCTCAGGAAACGGAAGTCGTGAGCCAAGGCATATTCGTAAATCTTCTTCCAGTCGCCACGCACGAAAGCGCTGACAAGCAGCAGGAGCGTTGACTGCGGCTGATGGAAATTGGTGATGAGCATCTTCACGATCTTGTAGTCATAGCCTGGGGCAATGATAATCTGCGTGCTCGTGTGAAGGGCGTTAATGCCGTTGCGGTCAAGATAAGCCAAGATGTTCTGCAAGGCTTTCTTTGGCGCAATAGTGTTGTCGGCATCGTATGGCTCCCACTGGTCTACATGCAGCTGCTCTTCGGTAAGGTCGGGATTGGCTTCAAGCTTCAAGCCCATGTAATAAAGGCTTTCGAGAGTGCGCACGCTGGTAGTGCCGACAGCTATGGCCGAGGCATCGTGGGCTATAAGCCGTTCGAGCGTATGACGGTGAACGCAGATATACTCTGTGTGCATGCTGTGGTCAGCTATCTCCTCGCTCTTCACAGGCTTGAACGTGCCTGCACCGACATGGAGCGTAAGTTCCTCGCGCTCTATACCACGTCTGTCAATGTCGGCAAGCACATCGTCGGTAAAGTGGAGACCAGCCGTAGGAGCTGCAACGCTGCCCTTTATCTTGGAATAGACGGTCTGATAAGTCACCTTGTCGCTCTCTTGCGTGTCGCGGTTGAGGTATGGCGGTATAGGCAGTTCGCCTACGCTCTCAAGAATCTCCGCAAAGGAAACGTCGGGATTGTCCCATGTAAAGTCAACCCAATGGCTTGTGCCTTGTTCGTGAAGGCGTGTAGCCGAGAGAGCCACATGCTTGCCCTTTATTTCAAAGTCGCGCTTCAAAGAACCCTCTTTCCACTTCTTCAGATTGCCCACAAGACAGAGCCACGAGCAAGAGCCGTTGGTCTGGAACATAAGTTCATAGTCGGAAGGCTTTACGGGTTCGAGGAGGAACACCTCAATAAGCGCGCCCGTCTCCTTGCGGAAGTGTATTCGCGCCTGAATAACGCGAGTGTTGTTGTATATCAGCAGCGAGCCTTCGGGCAGATAAGAGCCGATGTTGTAGAATATATCCTGTGAAATGTTTCCCTTGTTGTAAACGAGAAGCTTGCTATGGTCGCGCTGCGCGACAGGGAACTTTGCTATTCTGTCGTCAGGCAAGTCATAGTTGTAATCCTTGATTCGTATATGTTTAGTATCCATCATGTTCAATATAAATAATTCAGTCTGTGTCGCTATGCAAAGACAGCCAGCGCCTTTCACACAAAGACAATCAGCGCGCGGAATATGGCATAGAGCAATATGAGCGTCATTACCAGCGACACTATGTCCAAGTCGGTATAGCTATAGCCCGTTGACGTGTATTGCGAGGAGACGTAATTGATTTTCTGCGACATCTTAAGATAGGTCTTCATGTACAGATAATATACTAGACAGCCCACTATGCCTCCCCAAACGAGACCTACGAATATGTCGCCAGGGTAATGGAGACCGAGATACATGCGTGTCCAGCAGTTGAGCAATGACCACAGCACCATAATGGTAGTGAACACCCTGTTGCGTATCAGCAGCGAGAAGAACACGGCTATGCAGAAGGTGTTTGAGGCATGGGCGGAGAAGAAACCGTACTTGGTGTCGCGCATGTCGTTGACGATGTCGACAATATACTTTATGCTTGGCTCATGCGAAGGACGATAGCGCGCTACGAGCGGCTTGACAATGAAGTCTACCAGTCCGTCAGAAATGACAACGCAAAGTATGCCGCAGCCTATGGCAAGCATTATCTGCCCCATAGTCTCGTTGTTCTTTATCACGACATAAACCAACGCAAGGTAAAGAGGTATCCACGTGAGACCCGATGTCAACACGACAGCAAGGTTGTCGAGAAACAGCGAACTGCTTCCGTTGAAGAAATAAAGTAGGCTTCTGTCAAGCTCTATCAATGTCTCCATGCGATACCTTGCCTAATAATTATATAATGTAAAAATCAAATACGCTCCATCTGGGACGTCTGTATCCACCCTTCCCTGCCGTCGGCAAGACTGACATACTTCCAGTCTTTCATCGTGTCGTCAATAATGTCTACACGGCTGCCTTCGTGGATTATGGCTGTGTACTCGCTGTTGGCGACAGGCGTCTTCTTCAGCGATGCCGATGAGGTAATGATAATGGCGCCCGACCTGCTTGTAAGAATCTGCTTCTGCTCGTAGGCGAAGACGTTGCTCAACAAGAACAGCAGGAAGAAGAACACCGCACCGTAGAAACCTGTCTTGCGCAGCATTATCTTGCGGCCGAAGAGATAGCACAGCACCAACACCAAAGCTATGAATATGCTTACGATAGATGTCTTTGCCCAGCCGTCAACGCTTGTCATGTTGACCAGCGACTTGTACCATGTGATGAAGAACATCTCTGACTTAGGCGTTATCTTGTCGATGGTCTTTGAACGTGCCATCTGAAGGTTGAAGCGTATGTCGTCATCACCAGGCGAGAGCATCAATGCACGCTCGTAGTTCAATATGGCTCGTGTTATGTTGTCAGTGCGGTAATAGGCGTTTCCGAGATTGTAGTAGACGTCTACGCTCGGACCTTTCTTCAGCAGTTCCTCATAGTCTTTTATCGCCTGCTGATAATTGCCCTTCTTGTATTCGTCGTCAGCGTTCTTCTTCGTCACGGCAAAGGCAGACGATGACACCAACATCATGACAGCGACAATAATCACAGCCTTGACACCGCTCTTGTGTTTCCTTGTCTTCTTCATTGCATCTTCAATTTTGATTATCGCAGACATAGCAGACTCGAATGTAGTGTTCATATTGCCTCGTGGGTCGCCTGGGGCATAGCGGTTGTATTCACACTCGTCTATCGCGAAGATAAACATGGAAACCGTTTCCTCGTCAACGTTTCTTGCAGACAGCTTCTCTGCTATGTTTTCCTTTGAAAGCTGCTCGGCAGGCATGTTGAGCTTGTCGCTTACATAGCCCCACAAGGCTCTCAGCACCTCGTCATAGAACTTGTCCTTGTCGTTGGCGAGCATCAGCTTGCTTGCGTTGCGCAGACGCTTTGTAGCTATGCGGTTGGCTTTCTTGCCCTTCAGCTTGGTGATGTTGGCATTGTCGACAGCACGCTTGCGGAACACCACGAGCAGACCGACAAACGCCACGAACAACACGGAGAGTATCAGCCAATAGGCAACGGAACCGTAGAATATGTTCTTTATGTCGATGACATCGCTGTCGCCTTCCATGATTGGACGGATATCTTTCTCCTTTATGTCGCTATAGTCAACGGCTGTGCCTGCACCGCCTTCGCCCTTGCTTACCTTAAGCTTGAACGGCTGCGTCTTTATCGTCTTGTAGGCATTGGCAGATATGTCATAGTATGTAAACTCTATGGCTGGTATGTCGTATGTACCCTGATTGCGCGGAACGATAAGGAAATCGTATATCATGTTACCCTCTATTCCGTTGGTCGTCAGCTTGGTCTTGTCTGTTACCTTTGCGTCATACTTGTCGAAGTCTTTTGGCAGATTAAGCACAGGCTGCTTTATAAGCTTCAAGTTTCCTGTACCGCCTACAACGACACGAATCGTAACAGGGTCGTTTGCCTTTACCTCAGTCTTGTTTATCTGTGCGCTGATATTGAACTTGCCCACACCGCCTGAGAAGTTTGTCGGACGTGTCGGCAGAGGGTCTACCTGAATGGTAAGACCAGGAGCCTTGATAGAACGCTTTACTTCCACATAGCCAGAACCGCCGTTGAAGAATGCTTCAAACGGGTCAACGTTTCTGTTGCGCTGAATGACAGTGCCGTTAAACGTAAGGCTTGGTATCTCTAGCTTGCCCGTCATCTGAGGGAACATTACGTATTGGCTCCACGTTACGCAACGGTATGACCTGCCGTTGACTTGCTCTATATGGAAAGACTTCTGCTGCGGCAGTGGTACTTCCTGTGTATGGAAACCAGCGAGGTCAGGCATCTTGTAGTCAAGCTCAATCAGGTCAACTAGGGTATATACCTTATATGTAAGCAAGACTGGTTCCTGCTCATGCACACGGCGCTTGTTGGCGCTGACCTTTATGAACAGGTCACTGCCCTTTACCTGCGTTCCAGCATCGCGCATCTGGTTCTGATTGTCTTCATGCATGCGAGGCGCACCGCCTGTGCTCTGGCTTGTGCCCGATACGGTTATCTTCAAAGGCTTAGACGCTATCTTCTTGCCGCCTGCCACGATATGCGCAGGAGAGATTGTAAACGAGCCGTTCTTTGTTGCACACAGTATGAACGTGTACGTGATGGAAGAGGAAGAACTGGTATGGCCGTTCACAACCTGAAAGCTTGATTGTGAAGACGTGTATGGATCCGTTATCACCTCAAGGGCATCGGGAACATCTCCTATACGGAAATCACTTACGTTTTGCGTGTTGACGGTGTATGTAAGTCGGAAGTTCTCGCCTACAGACACGTTTGACGGAGCGTTGCCGACAAGGGTCTGACCCTTGACAAACAAAACGAATGACAGTATTTGTAATAGAAGTAAATATCTTTTCATATAATGCACAGTCTGAATATGTTATTACCAGTTCTTCTGCAGACGACGGGTACCCTGTTGTTGTGTCGCCTTCTTCAGACGCTCTTGGGTTTGCTGTTCGTTCTGCATTGCAGCGTTTAGCATCTGTTCAATGTTGTCTTTGCTTATCTGCTCCTTAGGCTGCTGTTGCTGCTGTTGTTTTTTATCTTTATTCTTGTCGTTCTTGTCATTGTCATCCTTGTTCTTCTCGACCTTAATGTCCTTGCCCTTGTCGTCCTTATTCATATTTTGATTATTCTGATTATTATTATTAAAATTATTACCCTGTATCTTCTGCAGCTTCTTGCAAAGAGCCAGATTGTAACGGGTTTCATCATCCTTAGGATTGTTGCGCAAGGACTCGGAATAGGCTTTTATGGCTTCGTCATATATCTTGCTGTTCTGGCAGATAACGCCTACGTTATGCCAAATCATGGCGCGGCGCATCTTGTTTGTTTCCATCTTTGCCGCTTTCTGATATTGTTCTACGGCTGCAGAATCCTTGTTCTGCATCATCAAGGCGCACCCTAGGTTGTAGACAGCCTGAGAGTTGGAAGGGTTCTTCGATATTGCCTTCCTGTATTGTATTTCTGCCTTGGCATAGTCTTCTTTATGAAACAGACGGTTTCCTTCACGCACAAACTTACGGTCTGTCTGTGCGCTTGCTACAGCGGATACTGCCAACAATATAATCAATAAAAGTTGTTTCACTTCGTTACAGATTTTAATTCAAAAAACTTATTGCTTGAAGACTCTTATGTTCCTCAGCAACGGATTCTTGCTTTCAAGGATAATGGCTTCGATAATCAATAGCAGAAGCACCAGTATGCCTACTGCCTGAAACTGCTCATCATACTCGCTATATATTACACTTGCCAAGTCTCCCTTCTGGAGTTTCAGCAATTCTGCGTTAAGCTTGTCTTGTGCAAGGTTGGTATTGTCTACATGTATGTATGCTCCACCGCCAGCCTGCGCAATCTGTCTACACATGTCTTCATTAAGGGCAGACATTACCTCTTGCCCTGTATTGTCTTTCAGATAGCCGCCATGACCGTCAGGAACTGGACTTCCCTTAGGTGAACCTACACCTAGAACGAACACTCGCATGCCTTTGTTCTTCGCTTCCTTTGCGGCTTCAATAGCTCCGCCTTCATGGTCTTCACCGTCTGTTATTATCAGAATCGCGCGACCAATGTTTTTCTGTTGCGTGAAACTATTTGTACAAATCTGTATCGCCCTAGCCAAGTCGGTACCTTGCGTAGCAATCAGTGACGGGTCAATGTTATGCAGAAACATCTTTGCAGACACATAGTCGCTGGTTATAGGCAGCTGGACAAATGCTTCGCCTGCGAAAACAACAAGACCTACCTTGTCGTCGGTAAACTTGTCTACCATGTTCTCTACCAGCATCTTGCTCTTGTCAAGACGTGAAGGAACAACATCTTCCGCTTTCATTGAATTGCTTATATCCATAGCGATAATAGTCTCAATGCCTTGACGCTTCTCTTGATTGATCTTTGTTCCCATCTGTGGGCGTGCAAGCATTACTATCAACAGCGCCAACGCTGAAAGCGTAAGCCAGAACTTCAGTTCACGGCGCTTGCGTGAGACATCGGGCATAAGTTGTTTTAGCATAGCAGGGTCACCGAACTTCTTCAGCATCTTGCTACGTCTGCGTATGCTCAACAGCCTAAAGAGAAACAAGACTGGTATGAGCAACAGCAAATACAGATATATAGGGTCTTCAAATCTGAACATATTGTCTACATTATTATATATTATGGTATACGGCGGAATACCGTCATACGGAGCAATATCTCAAGCAGCAACACTATGATTGCGGCTATGGCAAACGGCTGATAGACGTCATATCTCTTTGTGAATTTCTTCACATCCATCTTTGTCTTCTCCAGTTTGTCTATGTCATTGTATATCTTCTTCAGTTCCGCTGTATTCGAAGCACGATAGAACTGACCGTTTGATATAGTGGCTATCTCACGCAACGTTTCCGTATCAAAGTCGCTTCTTCTGTTTACATATTCTACTTTTCCTGCGACAATCATAGGATATGGAGCAACATTCTTGCTACCTACAGCTATCGTATATATGCGCACGCCAAGGCTCTTTGCGATATTGGCAGCCATAAGCGGCGATATGTCGCCTCGGTTGTTTGTTCCGTCGGTAAGGAGAATAACGACCTTGCTCTTTGCCTTGCTGTCTTTCAGTCTTCCTACAGCGTTTGCTAGACCCATGCCGATTGCCGTTCCGTCTTCTATAAGACCACGCTCTGAGATATTTGTGCTTACACTATGCATAAGATTAAGCAACGACACATGGTCTGTTGTCATAGGGCATTGCGTAAACGCCTCGCCTGCAAAGATTGTCAATCCTATGTTATCGTCTGGTCTTCCTGATATGAACTCTGCTGCCACAGACTTTGCCGCCTCTATTCTGTTAGGCTTCAAATCGGCTGCAAGCATACTCGTTGAAACGTCCATAGCCAGCATTATGTCTATTCCTTCAACTGTTCTGCTTCCCCAGTTGTTATGTGTCTGAGGGCGTGCCAAGACGATAACGACAAGCACGAATGTAACTATTCGCAGAAGCGTAGGCAAGCCCATCAAGCGAACACGAAGGCTTTTTGGAGCATAGCGATAAGCGAAGGTGTCGCTCATACGCATTGTAGGCTCGCTCTTCTTTCTATATAGCATGTACCATATCAGATATGGCACGAGCAGCAGCAATAGCAGGAAATATTCTTTATTGACAAATTCCATAATTCTATTTCTCCTATATCAACAGATAAACCTGATATACCACGAATCCAAGCAAGACTACAGCTGCAACGATAATTGCAATGATAATGCCCTTGAGCGTAAGACGTGAGCGCATTGAACGCTTGTCTTCTTCTGTAAGTTTCGGCTCTACACGCTCTACGGTAGGCTGGTTTTCCTGCTTTGTAGTATTGATAAAATCTATCGCATTCACAAGATTTGCGTCATTCTCGTTGATGAGAGTCGAATGTTTAGCAAACTTCACAAGGTCTGCCGTAGTAAACAGTTCCTTGAGTTCATCTATCATCTTCTTGTCGCCTTCCTGTTGCAGACGTGCAATAATCTCCGTACTTGTCATCTCCATAGCATTGAAGCCGAAACGGTCTTCTATATATTTGCGGAGAACGTCAGTAAGAAGCGTGTAATACGTCTTTTGGTCTTCCGACTGCGACATCTTGTCTGCCTTTAACGCTTCTATTTCCTTGAGCGCCTTCTGATGCGGCAATACTTTCTTGATAATCCTTACACGGGCAATGATAGGCTTGTTCTCTTTCAGTCGTGTCCATAGGTAATATACGATTACCAACAGAAGGACAAACACAACGCTTAGCCAGAATGCAGTATTCCACTCGCTCCAATCGAAAGGATTTGTCTGCACGTCTTTTGGAGGAAAGAACTTTTCTGGGTGCAGCGTGTCTACTGGCACGGTCAGCACTTTCAACGCAAGGCTTTTGCTTTGGTATTTCTTTCCGTCTACCGTCACGTCAAACGGCGGAAGATAATACAGATTCTCGTCGAAAGAGGTAAGTGTATATCTTTTTGTGACCTTTATCAGTCCGTTGTCAAGATGCGATGTGTCTGCAGCCAAGTCTTCAAGAACTTCCACTCCAGGAGTGATGTATTGTGAAGGCTTGAACGAAGGCATATTTATATTAGAACCTTTCTTTGCCGTTACGGTCAACGTCACGCCTGTCTGCTCTCCGATAAGTATCTGTATTGAATCAATCTTTGATTCAACTGACACTTGAGCGGAAACGGCTAAAGCGCACGTTATTAGTAATATAGTCAAAAATATATGTTTCATCAAACAATTCTTTCTTTAGTTGCAGAGAACCTATCTTCTCATTGCAAAAAGTTGAAGCAGTGATTTAACGTAGTCTTCATTTGTCGCGATTGAAATCTTGTTGACATTGCTCTTGTTGAATATGTCATCAAGCATCTTCTGCCTGTTCATCCAATATGCGTTATGTGCTTTTCTCAGACGTCTGTCACTTGTATCTATATACATTTCATGACCTGTTTCTGCATCACGCACACGCATCAGACCAACGTTAGGAAGTTCCTTTGCACGATTGTCATATACCTGCACGGCAACCACATCATGCTTTCTGTTACAGATTGTGAGGGCGTTAGTGAAATCATCATGCACATAGAAGTCGCTCATCAGAAACGCAGTGCATCTACGCTTCAATACTCCAGTAAGAAACTCAACGGCATTCTTGACATCGGTCTTTTTGCTTTCTGGCTGGAAATCAAGCATTTCACGAATGATAAAGAGTATGTGCTTGCGGCCTTTCTTTGGCGGAATGTATTTCTCAATCTTGTCAGAAAAGAATATCACGCCTATCTTATCATTGTTCTGAATAGCGCTGAAAGCCAATGTCGCTGCTATCTCTGTCACCATTTCCTTCTTCGTCATCTGCTGGGTACCGAAATCAAGAGAGCCGCTGACATCAATCATCAGCATAACGGTAAGTTCTCTTTCCTCTTCAAATACCTTTACGAACGGGCGATGGAAACGTGCAGAAACATTCCAGTCTATATCGCGAATGTCATCACCATACTGGTATTCACGAACTTCACTAAAAGCCATTCCCCTACCCTTGAAGGCAGAATGATACTGACCTGCAAAGATATTGTTGCTCAAACCGCGAGCCTTTATCTCTATCTTCCTTACCTTTTTAAGGATTTCCTGGGTATCCATTATTCAATATATTAATGATTGGCTTTGACTGACTTTTATATCTACAATCAGTTGAAAATTGCATTATTCTAATTCATTACTATCGTATCAATGACTCATATATGAATATGCTGGACACATATTATATATATGAAATCAATGACAATGAATTATCGATTAAGGCACCTCAACCTTATTGATGATATTGCTTACAATCTCCTCGCTCGTTACATTAGTAGCTTCTGCCTCGTATGACAGACCTATTCTATGGCGCAATACATCATGGGCAACGGCACGCACGTCTTCTGGTATAACATATCCGCGATGCTTGATGAACGCGTATGCACGTGACGCCTTTGCAAGATTGATGCTGGCACGAGGGCTACCGCCAAACGTGATAAGGTCTTTCAGCTGTGGCAAGCCGTATTTCTCAGGGAAACGTGAAGCGAAAACTATATCTGCTATATATTGCTCTATCTTCTCGTCAATGTAAACCTGACGCACGACTTCACGCGCGCTTATAATCTCATCAGAAGATATAACAGGCTTAACCTCAGGAAGCGAACCTTGAAGATTCTCACGGATAATCAGCTTCTCTTCTTCCAATGACGGATAGCTGATAATAACCTTAAGCATGAAACGGTCAACCTGTGCTTCTGGCAATGGATAAGTACCCTCTTGCTCTATCGGGTTCTGTGTTGCCATTACAAGGAAAGGATTAGGCAAGTCGAATGTTGAGCTGCCAATAGTGACCTGATGCTCTTGCATAGCCTCGAGCAATGCGCTCTGAACCTTTGCAGGGGCACGGTTTATTTCGTCTGCCAATACAAAGTTTGCAAACACTGGACCTTTCTTTACACGAAACTCTTCGTCTTTCTGCGAATAAATCATCGTACCGATAACATCGGCAGGAAGCAAGTCTGGAGTAAACTGTATTCTGCTATACTCTGAATCTATCAATTGTGAAAGGGTCTTTATAGCAAGGGTTTTAGCCAAGCCAGGAACACCTTCCAAAAGGATATGTCCGTCACTCAGCAAACCAATAAGCAATGATTCTACCAGATGCTTCTGTCCTACTATTACACGGTTCATGCCCGTAGTAAGAGCTGATATGAAAGAGCTTTTCTGCTCTATCAAGATATTCAATTCGCGGATATCTATTGATTCTGCCATAATTCTTGTTTTTATTGTTCTTGTCTTATTTTACCGCAAAAGTAATACTTTATACATTCATGTGAGAAATTTTGAAACTAAATAATATTAAAAAAGTTTCTCAATGCTTATATTTCACAAGATTAAAGCGAAATTTAGAATATATAAATGATTATGAAGACTAATTTCTTTACAGATATTGTCTTTATGTATAGTTTTATATATAACTTGGTTGCATGTTGAAAACACGCCGTTTGC